>CACLGW010000011.1 GCA_902606525.1 uncultured Bacteroidota bacterium | reverse complement strand
CCAATGGATATTGCTGGAGCATTCATGTATAAAAGTGATGCTCATACCACACCTGATTTATTTATGAGTAACTTAAAGAAGCATTTACTGTCTAAGGGTGTTAAATTTATTTTGGAAACTGAAGTTAGTCATTTTAAAAAAAAAGGAAGTCAAATCCTAGAGTTACATACAAACAATGGTGCATTTAAAGCAGATGATTTTGTTTTAGCTACTGGCGCTTGGTCAGAACTTGTTTTAAAGAAGCTAGGGATATACCTATCTGTTCAGGCGGGGAAAGGTTACAGGATAAATGTTAATCAAAAAACAGGAATTAAAATTCCTGCAATCTTATTAGAATCTAAAGTTGCTGTGACTCCTATGGAGGGATTTACCAGATTTGGCGGGACTCTGGAACTTTCGGGAATTAATCACCGAATAAATCATAAGAGAGTACTATCTATTGCCAAAGCAGCGAGAAATTATTATCCAGGGTTAACAATTCCTAAATCTTCGATTGATCAAGTTAAAAGTGGATTAAGGCCACTTTCACCAGATGGATTACCTTTTATTGGGAGACACTCATCATTGGAGAATCTTGTCTTGGCAACTGGACATTCGATGATGGGATGGAGTTTAGGTCCCGCTACAGGAAAATTAGTTGCTGAAATTATATCGGGATATTCTTCTACAATTGATTTAAAGCCTTATAATCCAGAACGCTAAGTTTACTAGATAAGTTTTACAGCTTCTTCTGCAAAGTAAGTTGCTATAATTGAAGCTCCTGCACGTTTAAAACTAAAGAGTTGTTCAATCATAATTTTATCATGATCTAACCATCCTTTTTTAGCAGCTGCTTTCAACATCGCATATTCTCCACTTACCTGGTATGCTGCAACAGGAGCATCAACATTATTTTTCAAATCTCGAATTATGTCCAAATATGCTAATCCCGGTTTTACCATTATAATATCTGCTCCTTCCTCTATATCACGTCTTGTTTCAATTAATGCTTCTTTTCTGTTTTTAAAGTCCATTTGATAGGTCTTTTTATCTCCAAAACCAGGAGCAGAACTCAATGCGTCTCTAAAAGGGCCATAAAAATTAGAAGCATATTTAGCACTGTAGCTCATAATTATAGTATCTGTAAAACTCTCTTCTTCTAGATGCTGCCGGATTTTTAGAATTCTGCCATCCATCATATCACTAGGAGCGATAACATCTGCTCCTGCTTGGGCGTGAGATAAAGCCATTTTTGAGAGGACATTTACTGTTGGGTCGTTTAAAATTTTTCCTTCTTCAACAATTCCATCATGTCCAAAAGAAGAATAGGGATCTAGTGCTACATCGGTCATTACTATCATATTTGGAACAGCATTTTTTATGGTCTTAATTGCACGTTGCATTAATCCGTCAGGATTTATCGCTTCAGTTCCTTTATTATCCTTCAATGCATCAGGAATTTTTACAAAAAGCAAGACTGATTTTAAGCCTAAAGACCAAAGAACTTTAACATGTGATGAGAGCACGTCAGTACTCATCCTAAAATAACCCGGCATAGAATGTATTTTTTCTTTTTCTTGTTTGCCATCAATTATAAACAATGGAACTATAAAGTCGTCCGGACTTAAGCTATGTTCTCTTAATAAGGCCCTTATAGTTTCATTACATCTTAATCTTCGATTTCGTTGAATGGGATACATAGTATTTTTTTATAAGTTTTTGGTTTCTTCACTTGATGATGGAGGAATATTGATATCCATTTCTACAGAAAGTGATTCCTCGTCATTAATTTCCGTTTCTTCATTGACTTTTTCTTTTTTTATAGTACTCAAAAGCATTACTAGCATTGAAATTAATATAACAATTAGTAATACACGTTCATCAATTGGGGTTTGATTTAAATTGATAAAGTCAACATCTTTTAATTGAATAAATAATAGTATACTAATCAGACCTCTAGGAGACATATATACAAGTGGACTAGGTTTTATTTTTAAATTAGTAGTTGTAAAATATAAATAGCGTATAATAAAAATAATAAGAAATATTAGCAAGCCATAAAAAAGAGGAATGGGGCTCATAAATTCTGAGATTTGAATTGAAAAACCAAAGAATAAAAAGAAAAAAGTCCTAACTAAAAAAGTGGATTCAGCAGTTAGGATATGAAACTCGTGAATTTCTTTTTCTGTAGCATCCAAATCAAGATATCTTCTTAAAAAACCAGGGAGTAAGCTTTTGACATTACTCATAAAGATTCCAAAAATAAAAATGGTTACTAAAGCAGGAAGATGGAATAGTTTTCCAAAAGCATAAACTAATATTAGCAGTGAAAGGATTAAAAAAAATTTAATTTTATGATCAATTTTTTGCATTAGTCTAAATAAGACATAGGTAATAAGTAATGAGATTATAATTACTCCAAATATCTGTAATACAAGAGAAACAAAAGGCTCTACTCCCACAAGAGCTTGATTAGATTCAAATTGTCTTAATGCATAATTAAATATCATAATTCCCAAAATATCAGAAAATGTAGATTCATAGACTATAAATTCTCTGTCTTTATTTATCATATTTTCTGCAGATGGAATAGCAACGGCACTACTTATAATTGAAAGGGGTATTGCAAATAAAATAGCAATGGTATTTTGAATTCCAAAAATATTTTCAAAGACCCATTGCAAAACAAAAATGTTGGCAATAAGTATTACAAATGCTGCTAAAAAACCTTTCAAAATAATTGGTAATTTTGCACGATTGATATCAAGTTCAATAGCTCCTTCTAGAACAATTAATATTAAACCAATTGTACCTAACACGGGGATTAAATTATCTAAAAATGCAAAGTCATTGGACCCTGTAAATGAAATAAAAAAACGAAATATAATACCCGTTGTCATTAATAAAATTACAGAAGGAAATTTTGTTTTTCTAGAAAAGGCGTCAAACAAATAGGAGAAAATAATTAATAAGGGCAATGTAAATAAGATGTATAGGGTATTCATAGCAAAGCTAGATTAGTAAGTAAAATACAAAATATTATGTTTTCATTCATGTACGATAATTTTAAACCCAGTCTATAGGAAATTTTAAAACTTTTAAAAGACGTGCTTCCTCCGTATTTGGTTCAGGGTGATAGTTGTATTTCCATTGGACTTTAGGTGGTAAGCTCATTAATATACTTTCAATTCTTCCATTTGTTTGTAACCCAAAAAGGGTTCCTTTGTCTTGAATAAGATTAAATTCAACATAACGTCCTCTCCTTACTTCCTGCCAGATTTTATTTGCGGCAGTATATTTTATATCTTTTCGTTTTTTTAATAATGGGGTGTAGGCATTTAAAAAGGAGTCACCTAATCCAGTTACAAATTTATAGTGATCTTTCAAGCTGGAGGTGTCATCCTTTTTCAAATAATCAAAAAAAATACCACCCACGCCTCTTGCTTCATTTCGATGCTTATTGAAAAAATAAGCATCGCAATTTCGTTTAAAAGTTAAATAATATTTAGAATTATGCTTATCACATATGGCCTTACAAGTTTGGTGAAAATATTTTACATCTTCTTCAAAAAGATAAAAAGGTGTTAAGTCCAATCCTCCTCCAAACCACTGTTTTAAAATTCCACCTTCTTTATTGTACATTTCAAAATAGCGCCAATTTGCATGCACAGTTGGAGCCATTGGATTTAGAGGATGAATTACTAGGCTTAAACCACATGCGAAAAAATCAACTTTCCCTACCTTAAAATAATCTTGCATACTTTTAGGAAGTTCTCCATGGACAGACGAAATATTGACCCCTCCTTTTTCAATCACGTTGCCATTTTCAATGATTCTAGTCCTTCCGCCTCCCCCTTCGATTCTTTCCCATAAGTCTTCCTTAAAGATTGCTTTTCCATCAATAGATTCAAATTCTTTTGTCACTTTATCTTGCAAAGACTTAATATAATTATAAAATAAATCTTTCATTAATAATAAGATTTTACTGCATCCACAAATGCTTTGGCATGATCAACAGGAATATTGGGTAGTATACCATGGCCTAAATTTACTATGTAGCGATCTTTTCCAAATTCATTTATCATTTTATAAACTGCTTCAGTAATTTTTGGAATAGGTAATAGCAAACGTGAAGGGTCAAAGTTCCCTTGCAAGGTAACTTGTCCCCCAGAGAGATAACGTGCATTTCTAGCGGAACATGTCCAATCTACACCTATGGCTGAAGCTCCAGACTTACCCATTTCGTTTAAAGCAAACCAACAACCTTTCCCAAATACAATTACTGGGATCTCATCTTTCAATGCGGTAATGATTTGTTGTATATAAGGCCAAGAAAAAATATTGTAATCTTCTGGAGAAAGCAAGCCTCCCCACGAGTCAAAAATTTGAACTGCATTAACCCCAGATATAATTTTCTCTTTTAGGTATAATATCGTAGTATCTGTTATTTTTTGAAGTAAATCATGGGCAGCTTCTGGCTGACTAAAACAGAAACCTTTTGCTTTTTCAAAGTTTTTTGAACCTTGACCTTGAACTGCATAGCACAATAAAGTCCATGGAGAACCAGCAAATCCAATCAGGGGAACACTTTCATTTAGTTCAATTTTGGTCAATTTAATAGCATCCATTACATATCCCAAGTGTTCATTAATATCGGGAATTATCACTTGGTCTAAATCTTTTTGAGATCTAATTGGGTTTGGAATCCAAGGGCCAAATCCATCTCTCATTTCAACTGGTATTTGCATTGCTTGAAGAACTACCAATATGTCACTAAATAAAATAGCAGCATCAGGGCTTATTTGATCGATAGGCATTATTGTGATTTTAGTTGCAAGATCAGGTGTTTGGCAACGAGTAAAGAAGTCGTATTTACGTTTAAGAACCATAAAGTCAGGTAAATATCTTCCTGCTTGTCGCATCATCCATACTGGGGGACGACTTACGGTTTCTCCCCTAAGGGCTTTTAAAAACAGATCATTTTTTAGCATAAAACCGACTATAATATTTGTTTATTGATAGTAAGAGTTCATTTTCGTTTGGATGTTTAGCCAGACTATAATTTGTTGTGAAGTTACTTAAAGTTTCACCAGTAGTTGGGCCGATACAAAAGCCATGAGTGTAATTTGACCATGAATTTTTAGTAAAAAAACTTAAAACTGCTGAAGGGCTAAAAAATATAATCCCATCAAATTCTGTTTTAAAAGATTTGGAAGTAAATATTGTATCGTAGAGCTCATGAATTTGTAAAACTTTATTGTTTTTCATGAATAAAGACTCAATTTCAGTCCTTCTTCGTTTCCCACAAAAAAAAGAAAATGAGTGGCTATTGTATTCCTCTGCTAGGAAATTAGCTAAGTCTCTAGCATTTTCTTTCATTTTAATTACTTTTTGGCCCATTTCTTCCAAAATAGCTTTTGTTTTTTCACCAACACAAAAATATTTCTTTCCTCTTATCTTCAATTTGATCTTATCAGATTCAAAAGCAATTTTCACAGCATTTTGACTGGTAAAAATTAAATTAGACTGAACATTGTGGTTATACACCTCAATTGGGTTTATTTTTATTAGTGGAAATTCGATCAAAGTTATACCATTTTTTATCAAGGCTTCTTTAAAATTTGTGCTTAATAATTTTGTCGCAAGTAATCTCATTTCATCAGTTTTTTTATTTCTAACATCAATTCATATCCACCCTTTCTTAAGATTTGAGATGCAGCTTTTCTACCAAGCCCTTCTGCTTTATTTATATTTACTTTTGTTTTGTAAAAAATAGCTTTTGCTCCATCCAATGAAAAAAGTCCTCCATGAAAGTTAATCTCCTCTTCTTTTATAAAAGCATGAGCACCTATAGGGGCTGTACAACCACCCTCTAATTTATTAAGGAAGGTTCTTTCAATTTCAGAACATAATTGAGTATCAATACAATTTAAGGGTTTAACTGTTTCTCCTAGAACTTTATTTTTTTCTAAACTTGCAACACAAATAGTGCCTTGTCCAGGAGCCGGAATCATCCAGTCTAAGACTTCAAATTTATTTTTCAAAAGATTTATGCGTTCTAAACCAGCTTGAGCAAAAATAGCTCCACCCCATTTTGATTTACTAAGTTTGTCAAGTCTTTTTTGTAGGTTGCCTCTAAGATTTTCAGTAATATGATATGGATATTTCCTTAACCATTGCGCTTTGCGCCTGAGGCTACCTGTTCCAATGAGATTATTTTTTTCCCAATTGATAAATTTTTTTTGATAAACCATAATATCATTTGCAGCTCCTCTTTTAAGATAAGCAGATATTTTAATTCCCTTTGCTAATAAAGTTGGTACATCTTTTAGACTATGAACAGCTATGTCGATATCATTGTTTAAAAGAGCATGATCTAAAGCTTTAGTGAAAATCCCTTGTATACCCATTGCATAAAGGGGCTTTAATAAATTTTGATCTCCACTACTTTCAATAGTAACTAAAATACATGATTGTCCTTTTTTCTCTAATTGATCCTTTACGTAATTTGCTTGCCACAGAGCTAATGCGCTTTTTCGGGTTCCAATTCGGATCATCTTTGATAGGATTTCTCAGACGTAAGTTGAAAAACATCTTCAATAAGTTCGATTGTTTCTTCGGCACATTGAGGATTTTCTCTTAGATATGCAGCAATTTGTCCAGTAATTTTTTGAGCAATTTGTTGTTTTTTTTGATAACCAAAGCAGTTATTCAAATATTGGGTGACTTGTTCTTCCTCTTTTTTAGAGACTGTAATCTTTTTTTTGAATGCATTTAAAGCTGGGATATATTTTCGATGCTTGAGCCAAATTAAAAATTCAGCTTTTACTTCCTCAATTATAATTTCAGCCTTTGGTATATATTTTTTACGTTTTTCAAAAGTTGCATCAGTAATTTGAGAAAGTTCATCTAGATGGACTACTTTTATATTTTTAAGATTATTAACTTTCGAAGAAACATTTCTGGGGATGGAAAGATCAAGAATAAGTAAAGGCTTAGTTTTATGAATAAGATCCTCAGAAATTGTAGGCTTTTGGGCTCCAGTTGCCACAACAAGGACATCGGCATCATGAATTAAAGAAGTTAATTCACCATATGGTTTAACAATAACTGGAAATTTTCCAGCTATCTTTTCAGCTCGGGCTTGGGTCCTGTTGATTAAGGTAATGTGATCATTTTTTGTATGTTTAACAAGATTTTCACAAGTATTCGTACCAATTTTACCTGTTCCAAAAAGTAATATATTCTTGCTAGAAATATCTTCAATATTTTTTAGAATATATTGAACAGATGCATAGGCAACCGATGTAGCTCCGCTTGATATTTCAGTTTCAGTTTTTATCCTTTTACTTGCCTGAATTACAGCATTTGTTAAACGTTCAAGATACCCTTGAGCTAGTCCCATTTTTTTTGATCTATAAAAACCTTGCTTTATCTGACTAATTATTTCAAAATCACCTAAAATTTGACTTTCGAGTCCAGTTCCAACTCGAAAGAGGTGGTTTATTCCTTCATCATCTTTATAGCAATATCCTATTCTTTCAAAAATATTTTTTTTTCCACCCGAATGCTTGCAAAGTAAATTTGTCAGAATTTCAGCATTTTTAGCCCAAGCATATAGTTCAGTTCTGTTACAAGTATTTATAATAATTAAGTCTTGTAAATTATTTTCTTTAGCATCTAAAAATAGAGCATGCTGCATTGAATCATTAAGACTAAACTCTCCCCTTAGGTCAATGTTTGCAGTTTTGAAGCTAAGTCCTATTGCAAAGAAATGGTGTGCTTTTTTCAAAGATTTATTTCCAATTTTTGTAGACAAAAATAAGTTAGGGATAGGCTAAAAAATAACGCTAAAAAGTTTATAAATAACTAAAAAGGTATAAAACTATTTTTTCTTTACAATTATATAAATCCCTATTTTCGTATTGTTTTAGAAAGGTTTTAATTATTTTTAATAAAATTTTTCTTATGAAAAATAACGATATAAGTTCATTTTTTGAAACAGAAGTTGAAACTGGTCTTTTTGTTTTAAGATTAAAAAATGATAGCGAGGAAGTATTAAAGAAAGAATATCCTGTAAATCAAGATGTTATACAATTTCATTTTTGCTTAAAAGGGCAAACAAATTTCATATTTAATGATGGTAATTATACCTTTCAAGTAAGAGAGGACCATTCTATGTTGCTTTATAATCCTCAAAAAGCTTTACCCATAGATGTGGAATTATCTTCTGATACATGGATGGTAAGTGTTTTGATTTCTATCACGAAATTTCATTCACTGTTTTCTTCAGATGCTGATCATATTTCATTTTTGAGTCCGGAGAATAAAACAAGAAAGTATTACGATAATCTTCCCTTTTCCTCTCCCATTGCTGTTGTATTAAGTCAAATTCTACAAGCTAAAGTACACGATAGCATGAAATCGTTATATTTCAAAGGAAAGGTTTATGAACTTTTAAGTCTTTATTTTAACAAAAATGAAGATCCATCCATTGAACAGTGTCCCTTTCTTGTGGACGAGGAGAATGTTCAAAAAATAAGAAATGCAAAGAAAATAATTTTAGAACGAATGACCGATCCGCCATCATTAGAGCAGTTAGCAATTGAAATTGGTTTATCACTAAAAAAATTAAAAGATGGTTTTAAACAGCTTTATGGTGATACAGTATTTTCATATTTGCTGGATCACAAAATGAATGAGGCCCGTAGAATGCTAGATTCTCAAAAGTATAACGTAAATGAAGTTGGCCTAAGGCTAGGATATAGCACAGGAAGCCATTTCATAGCCGCTTTTAAAAAGAAATATGGAACTACTCCAAAGAAATATTTAGGTTCAGTATCTTCGTAAAAAATTGTGCATGAAAGGAGTTTTATTAGTCAATCTAGGTTCGCCAGATAGTACTGACACAAACGACGTAAGAGATTATTTGGATGAATTCTTAATGGATGAAAGGGTGATTGATTTACCCAAGTGGTTTAGAACATTCCTGGTAAAAGGAATTATTTTAAAAACTCGTCCAAAAAAGTCAGCTAAAGCGTACAAGAAAATTTGGTGGAATGAAGGATCACCATTAATAGTTATCTCAAAAAGATTACAACAAAAAATTCAGAAAAAAATTTCACCTCCTTTAGAGTTGGCCATGAGATACGGGAATCCGTCCATTAAACAAGGTATGGAAAATTTAAAACATCTTGGAGTTACGGATGTATTGATTATTCCTTTATACCCCCAATTTGCAATGGCCACAACAGAAACTATTTTAGTTCTAGCAAACAAACTTCAAAAAGAATTTTTTCCTGAAATGCAACTCACCTCATTACCTTCTTTTTACAATCATCCTGATTATATTAGGGTTTTAGGTAATTCTATTCAAGAAGAACTTCAGGGCAAGAATTGGGAACATCTATTGTTTTCATATCACGGAGTACCGGAGCGTCATATTAGAAAATCAGATATAACAAATTCTCATTGTAAAATGGATGGAAAATGCTGTTTTGAAGATTCACCAGCTCATGAATTTTGTTATCGTCATCAATGTGAGATGACTTCTATAAAAGTAGCTGAATATCTTGAATTAAAACAAGGAACTTTTTCGACGAGTTTCCAATCCAGAGTTTCAATTTTAGGATCATGGCTAAAACCCTACACAGACAAAACAGTTGAAAAATTTGCAAAAAATGGAACTCTGGAATTAGCTATTGCCACTCCAGCTTTTGTCTCAGATTGTTTGGAGACATTAGAGGAAATTGGTATGGAAGCTGCGGAAGATTTTGAAGAAAACGGGGGAAAAACTTTACATGTAATTCCTTGTATTAATGACCGAGATGAATGGGTCAATGTTCTTAGTCGGTGGATTGATGAATGGGCACTTAATCAAAGTGCTAAATGAAAAACCCTTCAACGGAACTCTTAGGAATACTACCCATACCAAAATTACTTATCCAGCAAGCTATTCCTGCTTCTATTGGGATTTTAGTAATGTCACTGAATATACTAATTGATACTATTTTTGTAGGACAGTGGATTGGATCTAATGCTATCGCTGCAATTAATGTTGTTTTGCCGGTTTCATTTTTTATTGCGGCTTTGGGAATGGCGATTGGTATTGGAGGAGCCTCAATTATTTCAAGAAGTTTAGGAGACAAAAATATACTGAAAGCAACTCAGACCTTTGGCAACCAAGTTACATTAACACTTACCCTTACTTGTGTTTTCGTAATCTTTGGATTAGCTTTCGTTGATCAAATTATAATATTATTTGGAGGAAAAGGAAATTTATTTGATTTAGCAAAAACCTATTATGTAATAGTTTTATATGGTGTTCCAGTCCTTGCTTTATGTATGATGGCCAATAACACAATTCGTGCTGAAGGGAAACCAAAAGATGCTATGTATGCGATGCTTTTACCTTCAGTTTCTAATTTATTGTTAGACTATATTTTTATAAAAATTTTTGATTGGGGGATGATGGGTGCCGCCTGGGCAACAACACTTTCTTACGCAGTATGTGTGTCTTACATATTATATTTTTTTATTTCTCGAAGATCTTCTCTGATACCAAATCTTAGTGCATTTAAAATCCAATTTGGAATAGTAAAAGAGATTTCGTCTTTAGGGTCAGTTACCCTGTTGCGACAAGCAATGGTCAGTCTTACTGTATTATTAGTAAATAATATTTTATTTTCATATGGAGGCGAAGCTTCAATTACGGTATATGCAATTATAAGTAGAATGTTGATGTTTGCTACTTTTCCCATTTTTGGAATAACTCAGGGATTTCTTCCTATTGCAGGCTTCAATTATGGGGCTAAGAATTGGCAAAGAGTAAGAAAGGTGATAAATATTTCTATACTATACGCTAGTATTTTAGCAAGTCTTGTCTTTATCCTAATTTTTATTTTTTCTAATTTTATTCCAGGGATATTTTCTAATGAAGTAAAAGTTTGCATTGACACTCCTATTGCTTTACGATATGTTTTTATGGCTTTGCCTATAATTGGTATACAACTTATTGGTTCAGCATATTTTCAAGCCATTGGTAAAGCATTACCTGCTTTGTTACTTACATTAAGTCGTCAGGGACTCTTTTTTATCCCACTTCTCTTTACATTACCAAAATATTATGGTTTAATTGGTGTTTGGATGGCTTTTCCTTTGTCAGATTTATTATCCACCCTTGTCACAGCTTATTTTTTAAATCGTGCTGTTAGGAAAGAATTAACATAAAAAGCCCAGATTTAACTGATAACTTTCAAATCTTACATACAATTTATTTTTATACTTTTATTTTCACTGAAAAAACAAATTATGAAATCTATAATTCTTTGCAGAAGACTCTTGTTAAATGCTTCTATAGTATTTTTAATCGTATTTCAATCTATAAATTCTCAATCCAAAAGACCAAGCAAAAAAAATATTGTTAGCTATCCTGAAAGTATATATGAGTCTTTGAAGTATCGTTCAATTGGACCATTTAGAGGTGGACGCTCTTCCGCTGTAACTGGGGTTCCTGGTAAACCAGATCTATATTATTTTGGATCTGCAGGAGGAGGTGTATGGAAAACTGAAGATGGTGGTACAACCTATGAAAATATATCAGATGGATATTTCGGGGGAAGTATTGGATCTGTTTCAGTTTCAAAAAGCGACCCTAATGTTATATATGTTGGAGGTGGAGAAGTAACAGTAAGGGGGAACGTTTCATCTGGTTACGGAATATGGAAAACTGTTAATGCTGGCAAATCATGGACTTTTTCTGGTTTACCAAAGTCACGACATATTCCTCGAATTGTGATAAATCCCAAAAACCCAGATATCCTGTATGCAGCAGTTTTAGGAAATATATATAAACCTACCCCTGAGCGCGGAGTTTACAAAAGTATTGATGGTGGAAAAAATTGGGAAAGAATACTTTTTTCAAACCAACATTCAGGAGTAGTGGAGTTGGTAATAGATCCCTCTAATCCTAGAATACTTTATGCTTCTACCTGGCGTTTAAATAGAACTCCTTACAGTTTAAACAGTGGAGGTGAAGGTTCAGCACTCTGGAAAAGTACAGACGAGGGAAAAAATTGGACCGAAATTAGTGATAACCAAGGTTTTGCTAAGGGGATTTTGGGAATTATTGGCGTGACTGTATCACCAGTAAATTCTCAGCGAGTTTGGGCCATTGTTGAAAATAAGGATGAAGGTGGAGTCTACCGTTCAGATGATGGAGGAATCACTTGGAGTCATATTAACGATAGTAGAGCTTTGCGCCAACGTGCTTGGTATTACTCAAAAATTTATGCTGATACTCAAGATGAGGACATTGTTTACGTTATGAATGTATCATATCATAAGTCAAAAGATGGTGGAAAAACCTTTACAAGTAATGATGCAAATCATGGAGACCATCATGATTTATGGATTGCACCCGAAGATAACCAAAGAATGATAATAGCAGACGATGGTGGTGCTCAAGTTTCTTTTAACGCAGGCTTAACATGGAGTACATATCACAACCAACCAACAGCACAATTTTATAGAGTAACAACAGACAACTCTTTCCCATTTCGTATATATGTCGCTCAACAGGATAATTCTACATTAAGAATAAACTACCGTTCTTCAGGAAATGGCATTTCAGAATCAGACTGGGAAGAGACTGCAGGCGGAGAATCAGCTCATATTGCCGTAGATCCAAATAATAACGATATCGTTTATGGCGGTAGCTACGGCGGTTTTTTAACTAGGGTCAACCATAATAAAAATACAGTACGGGGGATAAATGTATGGCCAGATAATCCTATGGGATATGGAGCAGAAGGAATGAAATATCGTTTTCAATGGAACTTCCCAATACATTTTAGCAAACACGACCCAAAAAAATTATATACATTTTCAAATCATGTTCATGTTTCAGAAAATGAAGGACAAAGCTGGAAGGTTATTAGTCCAGATTTAACACGAAATGATCCTGAAAAATTAAAATCTTCAGGAGGTCCTATCACACAGGACAATACTGGAGTAGAATATTATTGTACCATTTTTGCAGCAAACGAATCTCCCTTAAAAGAGGGACTAATTTGGGTAGGAAGTGATGATGGTTTATTACATTTAACTCATGATGGAGGCAAGAATTGGGAAAATATAACACCACCTGTAATGCCAAAATGGTTAATGATTAATAGTATTGAACCTTCGCCATTTGACCCAGCAATTTGTTATGTTGCTGGAACTTTATACAAAAAAGGAGATTTTAGACCTTATCTCTATAGAACTCTCGATTATGGAAAAACTTGGAGTATTATTACCGCAGGGATTTCTTCTGAACATTTTACTCGGGTTCTTCGTGCTGATCCAAACAAAAAAGGGTTGCTTTACGTTGGAACGGAAACGGGTATGTATATTTCTTTTGATGATGGAAACTCATGGAATTCATTTCAGTTAAACCTCCCAATTGTTCCAATAACAGATTTAGTTATAAAAGAAAATAGTTTGATTGTTGCTACTCAAGGGCGAAGTCTATGGGCTTTAGATGATTTGACAGTTCTCCATCAAATTGGTTCAAAAACTGCTTACCAACCGATTAATCTTTTTAAACCAAAAAATAGTTATCGAACTATAGGGGGGACCCTTAAAAGTCCATCACTCACTCAGGGGACAAATCTTCCAAATGGTGTAGTTATAAATTTTAATTTAAAAGATTATGATGCTAAAAAAGATACTTTATTATTGTATTTTAAAGAAAAAGATGGGTCTTTAATAAAAAAATTCAGTTCTGTTGATAAAGAAAATAAATTAGATGTAAAACAGGGGGGAAATACCTTCGTCTGGGATACACGTTATAAAGGAGCAAAAATACTAGAAGGTATGATTTTTTGGAGTGTCTCATTTTTAGGAGCAAAAGCTGTACCTGGGAGTTACAAGGTAACTCTTATTAAAAATGGGGATACTAAAGAGCAGTCTTTTGAAATACTTCCAGATCCTCGTTCTGAAGCAACATTAGAAGATATGAGACGCCAGTTTAATTTCGTTAACCAAACAAACGCAACTGCCGATAAGGCACATATGGCAATTGAAAATATTCGAATCATTCGTAAAAAGCTACAAGATTTTCAAAAAAGCTACAAGGAAAAGGAGGAAGTAATTACACTTTATGAAAAATCTAAAGAACTTATTGATTTTTTAACTGAGATTGAAAAAGCATTATACCAAACCCAAAATAGGAGTAATCAAGACCCCTTGAATTTTCCAATAAAGTTAACAAATAAATTAGGTTATTTAAATGAATTGGTAACTATGAACGATTTTCCTCCAACAGATCAAGATGAAGTGATGCGTAAAATCCTTACAACCAAAATTAATGAGCACTTGGAAAACTATAAAAAGCTTATTACGGAAGATTTAGAAACTTTTAATAAAGAATTTTCAAAATTAGATTTAGATTACTTAACATTAAAATAAACCAAATTGTATTATAATTATATCAAAGCCTTACATCTGATTTTTGTAATTACTTGGTTTGCTGGATTGTTCTACATTCCAAGGCTATTCATCTATCATATAGAAGCCTCTAAAAAGGAAAAACAAGAATCAGATATATTAATACCTCAACTAAAAATCATGTCTCGGAGGTTATGGTACATCATAACATGGCCTTCAGCCATTTTAGCTATAATATTTGCCATTTGGCTCTTGTTGCTAATGCCCTCATGGCTTTTTCAAAGTTGGATGCATCTTAAGCTTACTTTTGTTGCACTTTTAATCGTTTATCATTTGAAAACTCATCTAATTTTCTTAAAACTTCAGCAAGACAGGATTGACTATAGTGAAATATTTATGAGAATTTGGAACGAAGGTGCTACATTATTACTTTTTGCGATAGTATTTTTAGCCATCTTAAAAGATAGTCTTAACTGGATTGGAGTACTTTTGGGTATCTTAGGCTTGGCGGCAGTTCTAGTTTTAGGAATAAGGCTTTATAAAAAAACTAGAAAGAATATATGATCAAAAGATTCAAAATTCCTAAAAGAATTTCATTTAGAACTCGTCTTTTTATGGTTATGATTGGTATGTTGGCCATAGCAGGATTATTGATTTTAGGGACAACTACTATTCAATATGAATCCCAACGTGAGAATTATCATTTGGGGCGTTTGGCAAGAAAAGAATTTCAGATTCAGACTCATATAGAGTATTTAGCTGAAAAACATGATCTTATGAACAAACCTGTTAAGGTTTGGGAGGAGTTCACTTCTGATTTTGAAAAAATAAATAAAATTCATAACGTTCAGTTTTCTTTATTTAAACTTGAAGGCAATCCAATTTTTATTTATCACTCCCCCCTCGAAGTGGTGGCGAATAATTATAAACTTAGTAAATCTTTATTAGATAAAATAAAACAATCACAAGGGGGAAGTTATGTTGAACATTATAAATCAGATATTGACAAATTCCATGCATCATATAAGATATTAAATGATCGATTTAGTAAACCTTATGCTATCTTATTTTATCCCTATTTTGAAGATGTTTCTTTTTCCGAAAACGAGTTAAATACATTTATCGAGAATTTATACCAGATATATATTTTACTTTTAGCTGGTGTCATTTTGATAGCCTATTTTTTATCCAAATATGTTACACGTTCTTTAGAAACAATTAAGATCAGCATGAGTAAGATGCGTTTGGAAAAAAAGAATGAGAAAATACATTTAAAAAATGCTACACGCGAAATTGATAGTTTGGTTCAATCGTATAATAAAATGGTAGATGATCTGAGAGATAGTGCAGAAAAATTAGCTAAAACAGAACGAGAACAAGCCTGGCAAGAGATGGCTCGACAGGTAGCACACGAAATAAAAAATCCACTTACACCTATGCGTTTAACCATTCAAAGTTTTATGAATCGTTATGACCCCAATGATCCTGATATTCAAAGGAAAGTTAATGATTTCTCAAATCTTCTAATACAGCAAATTGACACTATGAGTGAAGTAGCCAGTGCCTTTTCAGATTTTGCTACACTACCAAAGCCTAATATGAAGGATTGCGACCTGGTAGAATTAACTCAAATGGCGGTAAATATTTTTCATCATAAACACATTTTTTTTTCCTCTAATAAGGCCCATATATATTATAAACTAGACCGAACGCAGTGGGTTAGAGTTATCACCAATTTAGTTCAAAATGCTCTACAATCTGTTCCAAAAAGCAAAATACCACGAATAGGTGTTCAACTTTTCTCAGAACCAAATCAAATCATCCTTTCGATTATGGATAATGGAAATGGCATATCAATTGAAAATAAAGAAAAAATTTTTGAACCTAAATTTACCACTAAAAACTCAGGCATGGGACTTGGACTTGGAATTGTTAAAAATATTGTTGAGTCACATAAGGGAACAATCAAATGCGTTTCCAAGATTAAAAAAGGGACTACATTTACCATTGTGCTTCCTGAAAAGGAATAATAATAATTTTAATGATTAGTTAAATAAAATCGTTTAAATTTTATATTAACAAATCCTCGAACTTTTTAAAAATTAACTTTCTTAAATTAGCAGTGATCGTTAAATGCTCCTTTTAGATTTTCTGCAATAAGTTCAGCTGGACGTCCTTCAATATGATGTCGTTCAATCATATGAACTAACTCACCATCTTTAAATAAAGCAATACTTGGAGAAGAAGGAGGGAAAGGAACCATCATGTCTCTGGCACTTTTTGTAGCTTCAGTATCAACACCAGCAAAAACGGTAACTAAATTATTAGGTTTTTTTTCATTTTTTAAAGCATAGCTAACACCAGGTCTAGCATTAGCAGCAGCACATCCACAAATTGAATTTACAACCACAAGTGTGGTTCCTGGTTTTGCAAGAGCATTAGATACGTCTTCCGAAGTTAACAATTCATTAAATCCGATATTGGTTAACTCTTCACGCATTGGTTTTACTAATTCAGCAGGATACATATTTTTTTTTTCAAATATATGAATTAATGGCATCCCTCTGGTTTTGCAGGGCCAATTTTATTTGGCAAATTTGTATAAAAATAATTTACAAAATATGATAAAGTGGATTGCCGCATTCCTGGGATATTATTTATTGAGATTTCCAGGAGCATTATTGGGTTTTTTTATTGGTGGTATGATAGACCGTCTGGAAGTTGGACCCCGTTCTATTTTTAAAAATCAATTTTCAACTACTAAACCCGGAACCTTACAGCTCAATCTTTTGGCTCTTTCTGCAATTGTGATTAAGGCAGATGGTGAAGTCAAGCACCAGGAACTTCAGTTTGTTAGAAATTTTTTTCTAACTAACTATGGTAGAGAGAGTGCTTCAAAAATTTTTGAAACTTTTAATCAACAAATAAAAAAAGAAGCTCAAAGTATTCCTGATTTAACAAAAATTTTTGTTGAAAAAACACCCTACGAAACTCGCTTGCAAGTCATTCATTTCCTTTTTGGAGTTGGTATAGCGGATGGTACTGTTTCTCAATCAGAGCTTAGTAAGATCAGTCAAATTGCTGAAGGGTTTGGGATTCGTTCTGCTGATTTTGAAAGTATAAAGGCCATGTTTATAAAAGATACTGAAAGTGCATATAAAATTTTGGAGATTTCTTCAAGTGCCACATCTGCAGAAATTAAAAAGGCTTACAGAGAAATGGCGAAGAAATATCATCCAGATAAACTTCAGTCTAAGGATCCTGCATTAATAAAAGGAGCACAAGAAAAATTTCAAGAAGTACAAAAAGCGTATGAAGCAATCCAAAAAGAAAGGGGAATATGATAGATATAATTTGGTTTTATATAAAACTTGGATTTTGGCATGTAATAGACTGGGAGGGTCTAGACCATTTTTATTTTATAATTACATTGGCAATGCCATTTACCTTTAAACAAGGCAGAAAACTTATATGGTGGGTAACATTATTTACAATAGGTCATACGCTGTCCTTGATAGGGAATTTTTATTTTGAAGTACCTGTTTCATCTTATTGGATTGAATTGCTAATTCCAATTACAATAGCATTAAATGCAATAATTCTATTTTTTCCAAAACAACACAATCGTATAATTAATAAGAATTATTTTTTTCCATTTATAACAGTTTTATTCGGTGTTATTCACGGTTTAGGTTTTGGTCGATATTTCAAAATGTTAATTCCAGAGGATGATGTAAGCTCTTCATTATTTTCATTTGCGATTGGAGTGGAGTTTGCCCAAATTGCAATAGTGATTGTAGTACTTTTAATCACCTTAATTGTTATAAAAGCTTTTAATCAATCCAAAGACCGTTGGGAACTTTTAGTAGGTGCACTGATTTTATCACAGGCAATATCAATGATTTTTGAGAGAATTTAAAATTAGATAAATCCTAAATGCTATCTTCGTGTCAATGGTAAAAAATAAACAAGAAAAGCTCGATAAATCCTATTTAAAGATGGCCAAAACTTGGGGTCAGCTTTCCTATTGCAAAAGAAAAAAAGTAGGAGCACTGATTGTTAAAGATCGAATGATAATTTCAGATGGGTATAACGGAACACCTTCAGGTTTTGAAAACATTTGTGAAGACGAAGAGCACTTTACCAAATGGTATGTATTACATGCTGAGGCAAATGCCATTTTAAAGGTCGCTGCCTCAACACAATCTTGTAAAGGAGCAACTCTATATATAACATTATCTCCTTGTAAGGAGTGTAGTAAGCTAATACATCAGTCGGGTCTTATAAGAGTGGTTTACAGTAAGGAGTATAAAGATACGACGGGGCTAGATTTTTTAAAGAGAGCAGGAGTATCTTTAACTTACATTCCTGAATAACATAATATTACTTGTGAAAAGAAATACCGTTTTTTTGATTCTTATTGTTTTACTTTCTCTGTCAATAGGCTATTTATTTGGAACCCAAAATGATTTAAAAATTTCAGCTACAAATTCTAGTCACCCAAGTATAAATAAGTTGAATCGCCTAATTACTTATTTGACAAATGACTATGTAGATGAGATTAATGCAGATAGTCTTGTAAGAGAAGTAATTGAGAATATTGTAGATGAGCTGGATCCACATTCGATATACATTCCTGCAATTCAAAGTGAGTCTCTTTCTGAAAGTATGCAGGGGAATTTTGAAGGAATTGGAGTGCAATTCCGCATGTTGGAGGACACTATAGCTGTTAGCCGTGTTTTAGAAGGAGGGCCAAGTAAAAAAGCAGGCCTAAAGTCTGGTGATCGAATTTTAATGGCAGACCAAGATACCCTATTTTCTAGAAGATTAAAAAACGAACAGGTCATTTCTAGATTGAAAGGAAATTCTTCTACTCCAGTTAGGTTAACTGTTTATAGAAAAAAGCAAGACTCAATATATAATTTTGATATTATCAGGGGACCAGTTCCACTCCCAAGTATTAACGCATCCTATATGATTGAGAGAAATACGGGATATATCAAAATCAATCGTTTTTCTCAAACTACTTATTCTGAATTTAGAGAAGCAATAATTGATTTAAAGGTTGAAGAGCTTAAAAATTTAATCATAGATCTAAGAGGAAATCCAGGAGGTTATTTACTTCCAGCAAAACAA
Source organism: uncultured Bacteroidota bacterium (assembly GCA_902606525.1). GTDB lineage: Bacteria > Bacteroidota > Bacteroidia > Flavobacteriales > Flavobacteriaceae > MS024-2A. Next base: position 14,783 of record CACLGW010000011.1, on the reverse strand, counting down.
ATTGCAGACGATTTTCTTGAAGCTAAAAGGGCAATTGTAATAGTTGAAGGGAATAATGGTAAAAGGGAACGAACAGTTTCTACACCTGAAGGATTATTTGAATCTGGAAGACTATATATTTTGGTAGATGAGGACTCAGCATCTGCAAGTGAAGTAATTGCTGGAGCAATTCAAGATAACGATCGTGGTCTGATTATGGGGCGTCGTACTTTTGGAAAAGGTTTAGTCCAGCGGCAAATGCCTTTGGGAGAAGGAGACCAAATCCGACTTACTACTGCGCGTTACTATACCCCTACAGGTAGATCCATTCAAAGGCCATATGATTCCTCTAGCCGATTAGAATATTATGCTGAAGCTAAAGAACGTGAAAAAATAAAAACCAATGAAAATAAAAAAAATACACTCGTTGAAAATGAGTTGATTTTTAAAACTCCAAAGGGAAGAATTGTTTATGGAGGTGGAGGTATTACACCTGATATATATATATCTACTAATAATAGCTCATATGCAAGATGGAGTCAATATTTGTTAAGTTCCAACTTGGTTGACCTTTTTGTTTTTAGAGAGCTTGATAAGAATTATAAAAAATATGACTTCTCGAACGCACCCAGATTTTTCAATAAAGAGTTGCCTTACAAGAAAGAATTTATAGAAGCTTTTAAAACTTTTTGTAAAGAATATAACCTTCCAATACAGATAAATTCGGAAAATGAAAATGAAATATTAAATTATATTAAAGCATTTATTGCACTTCAACTTTTTAATGAGAATACTTACATACGTATTATTAATCAAAATGATCCATTTATTTTGAGGGCTCTTCAAGAAATTAAAAGCCATTAAATTATTTTTTGAGCTTTTGAGCTATTTTTTTTGAAATTAAAAGGATGACTAATAATAAAAATGAGCTTGCTGAAGCTAAAACTCCGATTACTGCGACACTGCTTTTCCCAATTAGTGGATTATCCCATTCAATTTGAAATAAGTTAAATATGCAAATGCTAATGGAAATGATAATCAGAATTGGAAGTATTATTTTCATAAGTTTAAAGATTAGAGTTAGATGATTTTTTCCGAAATATTTAACGCCATATATTTTTTTGCAAATCTAATCTCATTCTTTTAATTCTACATTTTAAAATGTCTATTTTTACAAAAAAATCAATTGATATCAATACAAAATACAATTGTGTCTGATGATTTGATCTCAGAGGAGTTTGTTTGTAATATAGCCAAATGTAAAGGCGAATGTTGCGTTGCTGGAGAGGCTGGAGCTCCACTAGAAAAGGGTGAAGTTTCTTTTCTTGAAAAAAATTATTCAAAAATCAAACCCTTTCTAAATCAAAAAGGGACAAAAGCAATTGAAAACCAAGGAGTCCATGTAAAAGGTTTGGATGGAGATCTAGAAACCCCGCTTGTCGATGGTAAAGAATGTGCCTACACTGTATTTTCCTCTTCCGGGATTGCTTCTTGTGGAATTGAAAAAGCACATAACGCTGGTGTTATAGACTTCCAAAAACCTATTTCATGTCATTTATACCCAGTCAGGGTACAAAATTATGAAAAGATGATAGCTGTAAATTATCATAGTTGGTCAATTTGTTCAGATGCATGTTCTCTGGGTGAGTCTTTAAAAACACCCGTTTATATATTTGTAAAGAAAGCTCTTATTCGAAAATTTGGAGAGCAGTGGTATTTTGAATTAACAAAACATGCGAAAAAGAGTTATTAAGATTTTGTAGTGTTTTTAGGGGTTGCCAAGATATTAAAATCGCAACCTATTGTTAAACAGATACTTGCATTTCCGTCTTTTTATCAAAAAAAAATTAAAAAAACGGTTTTTGTTAAAAACTAGGCTCCATTGTGGAAAAGTTGCCCTTTCAATTCTGCTTACAATTTAGAATCTTTGTTAAACATAAATCAATAAACTTTTAAACTAATAAAAAAATTAAAATGGCAGCAGTAGAACCAATCCTTCAAGAAAATGAAAATCGTTTTGTAATCTTCCCAATCCAACACCACGACATTTGGGAATGGTACAAGAAAATGGAGGCTAGTTTTTGGACTGCAGAAGAAATTGATTTACATCAGGATCTTTCAGATTGGAATACTAAGCTTAACAAAGACGAGAAATATTTCATCAAACATATTCTTGCTTTTTTTGCTGCTTCTGATGGTATTGTAAATGAAAATTTAGCTGAAAACTTTGTCAACGAGGTCCAATATTCCGAAGCTAAATTCTTTTATGGTTTTCAAATCATGATGGAAAATATTCATTCTGAAACATATTCTTTATTAATTGATACCTACGTTAAAGACGATGTTGAAAAAGACACACTTTTTAAAGCCATTGAGGTTTTTCCTGCTATCAAAAAGAAAGCAGATTGGGCTTTAAAATGGATAGATTCTGATTCCTTTGCCGAACGTCTTATTGCTTTTGCAGCTGTGGAAGGAATATTTTTTTCAGGTGCATTTTGCTCTATTTTTTGGTTAAAAAAACGTGGTTTAATGCCCGGGCTAACATTCTCTAACGAATTAATTTCTAGAGATGAAGGCGTTCATTGTGATTTTGCAGTACACCTCCACAATCACCACTTAGTAAATAAAGTACCACCAGCTAGAATTAAAGAAATCTTATTAGATGCACTTAATATTGAGCGTGAATTTATTACTGAATCTCTCCCTATCAGTTTAATAGGCATGAATTCAAAACTGATGACTCAGTACCTAGAATTTGTTACGGATCGTCTATTGGTGGAGTTAGGACTTGAAAAAGAATTCAACGTAGGTAATCCATTTGATTTTATGGACATGATTTCCTTACAAGGAAAAACGAACTTCTTTGAGAAGCGTGTTGGTGAATACCAAAAAGCGGGTGTATTAAATAATGAAAATAGTGAAGAGAAAATCAGCTTTGATGCTGACTTCTAATTCCTAATTACTTTTTTAAACTTTCTCGTCCGCTCCTGGGAGCGTAAAGATATTTAGTGTAAAATTTAAAGTGTAAAAAATGTTCGTAGTTAAAAGAGATGGCCGAAAAGAGCCAATCATGTTCGATAAAATCACAGCCCGAATTCGTAAGCTGAATTATGGTCTTAACCCTCTTGTTGATCCTGTACGTGTAGCAATGCGTGTGATTGAAGGGCTGTATGACGGTGTAACTACTTCTGAATTGGATAATCTTGCTGCTGAGATTGCAGCTACTATGACTACAACTCACCCTGACTATGCAAAGCTAGCAGCACGAATCTCAGTTTCCAACTTACATAAAAACACAAAAAAATCTTTTTCTGAAACCATGAAAGACTTGTATACTTATGTCAATACACGTACTGGAAAAGAAGCTCCTCTACTCTCTGATGAGGTATACAAAATAATTAAAAAGAATGCAAATAAATTAGACTCAAGTATAATTTATAATCGTGATTTTGGATATGATTTCTTTGGATTTAAAACATTAGAACGTTCTTATCTCTTGAAACTTAATGGAAAAATCGTTGAGAGACCTCAACATATGCTGATGCGAGTTTCTATTGGTATTCATTTAAATGATATTGAATCAGCATTAGAAACTTATGAGTTGATGTCTAAGCGATATTTCACTCATGCTACTCCAACACTCTTTAACTCAGGTACTCCTAAGCCACAAATGTCCTCATGTTTCCTTTTGACTATGAAGGATGATAGTATAGATGGGATTTATGATACTTTAAAACAAACCGCAAAAATTTCTCAGTCTGCTGGGGGAATTGGATTATCTATTCACAATATTAGAGCTACGGGCTCCTACATTGCCGGAACAAACGGTACCTCAAATGGTATTGTGCCAATGTTACGAGTCTTTAACGATACAGCTCGTTATGTAGACCAAGGTGGGGGGAAAAGAAAAGGTTCATTTGCTATTTATGTAGAGCCATGGCACGCTGATATATTTGACTTTTTGGAATTAAAAAAGAATCATGGAAAAGAAGAAATGCGCGCCCGTGATTTGTTTTATGCAATGTGGACTCCAGATCTTTTTATGAAACGTGTAGAAGAAAATGCTGAATGGACTTTAATGTGTCCCAATGAGTGTCCTGATCTTTATAATGTTCATGGTGATGAGTTTGACCAGTTATACCTCAAATATGAATCGGAGGGTCGAGGTAGAAAAACCATTAAAGCTAGAGATCTTTGGGAGAAAATATTAGAGTCACAAATTGAGACAGGCACACCATACATGCTTTATAAGGATTCAGCAAATCGAAAGTCAAACCAAAAAAATTTAGGAACTATACGTTCATCTAACTTGTGTACAGAAATCCTAGAATACACTTCAGCTGACGAAATTGCCGTATGTAACTTGGCATCAATTGCTTTACCAATGTTTATAAAAGACGGAGAGTTTGATCACCAATCTCTTTTTGATGTTACCGTTAGAGTAACTAAAAATCTCAACCGTGTCATTGACCGTAACTACTATCCAGTTAAGGAAGCTGAAAACTCAAATTTTAGACATCGTCCAATTGGTTTAGGTGTTCAAGGTTTAGCAGATACTTTTATTATGTTACGCTTGCCTTTTACTTCTGAAAAAGCTAAAGAGTTAAACCAAGATATTTTTGAAACGCTTTACTTTGCTGCAGTTACTGCATCAGCAGAAGAAGCAAAAAAAGAAGGCCCATACGAAACATACAAAGGATCACCTATGTCAGAAGGTGAATTCCAACATAACCTTTGGGGCATAAAAGATAAAGAACTTAGTGGGCGTTGGGACTGGCTAGCACTTCGAAAAACTGTTAAAAAGCATGGGGTTCGAAACTCACTTTTAGTGGCACCTATGCCTACGGCGAGTACTTCTCAGATTCTTGGAAACAACGAATGCTTTGAGCCATATACATCTAATATTTATACAAGGCGAGTACTCTCTGGAGAATTTATTGTGGTTAACAAGCATTTGTTAGAGGATCTTGTTGAAAGAGGTTTGTGGAATGAAGATATGAAGCAGGAATTGATGCGTAACAATGGATCGATTCAAAATATTGATAATATTCCAGATGACATTAAAGAGCTGTATCGCACTGTTTGGGAAATGAGTATGAAAGATATCATAGACATGTCCCGTCACCGTGGATATTTTATTGATCAATCTCAATCTCTAAATTTATTCATGGAAGGTGCGACAATGGCAAAATTAACCTCCATGCATTTTTACGGATGGAAATCTGGTCTCAAAACTGGGATGTATTATCTGAGAACAAAATCTGCAGTTGATGCTATTAAATTTACTCTCGATAACAAGGCAAAGGCTCCCGAAATAGAATCAGCAGCAAAAGCTGTGGCAGTTACTTCGTCAAAATCAGAATCAACTTCTTTGCCAGTAGAAACTCTGTCACCAGAGGAGTTAAAACAAATGCTCTCACAGGCAAAAGAAAGTGAGGATGATGACTGTTTGATGTGTGGATCTTAAATATAGGTTCAATAACATACAAAGCCCTTTTTAGGTTTTTTTATTTAATTTAAAATCAACAACTTAAGCCTTTATGTTAAATTAATGTTATGTAAATGTTACGTGAATTGAAATTAAATGTTATATTCGTATTAACAAATGCGAAATATAACCATGAAAAAATATTTCATTTATATAATTTTCTTCACTTTTGGATCATCTTTGGGCCAAGACAAAAAACCAAAAAGAATCCTTACTCAACAGGGAGAAATAATCAAGTTTGAAGAATATCATGATAATGGTATACTTTCTCAAACGGGATATTTTTTAGATGGAAAAAATCATGGTATTTGGATGAGCTATAACTCTCAGGGGATTAAACTCTCCAAGGGTGTTTATGACAAAGGGAAAAAAACAGATCGTTGGTTTTTTTGGAACGAGGGAATACTTATCGAAGTCGACTATAAGGATAACATTGTCCAAAGCGCAACTAAATGGGATAAAGTTGAGTCACTGGCTTCCAAAGATGACTAGTAGTTAAAGCTTACTAACAACTCCATAATATTTTTCAACTAACTCAAACTTATGCGTTATCATATCCTTTGTACGTATCAAAAAGTTAAAATATAGGGTTGTATTTTTTGCACTAGATTCATCTCCTCGAGTACGTTCAATTTGAGTATTAATTTTGGATTCAATAACATTAAATGCGTTATTTTTTTCAAGTAAGACATCTTCAAATTCAGAAATATCTTTTGTTGAACTAAAGGCTTCTGTACCTTCTTTAAATATCGTTTTAATTGTATCCTCTATTAACATCAATTCTTTAATCTGTGTGAAAGCAAGTTTTCTATGATTATTATTCACATGATTATGGCTAATTTTTGTCAGATAGCTTACATCCTCTGATAAATCATGAATATAACTCAACAACTCAATATAAAATGTACTAGCTGAGACTGAACTTTCTTCTAAGTTTCGAATAAAGTAAAAAAGGTCATCTTTGAGGACATCAATCTGTTTGGAGAGTTTTTTAGCATTTTTTTTCGCTTTTTCCAAATCTTGAATTTCATTTTTAGAAAGCCCCGAAATTAATAATTGATATATTTTAAAACTTTTTTTCAATACAACCTCAATGGTCGCTCCTGTTTCATCGATAACACCTTGATACGAGTTACTTTCTATAATAAGAGCTTGTTCTTCTTTTATAGCTTCTTTATTTTGTTTTTTATGACTTAAATAATTCTTTCCTATAATTAAAAGAATAATAAACATGATGATAGCTACAACTTGAACTCCTCCGATATAAAGAAGATATACTATGATCCCTCCAACTGTAAAAGCACTAACGGCAGTTAAAAACCATCCTGCAATTACATTTAAAACACCTGATACACGATAAACAGCACTATCAGAACTCCAGGCACGATCAGCCAATGAAGTTCCCATGGTAACCATAAAGGTCACATAAGTAGTCGACAAAGGAAGCTTTAAAGAAGTAGCCAATGAAATCAATACAGCTGCAACTATAAGGTTGATACTTGCTCTGAGTTTGTCAAATTCAGGACTATTAGAAATACTTTGATTTTTAGATATTGGAATTCGCTTAAAAGAATTATCTATTGTTAAGAAATAACGTTCTGGAATTACTTTTTTTATTTGAGCATTGATATAAATAAAAAAACGGACCAAACCTCTAGAGAGAAAGTTTGGTTCAAAACGTTCTTTTGTATCATATTGATTTGATAAATCTAAAGACGTTTTTACTACTTTTTTTGCTTTAGAGGAAAACCAAAGAGTTAAAATCATAATCATTCCTGATATGAATAAGAAAATGGTGGGGGTTGGAACCCGTTCACTTAATAAGGTCATGTTAAAACTTTCAGCTCCAACACCAGAACTCACCCATGCTTCATAGGATTGAAAAGCAGCAATAGGGACCCCAATGAAATTAACTAAATCATTTCCTGCAAAAGCTAAAGCCAAAGCAAAAGTTCCTACTCCAATAATAACTTTATAAATATCCCATTTTAGAAGGGAAATCATCAAATAGGAGCACAAGTACCAAAAAATAAAACTGAAAAGTTGAACAGTCAAAATATTATTTTCAATGAAACTGTTGATAGTTTGCCCACTAAGTAGCTCAAGTTCCATGTTTGAATAAGGTGTTCCTTTAATCCCTTTAATTAAAATAAAATTAAATATTGCAGCTAATGCTATACCACCAAACAAGCCATTAAGCCAAATAGATTTTTTTTCAAATTCGAAGCTGAAAATAATTCTTGAAATCCATTGAATTATAGCACCAATTGTAAATGCAATAAACACAGAAAGTAAAATACCTAAAATGATTTGAGTAGCTTTTTCAGTATTAATATAATTACCTAAATCGGAGAGTAATTGATTTGATTCAATAATTTTAAGCACCGCCATTACTACTGCCGCCCCAAGTAATTCGAAAACAATTGATACTGTTGTGGAAGTGGGCAGACCAAGTGTATTGAAAAAATCCAATAAAAGGATATCGGTCATCATAACTGCCATAAAAATGAATATGATTTCATCAAAATAAAATTCACTAGGATTAAATATTCCTTTTCTGGCAACCTCCATCATTCCGCTTGAGGACACAGCTCCAAACATAATACCAACGCTTGCAAAAATCATGATGTTTCTAAATGAGAATACTTTGGAACCAATAGCTGAATTTAAAAAGTTTACAGCATCATTACTCACCCCAACAATTAAATCACCTACAGCCAATATGCTGAGCAGGATAACTATATATAAATAAGGGTTCTCCATTTAGCAAATGAAGTTATTAAAATTTAATAGAGTAGCCTAGGGAAAAGGTTCTCCCAATATGTCTTAATCTAAAATACTCGGTTATTCCTCCATAACCCTCAAATAAGCTTTCTCTTTCATCATCTAAAATATTGTTAACCCTCAAGGTTAAACTAGTATTATTTTTGAATTGTTTAATTAAGTTAAAATTAAGACTTTGAAAAGGCATTGTATATACATCAGGATAAAAGCCATCTCCAACTACCTCTAAGGTCTTGCCTTGAACATTATAGTAGAGCCCAGCTTGAATACCTTTTTCAGTTTGATTGTAGTCAATCCCAGTATTTATAAGGTAAGGTGATTGACCTTGTAATTGTCTTGAAGTTCCTAGTGTTTCTCCTTCTCTTAGTCCTAATGTTCTTAATTTAAGTTCGTCTTCGCTGTATTTTTCATCAGATATAATGTAGGATCCATTAAAATTTAAATTAAGATTTCTCAAACCAGGTATCCAATCAGTAATTTTTTTTCTCAATTCTAATTCAACACCAAATACATTAGCGTTTTCAAGATTTAATGGCTTATAATTAGATGTAGAGGCTGCTACAAATCCAATCTCAATGGGATCGGTGAGGCTTTTATAAAATAAACTTGCTGCGAAAAGTTGAGCATCTTCTCCAAATGCTTCGTATCGAAGGTCAAAGTTGTCAATATAGGAGGGTTTGATATCTATATTTCCAATAAAGAATAAATTAGATAGGGGGTCGTAGATTTCTGCAATAGAAGCTTCTTTGAAACTAGGTCTTGCCGTGGTCAAGGAATAAGCAAAGCGTATATTTTTATTTTCTTTAAGATTAAATATAAAATTTGATGATGGGAATAGATTGTTTTCATTAATGATCTTCTGGTCATTAAAAACTTGTCCAAGTTGGCTATTCTCACCTGTATAGAACACCTGATAATTTTCGAATCGGAATCCAATAATTGATTTTAGTTTAGGTGTAATGTTAAATTCGTTGGAAACATATCCCGCTAAATTCTGTTGACGCGCATTAAAAATATTTGCATCTTGTCTAATAGTAGTTTGAGGATTTATATATGTTCCTCTGTCATTTGTCGGTGAAATAAGATTTAAAGGATTAAATAGTTGATTGGGATCACCTCCATAATTTGCCCAATCACGCTCAGAGGTGAAGTTGCTGCTAACAGAATATTGAGCAATCGAAAAATCCCTCTCTTTTAAAGTACTGTATAAACCGAACTTTAAAACAGCGTCTTCTTTTAAAAATTTAAAACGTTTTGTTAGATCTAATTTGCCAATAAAATTATCTTCATCTAGGGTTCTCCAAATTCGCTTAGGCTCTGTATTCTCTTGAAAACTAAATACGCCTTCCTCATCTTGAAAAGTTGTATTTCTAACATCTTTGTCATGAACTTTGGCTTGGGTTGCAGAAATTGTCCATTCTACTTTTAAATTAGCATTCTTAAGATTATGAAGTCCAGAAAGAATTCCATTGGTAATTGCTCTTTCATTATATTCCAGATTAAACTTATTAAAATCAACAAAGTCTGAAAAGCGGGTTAGCTGTCTAAATCTACCAGAAGTACTTTCTCCATTTTGGATATGTAGAGCATTAAATTTAAATTTTGAATTAGTTGTTTTATAAGTTATCCCGAACAAGCCACTTGCAATAATATTTTCTCCACCTATAGTTCCAGTTTGAAGTCTATTTTCTTCAAAATTCAAATCACTTCTGATAGGACTAAAATTGAAAATATTATCTTCTGTATTTTCATAAATACTTTGCTCTCTCCTGTAAGAAAGTGACCCTAAAAATCCAAATGAATGTCCATTTTCAAAGTTAAACTGGTTGCCATATGATATCCCTAAACTATAATTCAGACCACTAGTATCGTCATCGGGAGCCATTTGAGGACTAAATTGATTAGATATTAGATTTATGGTAGTTAGTCCAGAATCTGATGAGTTTAATCTTGGATCATATGCATTTCCCAAAAATGAATTATTAATTTTATTTTTCCTTATTCCATCATCGTAGCCCAAAAAATCGGTTCTTCCTCCCTCATAAGATAAGTAGCTATTTTTAAAATGCATGTCTGGATTAAACGAAGTACTTATTGAGACAGAAAATTCTTCATTTGTGGGGAAGTCCTTTGTGATTATATCAATCACACCACCTGTAAAATCAGCTGGTAAATCAGCTCTTGCAGACTTAATGACTAATACATTGGACAGCATATTGGTTGGGAATAAATCCATTTGAATCGTATTTCGGTCAGGATCTAAACCTGGAATGTCCACTCCGTTAAGAATGGATTTTGAGTATCGGTCTCCAAGACCTCTCACATAAACATATTTTCCTCCTTGAACTGAAACTCCAGGAACCCTTTTCACAGCACTTGCAATATCGTTAGCTCCAATTTTTCTAAAAGCTTGAGCTGAAATTCCATCTAATAAACTCGCTGACTTTCTTTGAATTTCTAAAACAGAAGACTCTGTATTTCTTCTAGCATCAACAGTTACAATTACTTCTTCAAGGCCTTGAGCAACAGAATTTAATACAATATCGATTATGGTATATTGGTCATTACCTACATTAACATTTGTAATTTCTTTAGTTTCATAACCGACAAATGAAAAAACTAAAGTGTAGTTACCTGCAGGTAAATCTAAGTTGTACTTACCATCAAAATCAGAAGTAACTCCATCTCCAGTTTCTTTAACTAAAACATTGGCAAAGGGAAGAGGCTCGTTAAAGTCACCATCAATTAAGGTTCCAGTAATTCCATACTGACTAAACGATTTAAAAACAACTACTATAAAGAGAACGATTAAATAATTTAGTCTGTATTTCATTAAACTATATATTTTTAAAAATATTAAATAAAAAAATAGTCCAACCAAAGGGTCAGACTATTTAATAAAATATTTGTGTTAATAACTATCTTTTATAAAAGGTCCATGGAAAAATTGATTCATCTTCGAGTCCATTTCCAGACTGTTGAGTGGTAACTACTTCAGCAAAAGAGGAAGCATCTGCTTCGAAAGTGCTCTCATCAGCTTTATCGTCAAAAATTTTATCTAAAGTTTCAACATCAGAACAAACAGCACCACTATCATCAAGAGGATGTAAAATATCTATATTCAAAAAAGTTAGAGTTCCAGCAGTATAAGTTGCAGCATCAGCAGATGCATCTAGCTCAACATCTTTACCACCAGAAAAATCTTTAAAAAGAATATTTTGAAGATCTCCTGTAGCTCCTTTTCTAAAGTCTGCCATTTCACCATCAACACCTTCTGCCTCACAATCATCAGTTGCTCCAATTACAGTTGCATTTTTGAGTGTGAATCTTCCTGGAGCAGAACCCTCAGGGCCATCAATTTCAAATCCATGGTCTGAGGCAGCTGTTAAAACAACTAAAGCTCCATCGATTGTTCCAGAATATGCTTGATCGATATCAATTGCATCATCCCCTTGTCCCCAGACTAGTAAATTTGATGCGTCAACTGTTCCCCCAAAAAACTCAATTCCGTCATCAACATTTGCAACAACTTCGATATGATTTATTGTAGTTCCAGTTCCAACACCACCTAGAGTTAAACCATTAATTTCATTACCCTCTCCAATTTCAGCACCACCATGACGAATTGAAATATATTGAAATGAGCCGGAATCGTCAGATGGATCAGTACCTCCGTAAAGGCCATTAATATCTGATGTTGGAATTCCCTCTATTTGAACTTCTACAACATCATTTTTAAAAGAACTAGGTGCTTTACCTAAGATCAAAAGTCCACCCCATAGCCCTCTAGTATCTACACCTAGAGCAGGACCACTAGCTGGGTAAGTTCCTCCTACCTCAATATTATCAGATTCAGAGGTCATTATAATAGGAGCTTCCGAGGTCCCATCTGCAATCATTTTACCCCCTCTTGCCACAATAAGAGTTGATGCATCAGCACCACTTCCAGATGCAGCTTTAATAATTGTTCCAGCGGGAATGGTTAAAGTGACACCATCTGTAACAGCTACACGCCCCTTTAATAGCCAAATTTTGGATGCATCTAAAGTAGTATCTTCAACTATATTTCCTTCAAGGGTTGAATCTGCATAAGGATCAACTGTCACGGTGTTTGTTTGGGTAATAGTTTCGGTAACAGTCTCAACTACTGTTACATATTCAACTACAGGATCATCGTCTGAAGAGCAGCCTAAGGTGATGACTAAGAGAAAAAGTAAGCTAGGTATAAATTTGATTTTTTTCATTTTAATAAATATTATGTGGTTTTATTTTAAATTAAAATTATCTTCAAATGCACAAAGAAACTTTATGTAAAAGTTAAACTTCCAGGTATATTTTTTATTAAAATATTAACTGATATAAGTTTTGATAAACTTATCTTAACATTAGAACTTAGATTGGTAACTTTAAATTATGAATTGGGAAGCATTATTATCTTTGAAACGTTTTGGTGACACAAGTAAACGCTTAAGAAAAGAACAAAATGACCTTCGTTTAGGTTTTGAAGTAGACTATGATAGAATTGTATTTTCAAATGCCTTTAGAAGTCTTCAAGACAAAACACAAGTTATTCCATTTTCCAAAACAGATTTTGTTCACACGCGTCTTACTCACAGTTTAGAAGTATCCGTGGTAGGTAGAAGTATTGGCAGAATGGCAGGTCGAGCTATTTTAGATAAACATCCTCATCTAGATGCCTCTATGGGGTATCAAGCTAATGATTTTGGAGCCATTACAGCTGCTGCATCACTAGCACATGATATAGGTAATCCCCCTTTTGGTCATAGTGGTGAGAAAGCTATTGGTCATTTTTTCAAATCTGGAGGTGGGGCAATATATAAGTCTAAACTAACCTCAGAGCAATATCAAGACTTATGTGATTTTGAGGGTAATGCAAACGGGTTAAAAATTTTAGCAGAATCTCGTCAAGGAACTCCAGGAGGTTTAAGACTCAGTTATGCTACCCTCGGTGCCTTTGTAAAATATCCTAAAGCAAGTTTACCTATTAAGCCAACATCCCACGTGGCTGACAAAAAATACGGGTATTTTCAAGCCCAAAAATCTTTTTTTAGTGAAGTTGCTCAAGAACTATCACTTGTAAAAAACGGGAAGGTTTTAAGACATCCCCTTACTTATCTAGTAGAGGCAGCAGATGATATTTGCTACACGATAATTGATTTTGAAGATGGCATTAATTTAGGTTGGATTTCTGAGGACTATGCTTTAGAGTATTTAATCAACTTAGTTAGGGATCAAATTGATACCAAAAAGTATGGAGAGCTGGCCTTCAAGCCACAAAGATTGAGTTATTTGAGAGCTTTAGCTATAAATAGCTTAATTCAAGATGCAGTTAAGATTTTCATTGACAATGAGGAAGACATACTAGCAGGAACATTTAAATTTAGTCTTTTAGAAAAAAGTAAATACAAGGCACAAATTGAAGACATAATTAATTTAAGTGTAAAAAATATTTATCAATCAAAGGAAGTAATACAAAAGGAAGTTGTTGGCCACCGGGCAATTTCATCTTTACTTAGTTGCTACACAGAAGCCTCAGTAAGAAGATTCGAGGGAAAAGAAAACATCCATGATAATTTGATCCTTTCACTTGTTCCAGAGGGTACCCCAATGATAGGAGAAACCCTTTATGAAACACTACTAAACTCTAGTTGTTTTATTGCAAGTCTCTCCGATGGAAAAGCCCTAAGCATTGCCCAAGATATCGGTGGCTAGTTTTTAATTATATATCTATATATCTCATTACCTTTGCCAAAAAAATGAGCATGAGATGGGTCGTCACCATTTTATTTTTCTTATTATTTCAATGGTATAGTTATCAGGCAATTAAAACCTTAACTTCCAATCGTTGGATACTTTTTGCTTGTTTCCTATTCGTTATAATGGTTATTGGAAATTTGTTGTTTCATACAATGATATTGGAACGATCAACAACTAATGAGCCAAGACTAATGTATGCTATCGGATTTTTTATAACTCTATTTGTTTTCCAAATTTTGGTTACAATCCTTTTATTGGGGGAGGATATATTCAGAATACCCCAAGGGATTTATTCATATTTCACCAAGACGCCTGATCAAAACGAATTCCTACCTCAGCGCAGAAAGCTAATTTCTCAAATTGCACTAGGAATAGCAGCAATTCCATTTGCCTCACTATTGTATGGTATGTTCAGAGGTAAATATAATTTTAAAGTACTCTCTTATGAATTGGAATATGACGACTTACCCGAGGCTTTTGAAGGATTTAAAATCACTCAAATTTCTGACATTCATAGTGGAAGTTTTGACAACGCAAAAAAAGTCCAATATGGAGTAGACCTAGTAAATACCCAAGGATCTGACGTAGTCTTTTTTACAGGAGATCTTGTTAATAATAAAGCTGACGAGATAATTCCTTGGATAGAAACTTTTAAAAAGATTAATGCAAAATACGGTGTCTATTCAGTATTAGGGAATCACGATTATGGTGATTATATGAGATGGGAAAGTCCTGAAGCTAAGAAAAAAAACAT
>CACLGW010000010.1 GCA_902606525.1 uncultured Bacteroidota bacterium | reverse complement strand
GGAATGTCCCATTGAAATTGATCCTCTTTCAATAATTATGGATATGAGACAATATCTAATTTTAGAAAAATCGGCAGCATCTGCTGAATTAAATTCCATGATGACTAATATTGAAAACAACGGGGCCCCTTGGCCTTTTAGTAACCAAGATCGGTTGGGGTGGGTAAATGAATAACATAATAATGAAATACTATGCAACAGGCAGAAAATTATTTACATGAAAAATCAGAAGATGGCAAATCAATTAGCCCAGTCCTTCCTGAAGGAGTAAAAAATTATTTGGTTGATATTGACGGAACTATTTGTGATGATATACCAAATGAAGAGCCTGAGCGAATGGCTACAGCGAAATATTATCCTGATGCATTAGAAACTTTAAATAGGTGGTTCAATGAAGGACACAAGATTTGTTATTTTACAGCAAGAGTCGAAGCACATAGGACCGTTACTGAAAAATGGTTAAATGATAATGGTTTTAAATATCATAGCTTACTAATGGGAAAACCTAGAGGTGGCAATTACCATTGGATTGATAATCATCTAGTTAAAGCAACAAAATATAACGGGAAGTTTACTGATTTAATTGAAAAAGAAGTTACTATTGAAGTTTTTGATGACGATCAATCTGATAATTAGTTATGAATTTAAATGTACCTACTTTATCTGATTTAAAATCTGAGGGTAAAGACCCAGAAGTTGTTTTTTGGGTAGGTTGTTCTGGGAGCTTCGATGACCGTGCAAAAAAAATTACCAAGGCCTTTGTAAAAATTTTAAATAAAATTAAAATTAATTTCGCAGTTCTAGGAACTGAAGAAACTTGTACTGGTGACCCAGCTAAAAGAGCAGGAAATGAATTTATTTTTCAGATGCAGGCTATGCAGAATATAGACAACCTAAATAAATATGCTGTAAAAAAAATTGTTACTACTTGTCCACATTGTTTTAATACTCTAAAAAATGAATATCCTGAACTTGGAGGTAATTATCAGGTGATTCATCATACTCAATTTTTAAATGATTTAATCAACAAGGGTGTTTTAACTATTGAAGGAGGGATATATAAAGGCAAAAGGATTACATATCATGACCCTTGTTATTTGGGTCGTGCAAATCAGGTATATAATGCTCCACGTGATCTTATTAAAAAATTAGATGCTGAATTACTAGAAATGAAATCTTGTAAATCAAAAGGATTGTGTTGTGGAGCAGGGGGGGCACAAATGTTCAAGGATTCTGAAAAAGGGAACAAAGAAGTAAATATAGAAAGGACTGAACAGGCATTAGATACTCAACCAGACATTATTGCAGCTGCTTGTCCATTTTGTAACACTATGATGACTGATGGAATAAAAAATAAATCAAAAGAAGAAATTAAGGTGATGGATATTGCCGAGCTGATTGCTAATGCAAATGATCTTTAAATTATGAATATAAGTTTTGACTTTTTGCCAGATGACTCTCGAATATGGATTTATCCATCAAATCGTGTATTTTCTGATATTGAATTAGAAATGATTAAAACTGACCTATCTAATTTTTTGGTTAATTGGACAGCACATAATGAGACATTAGAAGCTAGTTTCGATATACCTTATAATAGATTTATTGTTATCGGAATTAACCAACAAATAACGGAAGCAAGTGGATGTTCGATTGATGCATCTGTTCGATTTATTAAAAAGTTAGAAATAAAATATAATATTATTTTATTAGATAAAATGAACGTTACTTTTAAGCAAGGAGCTTTTTTATCTCATAAGCCACTTGATGAATTTATCAAAATGGCAAAAGCAAAATCAGTTTCAAAAGAGACAGTAGTTTTTAATAATTTAGTTGATACTATATCAGATTATAAGAGGTTTTGGGAAGTTCCAGTTGGAGAGAGTTGGCATAGCCGATATTTAAAATAGACTATTCTGGTAAAATTAGTTTTAATTTAAGATTTCCTTTATGAAGAAAATTTATGTCCTTTTTTTATTTCTTCCATTATTAACTTTTGGACAAACTCCAGATCCATTATTAGCAATTGACGACCAGTACAATCAGAATAAATGGGTGGATAGTATATACAATAGTTTTAGCCTAAAAGAAAAAGTTGGGCAATTATTTATGCCTATGGTATTCACAGAAAGGGATAGTTCTCATTACAGACTTAATTTAAATTTGATTAAGGAATACAAAATAGGGGGATTAGTTTTTTCTCTCGGAGGCCCAGTTATTCAATCTCAGTGGCTTAATAGCTTTCAGAAAGTCTCAAAGATTCCACTTTTAATATCAATGGACGCTGAATGGGGAGTCGCTATGCGTTTAGATTCAGTAAAACCATTTCCGTGGCCTATGACGTTAGGAGCAGTTAAAGACACTACACTCCTTAGAAAAATTGGTAGAAGAATGGGGGAACAAGAAAAACGTCTTGGTATTCATTATAGTTTTAGTCCTGTTTTAGATATAAACACAAATCCCAAAAATCCTATTATTGGAAATCGTTCATATGGTTCTTCTTCATTTAGAGTTACAAGACAAGCTTTGGCAATTATGGAGGGTCACCACCAAGCTGGTGTTTTAACCTCTGGGAAACATTTTCCTGGTCATGGCGATACGTCTCAAGACTCTCATAAGACTCTTCCTACTGTCGAATTTAGTGCTGACCGCATTAATAAAATTGAATTATCACCTTATAGAAAACTTATTAAAAAGGGACTTTCTTCTGTTATGGTAGCGCACTTAAATATTCCAAGTATTTCCGAGGAGGGATTACCCACTTCGTTATCTAAAGAGGTCATCCAAGGAATTTTAAAAAAAGAGCTCGGCTTCAAAGGGTTAATAGTGACCGATGCATTAAATATGAAAGGAGTAACTCAATATTCGAAGAATAAAAATATTGATTTGATTGCTTTTTTAGCTGGGCATGATATTTTGATAATTTCCAACAATATTCCTGAAGGAATTCAGGCTATTACTAAAGCTTACAAAAAGGGAATAATTTCAGAAAAAAGACTTTCTCATTCTGTTAAAAAAATTTTAAAAGCAAAATATAAAGTTGGGCTAAATAAGTATAGAGATATTAATTTGATAAATCTTAACAAGGATTTGAATACTATTGAGGATCAAGTGATTCATTATGAGGCGATTGGAGAGGCTTTAACATTATTAAAAAATGAAGACAATATCCTACCTCTTAAAACTAATAGATTAATTGGTCATATTGCTTTAGGTGACGATTCGAGCGATTTTTTTGAAGAGCAACTTGAAAAATACCAGTCAATAAAAACAATTAACGACGTAACCCCCTTAAATGTTGAAGAAAAAACCAAGAATATAGATACTCTTATCGTAAGTTTTCATAGATCAAATAAAACCCCTTGGAAAGCCTCAGATTTTTCACAACAGGAATTAAATGTCATCTCTAAATTGGCAAAAAATAAGATATTAATTATTGATGTATTTGTTAAACCCTATGCTCTTTCTGCGCTAGACTCAATTGATGGAATTGATGGTTTATTATTGAGTTATCAAAATAGTAAAGCTTCACAAATACTTAGTGCTGATGCAATTTTTGGAGCTCAGAAAATAAGAGGAAGATTGCCTGTAAATATTTCAGAATTATATCAAGAAGGGGATGGTATAGATCAAGATAAATTGTATCGAATGGGGTATGCCTCAGGAAGCACATTAGGATTTGATACATCTAAACTAGAAGCTCTAGATCGTCTAGCTCAACTTGCTATTGATTCACTGATGACCCCTGGAATGAGAGTATTGGTATCACGGAAAGGTAAAATCTTTTATGATAAAAGTTTTGGTTTTCACACTTATAAAAAAGAGCGTAGAGTAAATAAACACGATCTTTATGATTTAGCCTCTTTAACAAAAATATTAGGAACACTTCCTTTAGTTATGAAAGCTGTAGGTGAAAAAAAAATAAATTTTGAAACTACAATAGGTGATTTGATTCCTGAATGGATTGGGACTGATAAAGATAAAATAAGTTTAAAACAAATGCTTTCTCATCAAGCTCGACTTTATCCTTGGATCCCTTTTTATAAGGAAACTTTGAACTCTAAAGGCTATCCAAAAAATTCTATCTATAAGAGTAGATCTTCAAAATTCTTTTCACTTCCAGTAACTTCAGAATTATATTTAAAATCAGACTTCGAAAAAGATATGTATAATCAAATAAAAGAAAGTGTTTTACTTGAAAAGGGAAGCTCAAAATATTCAGATTTGCCCTACTACATATTAAAAAAATATTTCGAAAATAAAAGCTCTTTATCTTATGATAAATTAGTTCAAGAATCAATTTTTAATCCTTTGGGACTAGAGAGAATATCGTATAAACCATTAAAACGCTTTTCAAAAAAAGAGATTATACCTTCAGAAATTGATACATATTTTAGGCATACTAAGCTTCATGGTTATGTTCATGACATGGGAGCTGCTATGCAAGATGGAGTAGGTGGGCATGCCGGTTTGTTTGGTGATGCTTATTCTGTTGCTTCTATAATGCAAATGTATCTGCAAGGGGGAAGTTTTAATGGTGTAGATTTAATTAAAAGAGAAGTGATTGACAGTTTTAATCAATATTATTATAATGATTTAGGAAGTAGAAGAGGTGTAGGGTTTGATAAACCTCAACTCAATGGAAAACATGAATCTACATGTGGTTGTGTATCTAAAAAAAGTTTTGGGCATTCAGGGTATACAGGAACTTATGCTTGGGCAGATCCCGAAAAAGAAATAATAATCATTATTTTAGCTAATAGAACGTATCCTTATGACAATTTTACGTTCAGTAAAAACAATATACGTACTCGTTTGCAAGAATATGTATATGAAGCCTTAATAAATTAAAATTACTATAAATTGAATGTAGCAATCGTATGTTATCCAACCTTTGGAGGAAGTGGAGTTGTAGCTACTGAGTTAGGATTAGCACTCTCAAAACGTGGGCACCATATTCATTTTATAACCTACAGTCTTCCTGTACGTTTAGAAGCTTTAAATGATCCCAATGTCCATTTCCATGAGGTTAATGTCCCTGACTATCCTTTGTTTAAATATCAACCCTATGAATTGGCTCTCTCAAGTAGGCTAGTTGACGTGATTAAGGCAAATGAGATTGATGTACTTCATGTTCATTATGCCATCCCTCACGCTTATGCAGCATATATGGCAAAAAAAATGCTTTTGGATGTGGGTATTCAAATACCAATCGTAACTACTCTTCATGGTACAGATATCACTTTAGTTGGTAGTCACCCTTTTTATAGACCTGCCGTTACTTTCAGTATAAATCATTCGGATAGAATTACAACTGTATCTGAAAGCTTAAAGCAAGACACTCTTAGATTGTTTGATATAAGGAAGAAGATTGATGTTGTACCTAATTTCATTGATTTTGAAAGAATTAAATCAAAAGAAAAGCCTTGTGAACGTACTCTTTTAGCTGCGAAAGGAGAAAAAATATTAACGCACATAAGTAATTTTAGGCCTCTAAAACGAATTTTAGATGTTATTTTAATTTTTGAGGGTGTTCAGTCAAAAGTGAAATCCAAATTAATGATGGTTGGAGAAGGACCAGAAAAAGCTAGAGCGATACAATATGTAAAAGAAAAAGGCTTGGATAATCAGATATTTTTTCTTGGGAATAGCAATGAAATTGACAAAATTTTATGCTATTCAGATCTTTTTCTTTTACCATCTGAAAAAGAAAGTTTTGGTCTTTCTGCATTAGAAGCTATGGCTCATGGGGTTCCAATAATTTCGTCTGATGCAGGAGGAATTCCGGAGGTAAATAAACATGGAAGTACTGGATATTTGTCAAAAATTGGTGATATTGAAAGTATGGTATCAAATTCGTTAAACTTATTAGAAAATGAAAGTCGACTTTTGCAATTTAAAAAGCAAGCAAAAGCTCAAGCTGAGAAGTTTAATATAAAATCTGTTGTAGACATATATGAAAATATTTATGTAGATGCTATGCAAGTCATCAAATATTAAAAATCACATAGTTATTTCGGATGATAAATACTTTTAGCATTTTCATAAATACTCCGTTTATCTAAAGTCATTTTCTTTGTTTTAAAGTTTGCATACAAATTCATTTGATCATTGAAATGTGGAGAATCAGGATGGTCGGAACTACCATAAGAGATAACTGACTCAATCTCTGGACCTTTTTCGGTAAACTTAACAAGTTCAATATATGATTCTCCACTTACTACCTTTACTTTTCCGTCTTTGTATGGCCTAGAGGACATTGCAGTAATTACATCAGGAAGACCAAAAATAGGAATCTCATTAGCTCCTCGTACTAATTTTTGATAATCTCCAAGAGTTACTTCAGTTGTATTAAAATATTTTAATAAATATTTTTTAGTTTTTCTTAATGCCTCAATAATAAATGAGGCAGGAAATATTTTTGGTTCTGGTAGTTTACGATAATAAGGGCGTAATTGATCATAAAGAACAGCAAAAGAACCTGCCCCAAGTGAATTTATATCTGCTTTACGATCCCAAGTCTGAATTCGTTCTATTAAAAATCGAATTTCTGGATATTTATTTTTTTCTAATTTATCTAAATAAGATATATCCATCCAATTAAAATTATAGGGTTTTGGATATTGGTTGTCATATTTTATACGTTTAAAATCGTCGTAATCTAGCTTTTCGTAACCTTCAATAAGTTCTTTCAGACGTGTAGAACGATTATTATCGTATGTTTCAAAGCCCATATTTTGATTGAAATTTGATTGATCTGGATTATCTTCTTTACCTGAGGATCGAAAAGGAGTATGATTTGCGTTATAAAAATATCCAGATTTTGGTTGGAGAACTTGAGGTAGTTCCTCAATATTATAATTTTCTGTCCAGAGTGTTTCTAGCGTATTACCTGGCACAACCGATTTCCAATTATAATTATTAGACCTTTTTGGAATAAGGCCGTTAGATATGTAAAAAATAGTATCATTTTTATCTGCATATCCGATATTATAGCCTGGATGCGCTTTCATTTTTAATATTTCGTAGAATTCACTAAAGTTATTTGCTTTATTCATTCTCCACCACTGCTCCAAAGCTCTTATTTCAAATAATGCTGGAGTTCGAATAGCATAAAATCCAGATTTATTCTTTAATGTTGGACCGTATATACTATTGTAGAACTTTTTTTTAATAGAAATCGGTATTCCCAAAAGTTTAAATCGAAGTTTAGCATTTCGCTTCTTAAGAGTAAAATATGCGCTATCTACACGATATTCTAGTTTTTTTTCTGGATGCATTTCTAGTGCAAAGACATCTGTCTTATCAGGTTGATTAACTGTATGAGCCCAAGCTAAATTTTCATTGGCACCAATCAAAATATTGGGACTTCCTGCAAATAATGCCCCCAAAATATTAGTTCCTTCTTCGCTGCATAGATGAGCTTCATACCATGAAACAGGTCCATCTAAAGGCTGATGCGTATTAATAGCTAGATAGGTATTCCCATCCTTGGTTTTTGAACTATTAAAAGCAAATGTATTAGATCCTTTTTGGTTTTCTTCTTTTGTTAAATTGTAAGAAAGATTATTATTTATTATTCTTGTAACCCATTTATCTCCATTTGAAGAAATAAAAAGTTGTAATTGAGCATAACGCATCATTTTCTTTTCGGTGATAGGAAAAAGATCTTTTACAAAAACTTCTTTAGGATTTTTAGCGGCATAACTGTTTAAACCTGCTGCATATGCTTTAACAATAAGCTTGTATTCAGAGCTTATTTCAGATTTGTATTTCTGATCAAATAAAGAATCTGAACCAATAAACTGTGATATAAAATCAGCACCTAAACCTAAATTACCTATATGTCTTGATAAGAGATTATTTCCAGCTAAATAACCAATTTGGATGGTTTTAAAATCATCCTCTGCATGCGCCCATGCTAGTCCGTAAGCTACTTCTGCGTCTGTTTTAGCAAAAATATGTGGAACACCATAATCATCTCTTACAATATCTATATTGGTTGGATCGATTTGTGAAAGCAGAGATTGAAATAGGAGATTATTAATAAATAGAAAAATAAGTATCCGCATCTATTTTTTTCTTTGAAGATATTGTTTTTAAATCAAAAATAAATTTGAACTTTAAGAAAAAGCTATATATTGAATAAAAAATTAATGATGAAAATCTTCTTTCTAAATCTTATTTGCGTTTTATATTCTTTTTTAATATTTGGCCAGGAGTCATTATTTAATGGTAAAAATCTTGAGGGTTGGAATATTCATGGTACTGAGTTATGGTATGTCGATCAGGGACAATTAGTATGTGAAAGCGGACCAGAAGAAGCTTATGGTTATTTATCAACTACAAAATATTACGATGATTTTGATTTGACACTTGAATTTAAACAAGAATCAAATGGGAATAGTGGTGTATTCATTCGCTCTACAGTAGATGGAACGAAAGTGAGTGGTTGGCAGGTTGAGGTAGCTCCTCCTGGAAACGATACAGGTGGTGTTTACGAATCCTATGGTAGGGGTTGGTTAATTAAGCCTGAAAAAGAAAAAGACAGTGCTTTAAAAATGGGAGAATGGAATACTATGCGGATTCGTGTTGTTGGAGATCAGATAGAAAGCTGGTTGAATGGGACTTCAATGATAAGTTTAAAAGACGAAAAAATTGGCAAAGGACAAGGATCTATTGCTTTGCAAATTCACGATGGAGGAGGAATAAAAGTTCGTTGGAAGAATTTGTTTGTTAAAGCTTTATAGACTCAGTTTATCTATGGCTTCGGCTAGATCAAAATCTTTTTCAGAAATACCATTTACATCATGTGTGGATAATTGAATAATCAAACTATTATAATTATTTATAAGTTTCGGATGATGATTTTTTAGCTCTGCAATATCAGCAACTTCATTCAAAAAGTCAATAGTTTTTTTAAAACTAGAAAATTTTAAATTTCTTTGAATGAATTCATTTTGATATTCCCAATTAGGAAATTTTCTTAATAGTTTTTCAATTTCTATTATTGATAGCGATTTCATTTTTTTTTAATTTTTAAATATTAATGATATTAAATCTCAATCATCACAAGTTCCATTTTTATAATTTAAAATACCATTATTTTTTGCAATACAATCATTAGAATAAGTTTTATTGTCACACCCACATACTGGAGCATAAATAAGATAACAAACTGCAGATTCATTAATTAACTCTTTATCGATACAAGGTTCTTCTTCTGAAATAATTTCATCATCTTGGTTACAAGATGAGAAAAAAAATGAGCATAATACAGAATAGCTAATTAATTTTCTCACTATAATATTTTACGAAAGAGCCAAGGTCTTCATTGCTGTTATGAAAGTATCTAATTCTTTAATATTAGTAAAGATATTTGGGCTAATCCTGCACCCTTTTACATTAGCGTAGTCAATTGCAACGGTAAAAATTTTAAATTCGTCATAAAGACTCTTTGCCAACGTTGAAGGTTTCACATTTTTAATCCCTACATTGCCAATTCCACAACTTCGTTTGGGATCAAAAGAGGTGTTGATTATTATGTTAGGAATATCTTTTAACGCATTTTGCCAATAAGTTTTTAAATATCTCAAACGATTTTCTTTTTTCTTAAGACCTATCCAATTTAAGTATTCTATAGCATCAATTATTGCTAGGTCAGTATGAACAGGATGGGTGCCAGTATGACTCAGATGTTTAATTTTTGTGGGATCTTTTTCTTCGTCAGCCATAAGAGGCCATATTTTTGAAATTTGATCAGATTTTACATATAATAATCCTGCTCCTAAAGGAGCAGCTAGCCATTTATGAAGGCTAGAGCCATAGTAATCGCAATCTAAATCATCTATTTTGAAATCAAAATGCCCAACACAATGTGCTCCATCAACTAAAACCTTTACTCCATGTTTGTGAGCCATCTGACATATTTTTTTAACAGGTAAAATGTGACCTGTAATATTTATCATATGACTAACCATTATTAGCTTTGTTTTAGATGTGATCTGACCTTCATATAAAGCTATAAGTTCATCATCATTTTTAGGATGATTTGGAACTGAGACTTTTCTTAAATTTACAGAATGCCTTCTTCCGATTTGTTCAAACATATCTTGCATAGCCCCATAATCTTGATCAGCGTAAATCGCTTCGTCACCAGATTCCCATGGGAATCCACTGATCACTAAATCTAAAGATTCAGTAGTGTTGCGTGTTACAATTAAATTTTTTGAATTACATCCAACAAAAGAAGCCAATTCTTTAGTTATCCTATCTTTATCTTTGAAACGATGTTGTCGCATATAATAAGATCCCTCTAAATTCACTTTTTTAATATGATCAAAGTGTTTTTCTAAAGTCGGTTTAGGGATAATATTATAATAACCACTTTCAAGGTTTATAAAATCTGGATGTAATTTGTAATGACTACGAATTAATGCCCAAAAGTCATTTTCAGGATTCAACTTTGTATCCCTTAAATTTTTTAATAAGTTTTCGTTATTTAAAGAAAGATCTCCGCTAAATGGTAGAAGACCAAAAGCACCTAAGTTTTTTATGAAGTCTCTTTTTTTCATAAAGTTAATTTAATGAAAAATATTTACCATTCTTCTTATTACTACTTACATTTTTTTATTTAACTATGAAATTAATTTACATAATGTAATAATAAAGAAGTCTCTGATGAAAAATTTACTAATTTTTATAATCATTATATGTACATCCTGCGCGCCTAAACAAACTGAATGTATTGAAATTTCAAATAAATATGGTGATAATGGAAGCTACTATTTTGAATGGATTAATGGCTTTGGAAATAACGAAATAATACCAAATGTAGGAATGGTAAGTGAAGGAATTTTCAATCAATATAAAGTTGGAGACATTTACTGCATAGACGAATTAATGCTTTAAATCATCACAACAAAACTATTTAATGTTGATTTATCGAAATCTGTAAAAAAAATTAAAATAAAAAAATAAGATACATAATCAAGGATATTAAAAATAAATATAAATATAAAACCTATCGATTAATAATGTTATCTTGAATGAAGATAAAATACTTTATCAACTTTATTACGTTTAGAATTAACATAAAGGAAATATGAAAAGAAAAGTAAATGCAGTTTGGACAGGAAATGGTGTTGATGGAAACGGACTTTTAAATGCTCAAAGTGGTGCATTTGAAAATATGCCATACAGTTTTAAGACAAGGTTTAAAAATGATGATGGTGATCTTGGAACTAATCCAGAAGAACTTATAGCTGCTGCTCTTGCGGGCTGTTTTAATATGAAGCTAAGTTTTGTTTTAAATGAAGCTAGTCATAATCCTGAAGAATTAAATACTGATGCTTTATTGATATTTGAGGATGGAAAAATACTTTCTATTGAATTAAAACTAAAAGGAAAAGTGTCTGGAATTAATGAAGAAAAGTTCATTGAATTTGCAGAGGAAGCAAAAAATGGCTGTCCTATTTCGGGGGTATTGAATTGTGATATTATTCTAAATGCATCTTTAATTTAAATCTCTGATTTTCATTAATTATCATTCAATTTAAAAATGGATAAAGAAGAAAAACAGAGGTGGATTATATTAATTATTATTTTAACAATTGGAATTGGGGCTACACTATTGAATGAATATTTTGCTTAATAAATAAGAATTTTAAATTTTGTCAACCACCTCATCAAGCCATAACCACTGCCATTGGATAGGGTTTTGAGGATTAGTTTTTATTTTTAATTCAATAAAATAAAAACCTGGAGAATCAAATTTAATTTGTCCTAACCTAAAAGAATCGAACCTGTCTATCATCCAATCTTGGTTAGGCTCCCCAACTGTCTTCCCTGAATATTCTAATTTGTGTTTAAATTCTTCATTATTTACTTCTAGGGATAAATACCCATTTGTTATTTTTTTCTGAAAATTGTATGATGTATCAATACTGTAACAGGAAGGTTTCTCGACAAAAACTTTCCATTTTAATATTAAGGAATCTTTAACTTCAATATTAAATGGAATAGAACCAAACCTTTTCGATGTATTAATTATACTTTTACCTTTTTTAGTCATTGCATTTGAATAATTTAGAGCATATCCTCCATTTTTTGTTTTTGCAACTAAATTCAAGTCAACTTTTGGTTTTTCATTAAATTCCATTTCTACTACATTCACATAAGGGTTGGGAAGTTTTTTTGGAATTTTAATTGATGTAACTGCAGTGTTGAAATTAAATTTTAAATCAATTTTTGAATTTTTTGAAAGTAGTTTTATTTTAATTGGACTTTCAGTGATACCAGTAAATTTTATAATATCACCTGGTTGATTATCAAAAATATTGAGGAAAACATATTTTTTGCCATTTTTACTTTTTTTGTAAGTAGTAAGACCCCAATCATGAAGATCATTTCTCAAATCAAAAGCTCCAGCATTATAAACCGATTTTCCATAATAAGACAACCAATTACCAATTTCATCAAATCTTTTTTCTATTTCATATGGTACAGATCCATTTGAAGTTGGACCAATATTTAACATAAGGTTTCCATTAAGACTTACATTTCCTATTAAGGATCTCAAAATTGATGTAGTTGACTTCCATTCATTTTCGTTTTTATTATATCCCCAAGAGTGGGCAACAGTAGCAGGAGTTTGCCAAGGATATTCATATTTGTATTTACCTAGTTGGTTGTCCCCTAAAGTTCTAAAATCAACATCTTTATCCTCATCAATTGACAGTCCTAAACGAGAATTAATCAAACAATTTGGTTGCATCTCACGAATCAAATTTTTTAACTGAAATAATTGTTCTTTCGAAACTATTGTTTCCTGATGATGCAGCCACATATCAAACCATATTAAACTTATTTCACCATAGTTTGATAAAAGCTCCTTCATTTGAGGTATAACTTTTTCCTGCCAATATATATTATAATTTTCTTTATCTAGCCAGTAAATCTCTTTTGAATTATCCCAAGAAAATGGATGCTCCCAATCTGTCCAATGGGAATAGTAGAATCCTAATTTCATGCCATGCTTTTTACAAGCTAATGACAGTTCTTTAATTATATCCCGTTTAGGATTACTGTAATTGTATATGTTGTAATCATTTGATTCACTATTCCATAGGGCAAAACCGTCGTGATGTTTTGCTGTAATAGTAATATATTTCATTCCTGCTTTTTTAGCAAGTAATACCCATTTTTCAGGATCTATATTTTCCCAATCAAATCTTTTTGAAAGTTCTAAATATTCACTTTTTTCTATTTGATTTCTATATTGAATCCATTCAGCATAGTCATTATTATATCGAACTTTTTCTCCTTTCCATATTCCTTCTGCTCCACTATATAATCCCCAATGGATAAACATGCCGAAACGATCACCAATAAACCATTTAGCTCTTTCATTCACAATGCTCTGAGAGTTTATCTTTGAAAGAAAAAGTATAAAAATTATTAAGAATCTTTTTATCATATCACTAATCTACAAAAATAACCCTCCCAAGGGGAGGGTTATAATACCTAACAATTTGAAAATTAGTTAGACCTGGAGACAAACTCCCAGACCACTCTATTCTCCCAACCATCTGGTAATTGCTCTTGTAATTGATCTAATAGCTTTTGGTCAACATTTTTAATTACAGCTTTATACATTAAATGATCTAAAATTTGTTCCATATTTTCATATGAATCCCAAAAAAATAATGGAGCTAAATCTGAATCCTGAGGAATAATCCTAGTAGCCATACCCCAAGAAGCCATTCCAGCTTTTTCCATATCTTTTTTAAAGCTAGTTGATATTTTATCTGCTAATGTCATGGTATCATTAAGATTTTTTGGAAAAGCCCAGTTAAAAATAATAAACTTACCTTCTAGGTCTGTATCATATCTTTTTTCTGTCTTGTAAATAAAGCTGCCGTAACGATCTATATCAATACCACCCCATAAAACATCACCAGGAATACCATATTTTTTTTCTGTGTTAAACCAACTTTTTCTATTTACATATTTTTTTGGACTTTCATAAATTGTCACCCATAGATAGTTAATTTTTTCATCCTCAACTTTTCCCATTCCTTGAACTCTCTTCAAGACTGCCCAACCCTGAATAATACCCTCATCAACTGCATCTTTTGCCATTCCTTTCCCATACTTTTCTATTAGCATTTCAAAATTTTCTGCATCTTCTGGATCTACCATAGCTGGATTCAAAACAAAGGTTTGTTGTGCTAGAATACAAAAACTTGTTAATAGAAAACTTATAAATAATAGTTTTTTCATTTTAAAAAAGATTTATGATTAATAATCTACAATATAAAAAAACGCATAGAACAATCAATAGAATAGAAAACAATAAAATTCAAATAATAAAAGTATTTTCATATATTGCTATAATTCCAATAATTTAATAAAATTCTGATATGTCAGATATAACTCCTAAAATATTAAAAGCTAAATCAAGGTTAAATTATTGTTTATCTATAGCTGATCCCATAATAAAATCATCAGAAAATGAAACTAAAACCAAAAAACAATTATCTGATTTACATAAAATAAGTGGACTTTCAAAAACGAAATTTGATATATTATTAAAGAAATATTATGGAGTCGATATTTATCAATATTGTAGAGATAAGCATAATTGTAAATGTTAACTAATTTTGAATATAGCTAAAATACAAAGTAAGGAGTTTATGCCTGGTTGTCATGGAAAAATGGTCCATGGAGAAAAACTTACTTGGGCGTTTTGGGATGTTGAAAAGGGATCAGTAATTCCTGAACATAGTCATCATCACGAGCAAATTATGCATATAGTTGATGGTAAATTTGAGTTTACTGTCAACGGAAATACTCAAATTTACAATTCTGGTGATTTTGTTCATATTGATTCTAATATTTCTCACAAGGGTAAGGCATTAACCCCATGTAAAATAATGGATGTTTTTAGTCCAGTTCGAAAAGAATACCTATAGATAATGAATATAGACTTAAGGGGTAAAAATGCTTTGGTAGGTGGAAGTAGTAAAGGAATTGGTCGTGCAATAGCTGAACAACTTGCAATTTCAGGAGCTAATGTCACTTTAATGGCAAGAAGCGAAATAGTTTTAAAACAGGCTGTAAATCTATTAAATACAAAAACAGGTCAAAATCATCAATATTTGGTTGTAGATTTTTCTGATTTTTCTGATTTTAAAGAAAAAATAGAGACATATTTTAAAAATAATACTGTTGATATATTAATAAATAATACTCAAGGGCCTAGTGCTGGGGGAGCATTAGAAAAAGATATTGAGGACTACCAAGCTGCATTTGATTTATTGTTCAAATGTGCAGTTTTAACTACAAGTCTTGCTTTACCCTACATGCAAAAAGAAAAATGGGGGCGAATAATAAACGTAGCATCTATATCTGTTCGAGAGCCATTGAATTATTTGTCTCTTTCTAACAGTTTACGAGCAGCCTTGGTAACTTGGGCGAAAAGTATATCCCTAGATATTGCTAAGGATAATATTACCATCAACAATACATTAACAGGATATTTTGATACTGAACGCATTACCCAACTTAACGCTCAAAAGGCAAAAAAAATGGGAATACCTGAAACTGAAGTGCGTGCTGCAATGGAGGACTCTGTTCCTGCAAAACGTATTGGTCGTCCTGAAGAATATGCTAACTTAGTTTGTTTTCTAGCATCAGAGCAAGCAAGCTATATTACTGGAACTAACATACCTATTGATGGAGGTTTGCTTAAATCTTTTTAGAATTTATCCAATCGATTTTTCTGTCGGTGTAATTTTTATTTAATCACATAATATCAATCATTTAAGTCTTATGATAAAGTTTAATCTTTTACTACTAATATTATTTTCTCTATTAACATCCAATATTAGTACAGGTCAAAACTTGAGTACTGATAAAAAATACATTTTTAAAAGAGGAGATATCAATGGAATAGGTAAGTGGTATATGGGAAGAGAAATAGCATATGTAATGGGATTTCAAGGAATTAATTGGCTAGAAAGGTCAGATCGAGAAAAAGAAGAAAATGTTTCAAAACTGATTCAAAATATGTCAATTAATCCTGATGACACTATTGCAGATATTGGAGCTGGTTCTGGTTATCATGCATTCAGAATGGCGCCTTTAGTCAAAAACGGTATGGTGTATGCGGTAGATATTCAGGTTGAAATGTTAAGTGAGATTGAAAAGACCAAAAAGATCATTAAAACCAAAAATATTGAAACAATCCTTGGAACTGAAAAGAGTATTCATTTACCTAAAAATTCAGTTGACAAAATTTTAATGGTTGACGTATATCATGAGTTTAGTTTTCCGATTGAGATGATGGCTTCAATTAAAAAAGCCTTAAAGCCTGATGGAGAGTTATTCTTAATTGAATATAAAGGTGAAGACTTAAAAGTTCCTATTAAAAAGATACACAAGATGACTGAAAACAGGCTGTAAAAGAAATGGAGGCCGCTGGTTTTAAATTCAGAGAAAATATAGAGAATCTTCCTTGGCAGCATTGTATGATTTTTATGAAAAAATAACCCCCTTTCACAGAAGAAGGGGGTTTTCAGTGACTAAAATTTTATTTATTAATCATGGATGTGTAAATTCCCTTCATTATCAACTGACATTAAAATTTTCCAAACAACTTGTTTATAAAAAGTACCACCTTCCATCATCGAATTTATTTCATCTAATCCTTTAGGAAATTTTGTGTTGGGATTCCAAGAGGGTGCAATTAAATCAGAACTGCTTAAATATCCATCAATTGTCATATAATTCCAATTATATCCATTCCCATTCGGAGAAACTTTTCTGGCTGTAGTCCACATTACTTGACTGCCATTTCCTTTATCCATTTCCTTTTTTATAAAGTTTCCCCATATAGACTTTTGCATACTAGAGAATTGATTTACTTCTCCCTTTACTTTCGCATAATTAATCTTCACATAATTAAATTTTGAACTATTCTTTGCAATTGTGCTATTAGTTCTTTGCATTGTAGCATTAAAAACACTTGTAGGCTCCACTGTAATAGCTATTTTAGCTAATTCTGAAGTATCTGGCCCCATTTGTTGTAGAACCCTTGATTGAGCATCTGCATAATTATCCATTAAATTATCAAGGTTTTTCTTATCACCAATACCTATATAAAAATAAATGTTGGGTTCATTTGAAGATCCACCTTCCCTTTGAAGCATGGCCCAACCGTTGAGTTTACCTTCTTTTATTAAAAGCTGAGCAACTTTGCTCCAAAAATTCTTTTCAATAGTTATATGATGTTGTAAATCACTTTGCGGAATCACCCTGTAGTCATGATAAAAATAGTCTTGTGAATACGAAAAAGAAATAAATAATATAAATACAGTTGTAATTAGTTTTTTCATTTTTAAATTAATTTATGGTTAATATGAATCTAAATTACAAAAAGTTCCTAATCAGAAGTTTTTAATTTATGATTATGGGATTATCATTTTAGAATGGTAGCTAACTACTTTAAAATAATCTCAACATCTATTCTTTTCCCCTTGTAAATTTATACATAAGGTAAATCCAGCCAATAATTAATAAAAAACCACCTATTGGAGTTATAGGACCTAACCAACTAACATTAAAGTTGATCATTGACTGGAACGATAATAGTAAAATACTAAAAGAAAAAAGTATAGTCCCATAAATAAAAAGATTAATTACATATTTTTTTTCTTTTAATGGTAAAATAGACAAGATTAATAATGCAAGTCCATGATACATCATATACTTGAGGGCAACATCAATTGATTCTACAGCTATTTCTGGAAGCAATTTTTTTAAAGCGTGGCTGTTGAAAGCACCAATAATGACAGATAATAATCCAAACAGTGCTCCAAAAAAAACAGCTTTTTTCACAATATAAAATTAAAAAAACCCCAGAGTCCAACATGGGGGTGTATTAGAAAAGGAAATTCTAAATCAATTATATGATAAAAGATCCTCTACAGCAAAAGATTTTATTATTTCGTTTTGGCCTCTAGCTTTAGAAAACTCTTCATATGCCTTGGAATTTCTTATTTTGTTAAGCGTAATTTCTAAATCATTCATGCTTTCACCGTAAAATACTGTATAATGAGTTGCACCATCTAAATCTCCCATTGAAATAGATCCTAATCCCATCATTCGATCACCAATCATAGACTCAATTGCTTTAGCAAATTTAACCCATGCTGCAGCATATTTAACTGGATCTTCAACTCTAATAAGCCACTGTTGGCCTACATGATATTTTTCTCTATTACCATTTTTCCAATATGCAGATCTGGCTGTATAAGAACCTTCAGATGGTCTTCTAAATGTCCTTGTACCCCTATAATATGCTTTCCAATCTGATTCAGATCTGTCTATGGCACTGCCCCAATTATTTGGATCGCCTGTTATTATTACTCGATGAGTAACATGATTTTGGAAACGAACCCTTTGGAGAATTACATTTCCAGATTTTCTTTTACCATTTTCATGATATTCCTTAAATAAATCTGCAACAGATGATGCATTTTCAGGGGCAACATTTAAATTATAAACTCTAATGCTTTGAGCAGATATAGTAGTTGTCAGAGTAAATAAAATTAGATATATTATTTTTTTCATTTTAATTTGATTTATGATTAGTGAACCAATCTACAAAAAAACTTTTGTTAGAAGTGGTTTCCAAATGGTATAAAATGTTAAAAACTCTATAGAGGTTCAGTTAGTATTGCTAAAATTGTCTTGATTCCATTTCGATAGTCTCCTAGCCTTATGTTTTCATTTGGACTATGTTGATTATTATCTCGGTTAACAGTTGGTACAGTCACAGCAGGAATATCTAAAGTATTTACAAAGGGTGATATAGGTATTGAACCCCCGCTCATTCTAATTCTAATTGGATCTGTTTTGAAGCCTTTTATAATAGCCCTACGTAGCCATTTTCCAACTTTTGTTTCCAAATCTGTTCTAAAAGATTGATATGAAATTTTATGTGTAAAAGTAGCTACTTTAGGATTTCCAATACGTTCTTCTGCTGTGGGCTCTCTATCAACAACAAGATATCCATTTTTTTCAATATGTTTTTTAACAAGATTTATTAAACGTACAGGGTCAGACTCCAGAACTAAGCGGATGTCAATTTCAGCTCTAGCCCAGGCCGGTATTATTGTTCTAACTTTTTCATCTATCCAACCAGACTGCATACCTCGTATATTTAGTGATGGGAACTGGATTGATTCCTGATAATTATCTCCTACTTTGTCAAGTTCACCAATTTGCAAGGTTTTCATAAACTCTTCTTGATCGTGAGGGAATCTATCTAATATTTGTTTTGTCTTTGAATCAATTGAAATCCCATCGTAGAAACCAGGTATTGTCACTACTCCTTCGTCATCCTTCATAGATGAAAGTAGCTTAGCCATTCTCAAAGCTGGATTAGGTACATAGTTTCCAAAATGCCCACTGTGTTGAGCTGTCAATGGCCCGTGAATTGTTAATTTTATTGTCGAAATTCCTCTTGCACCAAAAGTTAAAGTGGGTTTTCCTGATCTGTGCTTCGGACCGTCAAAGATAATTAAATGATCAGCAGACAATATTCTCCTGTTTGAATTTACTGCATTTGGTAAGTTGGGAGATCCTAACTCTTCTTCAAAATCCATTATAACCTTTATATTAAAATTAGGAAACAATTTTTTTTCTTCTAAAATATCCATTGCATTTAAAAACATGACAACTGGACCTTTTGCATCACTTGTAGATCGAGCAAAAATTCGCCAGTCGTCCTCGTAGTTTATTATATTATTCCAGTCTATAATTTCCCAATGTCCCTGAGTATTTTGTTTTTTTAAAACTGGTTCATACGGATTTTCTTGAAACCATCTAGATGGATCGACAGGTTGACCGTCAATTTGTAAGTAAATTAATACAGTTTCATTGGCTTTGGAAAATACTTTCTCTGCTAGCAATAATGGAGCTTTTGGAGTTTTTATTCTTTTAGTAATAAAACCTCTATCGATAAATTTTTCTTCACACCATCTGACATTTAATTCAATATCATCCAATTGATTTGCATCATTTGGAATACTTAAGATTTCTCGAAACATTTCAAATGATTTGATTGTAGCATCCTTTGCCCAAACATCTAACTCTTGAGAAGATTGGCTAAACCCGAAACTTGAGATTAAAATACAAATTATAATTTTTTTCATTCAATTATTTTAATTACTCCAACCATATTTTTATGCTTTGCACATTGGTAATAATAAATACCTGGTTTTAAGGGTTTCCAGGTAATTACACCTTTTGTGGTGCCATTATTTTTTATCCCTTCAATCTTATTTTTTTTGCCAATGCCAGCTTTTAATTTTAGAAGAAAAGGATGACCAGGTGAATCAATAATAAAGTCTACTTTAGACCCTATTTTAAAGATTAATTCTGGATCACTCCCTTTGACAGTTCCATTGTTATCAGTTCCAGATAAGACATAATTATTTCTGCTTTCAGCAGTTACATTCATTGAATGATTCTCAGTAGTATTTTTGTTAGCTAGTAAAAAATTAAAACCAAGAAAAAATAATATTAAAAAAGTTTTTTTCATTTATTAAAATTACAAAAAAGTCTCAATAGATTTCTTATTTAATCGATTACAATACTCAAAATCTAAAAAAAATTAATTTAAGTATCTTTTAAAATTTTCTGTCTGAATATTGGCTCTTAAATCGTGTAGTAGGTGATATAACCCAAAAAAAGTTCGATTCATGTAAATAAAATGTTTTGAACCTCTGTTTCCATTCATTTTGCGAAGTTGCTCATCATTTGATAGTATTTTTGAGAGGTTGGTGATATTTTGCCAAAATTTTTCATTCTGAAAATCAAAAGATTTGTTATGAAAAGGAAGTGTAAATAAACACATCATTTTATAAAAGAGTTTTTTAAAATAGGTTTTTTGTTGATTAGTATCAGAGGGAAGAAGAATTTCAAGTTCATTTAGCAAATCAACAAAAATTACCTCATTATCTAAGTTTTCCTTTTTAGATAATTTAAAGTAAGGAATATAAAATTCATTTGGAATTTTTTTCACACAACCGAAGTCAATAGCAATAAGTTCGTTATTGTTATTTACAAGAAAATTGCCTGGATGTGGATCAGCCTGAACTTTTTTTAATCCATGAATTTGAAACATATAGAAATCCCATAGTGTTTGACCTAGTTTGTCTCGAACACCTTGGGAGTGCTCCTTTAAGACAAATTCTGAAAGATGAACACCACTGATCCAATCCATAGTTAAGATTCTTGAAGTTGTCATTTTAGAGTAATATTTAGGAAAAATCAATTGAGGTATTTTCTTTGCTGCATCTGAAATAAATTGACTATTTTTTAGTTCTAGTAAATAGTCTGTTTCTTCTAATAATTTTTCTTCAACTTCATTGAAGTAATGTTCACTATCTCTTAATTTCAAATTAAACATTTTTAGTGCTAGAGGTTTTACTATTGCTAGATCTGAACTTATACTATTTGAAACACCAGGATATTGAATTTTTATAGCAAACTCTTTTCCACCTTTTTTTGCCTTATGAACTTGACCGATACTTGCAGCATTTTTGGATTTGTATGAAAATGAATCAAAAATAATTTCAGGGTCCTCTCCCAAATATTTACGAAATATTTTTTTTACCAAAGACCCTGATAGAGGTGGTACTGAAAATTGAGCTAAGCCAAATTGTTCAACATATGCCTGCGGAAGTAAGTTTTTCTCCATGCTCAGCATTTGAACAATTTTTAAAGGGCTTCCCTTTAATATTTTAAGACCATCATAAATATCTTTTGCATTATTCTGGTCTAATTTATTTTTATTGTCCTCTCTATTTATCAGCTTTTCACTGTAATATCGAATGTAATTTCCGCCAATTTTAAGGCCAGTAGATAAGAGTTTGGTGGCGCGTTCAATTTTTTTGGTAGGTATTGAGTTTAATGTTTT
This sequence comes from uncultured Bacteroidota bacterium, assembly GCA_902606525.1. Lineage (GTDB taxonomy): Bacteria > Bacteroidota > Bacteroidia > Flavobacteriales > Flavobacteriaceae > MS024-2A. The sequence goes on along the minus strand of CACLGW010000010.1, from coordinate 16,534 downwards.
CAATTATATGATACTGAATTTTTCTTTCCAAAGAAACTTACCAAAATCAATCACACTGTCGAAGGGAGAGCTATCAAATAAATCAAAAACTGTACGTACAGACTTTTCAATAGCGATATCAGTTTTTTCAAAATCAGATGAAACATCATCCATCCAAAACTTTAACAAAAACATTAACTGAATCCAAGCACCTTCTGAAAAAATACCTTCAGGTCTTTTATTAATTAATGAGTTTTTGTGGTTGTTTCCATCCTGAATCAAATCTGCTGCAAATTTTTTGAATGCCAACTTAAGAGATTTTAAAGTAACCATCTTATCTAATGAATTTTTCCCACTGTTTAAGCTAAATAGGACATAGCTTCGGTTAAGTAATAAGACTTCGAAGAAAGTAAAGTAATATGAAAGAAGTTTTTCTTTTGGCGATTTAGAAATATATCCTTTTTCTTTTTGAATTAAAGAGATTGTATTATTGTAAAACTGGAGAAAAATTTGACTTTTAAGATAATCGAGAGATGCAAAATGATTATAAAATTCAGATTCTTTAATTTTGAGTTCATTACAAAACCTATACACTGAGGTAGGCTCTTTATCATTTTCTAAAACCGATTTGATATAATATTTGAAGATATTTTGTTTCATCACCTATTTTATATTAAAATTTATAAGAATCAATACAAATATAAACTGTTTATGGTTTATTCTTATCCTTGAATCTAAAAAACCCCTCCATTAAAGGGGTTTAGTTAATTTAACAAATATTATTAGATTTAGAGTATGAATAAAAGTAATAATCAAATAGATATTAATATAGAGTAAAGATGAATAAAGATAGACGTAAATTTTGTCAAAACGCAGGAATTATAACCGCAACAACCGCTTTTTCTCCTAACATTATTGTATCAGCTTCCAGAATAAAAAAAAAAAAATTAGGAGTTGCACTTGTTGGCCTTGGTTACTATAGTACTAATTTACTTGCACCTGCTTTGCAATTGACAAAAAACTGTGAACTTAAAGGTATTGTAACTGGAAGCCCTGATAAAATTCCAAAGTGGCAGAAGAAATATAAAATAAAAGAAAAAAATATTTACAACTATCAAAATTTTAATGGAATAGCAAATAATCCAGACATTGATGTGATTTATGTGGTACTACCACCATCTATGCATGCTGAATATACGATAAGGGCGGCAAAAGCAGGAAAACACGTGTGGTGTGAAAAACCTATGGCTCCTTCAGTAAAAGAATGTCAATCAATGATAAAAGCATGTGCAGATAATAAAGTGAAACTTGCAATTGGTTATAGATGTCAACATGATCCTAATATTCAATCTTACATTAATGTTGGAAAGCAGAAACTTTTTGGCAAAGTAAGGATGATTAGTTCTGCTGCTGGCTACTTTGATGGAAGAAGTGAACATTGGAAGCAAAAGAAGATTATGGGAGGTGGAGCGATGGGAGATATGGGTGTTTATGCTCTCCAAGGAGCTAGATTAGCAACAGGTGAAGAGCCTATCTCTGTTATGGCACAATCTTCCACAACACGACCTAAAGTTTATCATGAAGTAGATGAAACTATGATGTTTCAGTTGGAGTTTCCTAGTGGTGCACTTGCTGCATGCCAAACAAGTTTTGGTATTCAAATGAATTATCTACACATAAATTATGAAAGAGGATGGCTCAAAATGAAACCTCATTCGTCGTATACTGGTAATAAAGGGAGTATGTCAAACGGTAGCATAATTAACTTTCCAATAGAAAACCAACAGGCAAGACAAATGGATGAAGATGCAGATTCAATTATAAAAAATAAAGATCTGATTGTTCCCGGGGAAGAAGGATTGAAAGATATTCATATAGTAGAGGCTATTTATAAGTCTGCTGAACAAAATTGTAAAGTAAGATTATAAAATTTAATCTATAGTTTTTACTTTTTTATATGTTACAAAAAAAACCCTCACTTATGAGGGTTTAATTTTTATAAAAAAATAGCGTAACTATTCCCAAATTTTGAGCCTAGTTCTAACAATTTTCCTAATTACTTCAAATTCACCAGCCTCTTGACGAAATGTTTTCCAAATTTTATCGCTCCCTTTAATTGTTTTCGGGTTAAAAACTGCTTCCATATTATCTCTTTGAGTGTATATGTAGTGTGTTTGCCCATCAGATCCTCCAGCTATTACAGATCCTAGACCAACAACATTATTTGGCTTTAAAGCTTTAATTGCCTTTATCCAAGCAGTTGAAAATTTTTCTTCATCATTTACTTTTAAAGAAAAAGTAAATTCAAGTTTATCATTGCTTGGCGTTCCAAAAGAAATAATATTTTTCCCAAAAAATGCAGAGTATGGTTTTATAAATTGATTGACCATTGTGCCGGTTAATTGCCCTTCAATACTTGGAGGGTTGTGGTGCCATTTGCTTAATGCATCAGCAGGTCCAACCACTTGAAATAAATGTGTGGCTTTAAAGTCTTTGTCCTTATAATTAAACTGTGTTAAGTTGTAAGTTAAACCATCTATTTTATTTTCAGGTTTTGAAAAAAACGAGTCTAAAAGATTTAAAACAGTTGGAGCATTGTTATTCTCAACTATTATTTCGTAATCGATCCAAGAATTACCTCCCTCTGTAACTTGTGCATCAAGTATACAGTAGAAATTAAATGCAAATATTAATAAATATAATTTAAATTTCATTTTTATTGATTTATGATTAATAAGCTGCTAATATAGAAAATCTTAAAATCTCTACTCCGTGTTTTTCTTATCAAACTTAATCAAGCGGATATATTAATGATTTAAATAGTGCCTTTTCTTGAATCATAAGCAGCTTGGTTGTCTACTGTGATAAAAGGAATAAATACTGGGAGTGGAGGACCACCTTCTAGGAAAATTGTATTAAATAATGCTGAAAGTAATAATCCATATGCAAAGGAATGTATGTCCTCTTATTTTTTTTGTTAATTATAAATCTACGAGATTGCTTATGGATACGAGCATCAATAAAATTCCAATATTGAAGGCCTCAACAGTATTTACTGTAATTGCAAGAACTTAATTAATCCATCCTTTTATTTTTGCTAGGTACTTATTTTTTTCTTGTTCTGTGAGGATCCTTGCCTTCTCAATGATTTCTTCTAGGTCCATAAAAAAGTACCTATCAATATGAAGAATACATCAAATAATTGTAAAATTAATTTGGTTTTCATCTTGATTGATTTATAATTAATGGATTTCAAATTAAAAAAAAACCCCTCGTTTAGGAGGGGCTAGTATTTATTTAAAGATATGTTTTTATACTCAGTAAACTAATTAATTACTTTTCTTTTGCATTACTAAAGTAAGTTCACTACTTCCATAAGGTCTTTCTCTTGAACTAGTCATCAATTCAGATAACTTTTTTGTTATAAATTCATTTTCAACATAATAATTGGGCCATTTAGCACCTTCTATTGGTATATTAAATGTGAAATGAGTTACCTCATTATTTGCATTTTCACTTCTTTCAATAATTTTTGTTAAAGCCCATCCCCTGTGAAGACCGTTTTTCACTTGTTCAAGAACATATGGTTTCCAAACGTTTGATTCCATTTGTTCGTATTCTTCACTTTTTTGAACCATAGGATCCATCAATATCTTATCTCCGATCTTTACGTCACCTCCTGTAAATGGTGTTGCATCCATTATTTGAATACAATATCGCCTTGCTTGTTTTTTTATATTATTTTTAGTTGGTGTTATCAGTTTTATAATTGAACTTGTTGACATACCTTTCATTCCTTTGCGCATGACTGATGCAACAGATTTTAAAGAAAAATTTGAATCTCCTTTAAGATAACTGTTCATCTCTTCTTTTGTTTGAAAATTATTAAAAACAACATAATCTGCTGCTCTTTCAGGGTCTCCTGATTTATGTGTTCTCTTCCACACAGCCCAATTCATTTTCTGCCCTTTGTCAATTTGATTTTGTCTCCAAATAGACCAAGCTTTTTCTAATTTTTCATAATCGTTTTCCATCCCATCATTTATTTGGATAAAGTCTGCGACTGCATATTGTGCTGATATTGTAATTGGTATAAGTAATATTATAAAAAATAGTTTTTTCATTTTAATTGATTTATGATTAATAAGCTATAAATCTACAAAAAATCCGCATTTGTTATATGCTCACTATATTTTCTTAGATTTGGGTATGAAGTATTTCATTCTCTTATTACTAATATCTGAAATATCTTATTCTCAATGGAAAATAGTCAATATTCTTGATGATTTTGGCAAAAAAACAGGAGAGAAAAGAGAAATATTTGAGGGCAAAGGGACTTTTAAAAATATTGAAAATATCAACTATCCAATGACTATTAAATTAAGGCTTTCTAAAAACGATGATAATGGAGATAAATACAAAAGCTATGAGTCTTATTATTTTTGGACTGACAGTTTGATTATGGCAAATGACCCTTCACAAAGAAATAAAATTTTAAACAATAAATTTTTAAAACGAGATTACGAAAAGCAGAAACTTCTTTATGAAAACAGGCTGGGGCAATTATGGTTTACTATCTATGATAACCTTAATAGAGCTATAACATTTAACTCATTAAATAGAACAATGATAACACTAAAATTAATTGATGGTACAGAAATTTATTGGGTAGATGATATAAAACTTTCTACCATTAGGTATTGGACATTTTTTGGAAAAAAAAACTCCGATTCTGCCAAAGTATATATGGCTATAACTGACCCTAATCCTGTGGAAGCTGAAATATCTCATAGTGGATCAAAATATTATTTTAAAATTGATGGATATAATAAAAAGGTAATGGAGACTAGTTATAGATAAATAGTCCATATTTTTTGAATGTTTTCAATTAAATAAAATAAATCAAAAGAAAAATGAGTTACTTTCCGATTCAGAATTCACCATTCAAAGTATTTATTTGATTTTAGATTAAATTTAACTATCCGTTGCAAATAAATAAAATTATGGGAAAGCATTTCACAAGTATTTACTCATAGGATGAAAAGAAAAAACATGGTGTTTAGGTGTCGATTCTTTTTATTAAATTTATTACGGTCATAAATTTTACATTCTGAAAAAATTATCAATCTTTTTATTTTCTTTATTTCTTCTTACAACATGTGATAATGACTCATTTGAAGAAGAAACAGTAACACCAATACCAACTATTTTCTTTAATGTTGAAGTCTCTACCTCACAAGGTGGTTCAGTTGATAATAGCGGTGGTTCTATAGCATCTGAAACTTCACTCACAATTACTGCTATACCTGAAGCAGAATATATTTTCATTGGGTGGACAGGAATATCCTCGCTTGAGAATCCTCTAACGATCAAGGTTAATTCTAATCTTACAATTACTGCAAATTTCGAAAAGCGAAAGTACCCCCTCACGATAAATAAAGAAGGTGAAGGAACTATAAAAGAAGAAATTGTTAGTACTGGAAAATCAAAAGAATATGATTCTGGGAGTGTTATTAGATTAACTGCCTTCCCATCAACAGAATGGAGTTTTATTAGCTGGAGTGGAGACTATGAGGGTTTAGAAAATCCAATTGAGATAGAGCTTACTGAGGCAAAAAATATTACAGCAACTTTTGAAAAATTGGATCCTATTTATTTAGATGAAAATGGAATTACAATAAAAGCAAATGATTTTGTTAAAATTGGAAAGGTATATAACTTTAATGGCACTGATTATACTATTGTTGATAATGATTTATTAAGAATAATGGTTAGAAAAAAACTTGATCTAACTAAAGTGGTAACTTCTAAAGTCACAAATATGGAAGGTCTCTTTTATAAAAATACCGCATTTAATCAGGATATTGGTAATTGGGACACCTCAAATGTTACTAACATGAACGGGATGTTCGAAATAGCATCTAAATTCAATCAAAATATAGGTAGTTGGGATACTTCAAATGTCACAGACATGGGATTCATGTTCAATAGTGCTACTGTATTTAATCAAAATATTGGGAATTGGAATACGTCTAATGTCACTAACATGACAAGTATGTTTAATAATACTTCTGCATTTAATCAATACATCGGAAATTGGAACACGGTAAGTGTTCAAAGTATGGAAGGAATGTTTTATGATGCGTTAGTTTTTAATAAGGAGATTGGTAGTTGGGACACATCGAATGTTACTACCATGAAAACTATGTTTGCAAATGCATCGGAATTTAATCAAGATATAGGTGATTGGAATACATCAAGTGTTATAGATATGCGATGGATGTTTTACAATGCATCAGTTTTCAATCAGAATATTGGAAATTGGAATACTTCTAAAGTTGAAAACATGTTTAATATGTTTTATTTAGCAACATCTTTTAACCAAAATATAGGTGATTGGGACACATCAAGTGTTACTAATATGTCAGCGATGTTTTTTCAAGCATCGGTATTTAATCAAGATATTGGTAGTTGGAACACTTCTAATGTAACAGAAATGAACACAATGTTTTTTAACTCCTCAGCATTTAATCAAGATATTAGTGATTGGAATACTTCTAATGTCACTGATATGGATGAAATGTTTCGAAACGCAAAAGTTTTTAATCAAGATTTATCAAGATGGTGTGTTTCAAATATAAGTAATGAACCAAATAATTTTTCAACTAATTCTTCACTTATAAATATAAATAAACCTTTTTGGGATTTTTGTCCAACCTCATTTACCCTTAATGTTACTGCGACAAACAATGAGGACTTCACATTAAACGGTACAGATAGAAATGGTAATATTTCTGGTAATGATCCTAACCTAATTTTTAGTGTAGGAGATAAAATTGATTTTATTGTAAATGCCCCAGATCACCCATTTTATCTTAAAACAGTTGCAGGAATAGGAATTGGTTTTAACATAAATGGTATTTCTAATAATGGAGCAACACTAAAAACAATTAGTTGGGTACCAACCGTAAAAGGGACATTTTATTATCAGTGTCGTTTTCACCAAGGAATGGTGGGAATAATCACTATTAATGATTAACATTTTTTAATTAATTTATTTTTTTACCTCAATCTAGTAAGGTTAATTATTTTCTTTATCAATAAAAATTTAATGTGTTCACTGTTTATAGTGACTCGACTTTTTTTACACCCTTTCTTATACCTTCATTGGAAATAAATGAAAATAATGGAAAATTAATTAGTAGATCTAAATAATTAGTTTTTAAGTATTAAAAACTTTGATTATTAGGGAGGTATTGAGATGGCTGAATTGAGAAAGATGATTAAATAATGAGCTTATCGAATCTTTTTTATTAAATTTAGAAAAACAGATATTATGAAACAAATTATTTATACCCTTATTTTTTTATTTACAATAAGTACATATGCACAATCCGTCAATGGTATTCCAGTTTCCGAGCTAGATGCAAAATACGTTAGAATTAATTTTACAAGAAAAATATTAAAACCATTTCAAATAAAAGTTTTCTTAGATTATGGTCAAATATCAAGAATAAAGGATATAAAAAAAGGATTTGTTCTCGATGATGATGGAGAGAAATTTACTTTTAATGGCATAATGGGTGTCGTAAATCTACTAGTTACTAATGGTTATAGAATAGCTTTTATTTACAATGAAGAAGACGATTCTGTAAACTATATCATGGAAAAAGTTAAATAAATTTTAATTTTAAAATAACCATGTCATGAGATTATTGTTTTTGTTTATCATCTTTTTTAATTCATTTTCATCTATTTCTCAGGAACTTTCAAAAAATCTATATGGGTTCACTAAATCGTATACACTTGAAAGTTTATCAAAAAATCAAATCTACTCCCTAGTCAAGGAATGGATTGGTCAAAATCTTGAATATCCACTTGATGCAACTAAATTTGATGATGATAGCAAAATCATTGTAGAAAGAAATTTTAAAATGAGTCCCAAACTTATTCAAACAGCTCAAAACACAACATCAAATTATAAAGTCTCTAGCTCTTTAAATTTTTTTATTTCTGAAAACAGGTTACTGCTGGAAATGCGTTTAAATGATATTTATTCTTTTGATGGCAAAAAAGGAGAGCCAAAAACAAATTGGGAAATAATAAGCAGCCAAGTTGATGAAACATTTATCAGAAATTTATTGACAAGAGGATTTATGAATGTTAAACAATTTAGCAGGTATTCTATAGGAAAACAAGGGGCTGAAGGAGATGTTATGAAAAAGAAAGCAATTAAATATGTTGAAAAAGAGATTAAAAAAGGAGTCTATATCAAACGAATGATTAAGGTTTCAGAGCAGCTTAACAATGAAATTAAAGAAGTTTTTTTTTCAATTGAAGAAAAAATAGGAGTTTAATCCTTTTTAGATTTTTCTTTTTTTTCTCTGCTCAATACATTTTTGTTTTTGATTTAATTTTTTTACATACAAAAGCCGTATTTTTCATGTTTTGGGTTCAAGAATAAAATCTCACCTATTAATTGCAAATAAATGAAAATAAGGGAAAAATAACTTTTAGTTTTTACTCTATATATGTTAAAAAAATATTGTTCAAAATGAGGAATAATTAATAACGCTTGTTTATTATTGCATTTTAAATTTTGTTGGTGTGTTTTATGAAAACTTACATAACTAAAGGTTTTGTTTGTTGCATTTTATTTTCAGTTTGCGTCTTTTCACAGGAGGATAAGATTAAAACTTTTTTGAAATGTAGCTGTGATGCACGTTATATTCAACAAAAAACCTTATTTATTGACTATGTAAGAGATCAGAATCTTTCAGACCTTGACGTATTTGTTTTTGAGATAGGTAATGGAAGTGGTGGTATAGAATATACTTTTAATTTTTATGGGAAGAAAAAATTAAATAACAGAGAGGAAAGTGTAGCCGTTTTTCTTGACCCCATCCTTACATCAAATGAAAGAAGAGAAAAGCTCTTAAAGACCTATATGTTGGGGCTTGCTTTTATGCTCCAAAACACAAAATATGAGAAAAATTTTGAGGTTAGTTACAATATACCCGAAAATGTCCTATCCACTAAAACATTTGATAAGTGGAGAAACTGGGTGTTTGAAATTTCGGGTTCATTTGATTATGAAGACGAAAAAAGCATCAATGAAAAAGAATACAGACTTGATTTTGAGATAGATCGAGTTACTGACATATGGCGTGTACGTTCTGATTTTGGATTTCAAAATAATGTGAAAACATTTTTGGGTGAGGAAGACAACTATAATAGTGTGAGAGACCGAATCTATTTTTCTGGAAGTGTTGTAAAAAGTATTTCAGAACACTTTTCTACAGGTATTTTTGGTAGTTTTCAGAAAGATACCTTCAACAATTTTAAATCTTTTTTGAACTTTTCACCTGCCTTGGAGTATAATATTTTCCCATATCGTGAAGTTTTGAATCGAGAAATTACTTTTGCATATAAAATAGGTTTCAGTAATTATGATTATATAGAGGAAACCATTTACGGATATTTAAACGAAAAACTATTTGTACAATCTCTAACCTTAAATTTAAGATACCGAAAAAATTGGGGTGGTATTTATTCTTATTTATCTGCATCTCAATTTTTAAATGGTCAGAACCAAAACAGATTAACCTTTAACAATTTTATTAATTTAAGAATTATACAGGGACTTGCCCTGAGAGTAACAGGCAGGTTTCAACTTATTAGAGATCAAATCAATTTACCAAAAGGTGAAGTTTCTATTGAGGATTTATTACTTAGACAACGTCAAATTGCAACTGATTTTAAAAACACTATTTCACTCGGGTTAAGCTATACATTTGGGTCAATATTCAATAATATTGTCAATACAAGACTATAATAGCGAAAATTTAACCTTTAAAATTTCTTCAAAGAACTCTATCAACTAATAATTCTGCATTTGTATTTTATTAAATTAGATGCTTAATTATAAATCATACATAATGAAAAAATATATATTGTTAATTGTAATCATATTTGCATCTTGTGCAGAGCAAAAACAAGAGCCACAAACTGCAGGTTACTCTATTAGAGGTGAAGAGGAATCTTATATGATTGGTTCAGATGAAACCACAGATTTTATAAGAAAATGGGCTGATGCACATAATGAAAGAGATATGGAGTCAATTTTATCCATGGAAAAAACTGATATTAAGATAGAGCTTCCAGATGGAACAGTGATTAATGGTCAAGATGAACATTCTAAAGTTCTTGAATCATTTTTTGCTAATAATGTGACTTGGAAACCATATTGGATATTACCATACAACTCTGTCAAAGCTCAAGAAACGTGGGTAATTGCAGGTTTTGCATTAACATCTAATGTAGATGGAGAAGAAAATGTAATATTGCATATGGGAGATTTTCAACTAGAAGATGGTTTAGTTAGTAGAATCATTGTGTATGAAAATCAAAGGCCAAAAAAAGGATAACAAGAAAGAGATGATTAAAGATTATAAAAAACCTTTATTAAAACCCCCAATCCTCAGTAACATCTGTTTGGTAGATTCTTGAGCTGTATTTAGGAGTAGCATAGGGGAGTGGCTTAATTTATTTACCGATACAGAATTGGCTGAATATGGCACCTAAAATATCTTGATCATTATCGATATTTCCAGTAATAGATGCAATATGATAAATAGCCTCTTTTAGTTCGATCGACAATAAATCTCCAGGTAAATTTTTATCTATTCCTTCTTGAATCAATACAATTGCTTCTAAAGCAGATTTTAAAGCATTATAATGACGAATATTATGGATTATAATTCCAGCATTAGACTTAATATTATTTACCTCATTTACCAGATGTTCTTGAAGTGAAATTAAACTTTCTGGATTTTTAGAAGAAATTCCTAATTGGGTAATATCTATTTCCTTATTAAGTTCTGAACTAATCTTTTTTGCTAATGAAAAACTAAAATTATAATTAAAATTGTCAATTTTGTTCTCAACCACAAAAACCTTCAAGCTTTTATGTTTTAATTTCCGTATCTCATTTGCAATTTCTTTTGGGTTACTGTCACGTTGATAAAGATAAATGAGAATAGAAGCCTTACTTACTTTTTCAAATGACTTTTTTACTCCGATAGCTTCAACTAAATCTTTTGTTTCCCTCAACCCAGCTGTGTCAATGAATCTAAATAATATCCCCTTAATTACTAATGTATCTTCAATAGCGTCTCTAGTAGTTCCGGGAATATTTGAAACTATTGCTTTTTCCTCATCGAATAATGCATTTAATAAAGATGACTTTCCTACATTAGGTTTCCCAGCTATTGCAATTGGAATTCCATTTTTTATTACATTTCCATAGGAAAAAGACTCTTTTAAATTATTGATGTTTTTGTAAAGTTCATTAAGTAAAGACTTTAACTTATCAATATTTGCAAATTCAACTTCTTCTTCACTAAAGTCAAGTTCAAGTTCAATTAAGGCTTTAAAATTGATAAGCTCTTTACGCAATCCCTTCATTTTTTTTGAAAATCCACCTCGTATTTGCTGAATAGCAAGTTGATGTGCTGATGCAGTTTCTGAGGCTATTAAATCAGCTACTGCCTCAGCATGACTCAAATCCATCTTTTTATTGAGATATGCTCTTAAAGTAAATTCACCAGCTTTAGCAGCTTTCACTCCTTGGTCCAGATATCTAGTTATTATTCTTTGTTGAATATAAGAAGAGCCATGACAAGAAATTTCTATAACATCCTCACCAGTATAAGAGTATGGCCCTTTAAATTTAGTAATTAAAATTTCATCAATGAATTCGTTTTTTATTATAAAATCACCAAGAACAGAAGTTTTGTAAGATATTTTATCCCAGGACTTTTTTGATTTAGAACGAAAATTTATTTTTGTTAATTCAAATGCTTCTGGGCCTGAAAGACGAATTATTCCTATTGCTCCAATACCCGAGGGTGTGGCTAAAGCTATTATAGTTCCATCGCTTAGCATCTATATTTTTTTGTTGAAAGTAGCTCTGCGTTTATGGAGTCTATGTTCATAATTTTTCCACAATTTTTGAATAGCAGTATTTTCCTCTAATTCTGGGTTGGTTTCAACAATTGTGATATTACGTCTGTTAAAGAGTTTTTGCATCTCATTAAAAATTATGGCTGTAATTCCTTTATTTTGATAATCTGGATGAACCCCGATTAAATAGAAGGAGGCACGCTTATTAAAATACATTGCTCTTATTAAATGATAAGAATTAAAAAACGTCAATTTTCCGTCTATTTTTTTAAGAGCTTCTGTAAAAGATGGCATGGTAATAGAAAAACAAATTAATTTGCCTTCTTGATCAATGATACATTTTATAAAATCAGGATTTATGAATTTTAAAAATCGTTTTTTATAATTTTCTATCTGATAATCTTGAATTGGAATATAAGTTTGTAAACGATTATAGGTTTTGTCAAGTAAATCAAACATTTCGTCTACATATGGAATTATTTCTCTACGTTTTTTAAAATTTAATAATGTAAGATTATAGCGTTCCATAATAAGTTTAGAAAAACGCTTAACTTTTTCAGGTGATGAATCAAAATCATCAATTTTTATTTCATATTCGACCCATTTAGCAGCTATGTCAAATCCAAGTTGTTTCATGTGTTTAGAATAATAAGGCTCATTGTAAAGAGTTATCATTGTATTTCGTTCTTTAAAACCTTCGATTAATAAACCTGCTTTATCCAAATTTGAGAAACCAACGGGACCTTCTATAATTTTAAGATCGTACTCTTTTCCGAATTCTATTACTGAGTCTATTAAGAGTTTTGTGACTTTTAAATCATCAATTACATCAAACCAACCAAACCGAACCTTACTTTTTTTAATTTCTTTAATTTCTATCCAGTTAATTATAGCTGCAATTCGACCTACAATTTTACCATTTCTAAATGCAAGATAAAATCTTGCATTTGCATTTTGATAAACAGGATTCAAATCAGGATCTATAGTTTCAATTTCGTCTTTAATTAAAGGAGGGACCCAGTAAGTATTATCTTTATTTAAGGTAAAAGGAAACTTCACAAAAGCAAGATAATCTTCCTTTGTCTTGGCTTCTTTTATGATAATTTCTTTTATCATACTCCTCAATTTTGCTTTGCTTTACGGTTTCTTTTACGTTCGGTTTTACTATTTTTCTTAAGTGTTTTCTTTAGTTTTTTCTCTTCTTTTTTTATTGATTTGGATTGAATTTCTTCTGCTGAAACAAAATCCTCGTGAAAATCAAGTCTGTAAGATACTCCAAGATTTGCTAAAATTCTACTTGGGGTACTTTTTGTTGATCCGCCAAGGGTTGCTTCAACTTGAATATTATCAGAATATAAGTAAGCAAATCCAAAGCGAAATAAGTAATCGCTGTATAATTTACTTTTACTCATTTGATGTTCAACATATACCGACCAATATGGGTTAAGAGTATGTGTTAATGTAAGAATATAACCAATTTCAGGATCTATCGAAAAATAACGATCATAAGAAAAATTTGTAACAAATACCCATGTACCTAAAAAGTGAGATTGGGTGGCAAGTACACCTCTTAAATGCAAAAAGGGTTCTTCATCAGGAGGTATTCCGAGATTTTGGAAAAAAATAGGACGGTATAAATTTCCAAATACATTGTTAAAAGGGAAGGGATTTTTTTTCTCAAAACTTATATTTGGTCCGAGAGTTAGAGATACTGCAGGAATTAAGTCTCTTAATTTGAAACCATTATTAGCCTTCCAACTGTAAACGTTCAGTTCTCTTTGTTTTTTATATGGATCATAAATTAAATACTTTAAACCTATGAAATTTTGTAGGAATCCTTTTTTAGTTGAAATAAGTGGAACAGGTCCAGTTCTAGAGTTTAAACTCCCTAACAAATATTTACTTCCAATTGTCAATTCTAGAGCTTCAAATAAAAACCCCCATCTTAATGTCATAAATCCAATTCCTCCAGCAAAAGTAGAATTATTGTAACCATCATGGGAGTAATGATTAAATGCAAGACCAAACTCAGCCTGAACAATACTTTTACCTACAGCAAAAGCACCTAAAGACGAACCAGGTCGATTAGAATTAATTTGATCAGTATATTGTGCTTTAATAGCAATAGTAAAAAGGATTAAAAGTAGCTTGAATTTATAAGAAACCATTACACAAATATATGATAAGAATCCAGGAATTTTTAGAGCTACAGCTTGTTAATGCTTAATAAAATTCTGCACATTCAACACTAAATAGTTACTTTTGAATTTAAATACAGTCATTTGGGAATGATTTTAAAGTTTTTACTTATTGTTTTTGGTGTGGTTTATCTTATTCGAATAATCTCCCCTTTTTTATTTAAACTATTGATTTCTAGTTTATTGAAAAAATATAATAATAACCCACAAAATAAGACTAAAACTGATACTAAGAAAAAAACTACTTCTGATACACTAGGCGAATATATTGATTATGAAGAAGTGGATTAGCACCGCATTATCTTCCTCTTTCGTTCTGCATGCTATAGCAACGTTTGGTTTAGCATTAATAGCTCTTTTATTTTACTACCCCTTGCTTTCTGGAAAATTTTTTTTACAGTCAGATATTCGACAATATGAGGGGATGTCGCGCCAGCTAAAAGAGTTCAGAATTAATACAGGGAATGAGACTTTTTGGATTGATAATGCATATGGAGGCATGCCAACATATCAATTAGGTGCTAAATATCCCAAAGATTTTTTAAGCCCTATTTATAATTTTTTTAGAATCTTACCTAGGCCTGCACATATATTATTTCTTTATTTTTTAGGATCTTACTTACTTTTAATCTTAATAAGAATGCCATTTCCAGTGGCATTATTTGGGTCTTTAGCCTTTGGTTTTTCTACGTATCTACTAATCATTCTTCAGGTAGGTCATAATACTAAGGCTTTAGCAATTAGTTTTTTCCCTTTTGTCATTGCAGGTATGCTTCTTCTATTTGAAAAAAGATGGTTTTTGGGCTTTATTTTAAGCACATTAGCTCTAGCAATGCAAATTCGCTCTAATCATTATCAAATGACTTATTACCTATTAATTTTAATGATGATTTTCATATTCGTTTATGGTTATGATTTTTTAAAAAAAGAAGAGATTAAAAATTTTTTAAAACCACTTTCAATTGTTTTTACTTCTCTGATCTTAGCATTAGGGTTAAATGCTACACCACTTTTGGCCACATTAGAATATTCAAAATTCAGTACTCGAGGGGCAAGTGAATTAAAACTAAATGCTGACGGAAGTCCCAAGGAGCAATCTACGGGTCTTGATTATAATTATATTACAGAATATAGTTATGGAATTTTTGAAAGTTTAAATTTGATAGCACCTCGAATACAAGGAGGTGGATCAAGTGAAAATTTAAAATCTGAGCATGGGGTTTATGATTTTTTAATTGAAAATGGAGTGAGTCCTAACCAAGCTACTCAATTTTCAAAAAATGTTCCAACGTATTGGGGTGATCAACCTATTCTGGAAGCTCCTGCCTATATAGGGATTACAGTATTCTTTTTTGCCTTATTTGGCTTTTTTTTTAGCTATGGGCCTTTAAGAATTGCTTTAATAGTGGGTACTCTCTTTTCCCTATTTCTTTCTTGGGGTAAAAACCTGCCTTTCTTAACCAATTTCTTTATAGATTATTTTCCAATATATAATAAGTTTCGTGCAGTTTCTTCTATTCAGGTAATATTAGAATTATGCATTCCAATCCTATCTTCTATAGGGATTTACAATATTTTCTATGAAAATAAAAGATTCACTTTTAATCGATTTATAAAAATTGCCGCAATACCAATTGTCCTTTTAGGTATAGTTTATTTTTCCCAAGGATTCCTTTCTTTCTCTGGATTAAATGATTCTTACTTAGGGGAAATCTATGGAGAAGAATTACTTTCCAAAATTAAAGAGGCTCGAGTTACTATTTTTCAGAATGATATTTTAAGAGCAATTATTTTTTGCTTTGTCTTAATTATATTAATTTATTTATACCATATAAAAAAAATTAAAAAGAAATTTGCATTAATAATTGTGCTATTTGTTATGTTAATAGATTTATTAGGAATTGCAAGTAGATATATTAACAGGGATGGTTTTGTCTCGCAACGCCTTGCAGAAACTCCATTTCAAAAAACTGCAGCTGATCAAGCAATCCAAGAAGATAATAGTCGTTTTCGTGTTTTTGAACCTCAATTAGGCCTGACAGGGTCGAGAACTTCCTATTTCCATAATGCAATTGGTGGATATCATGGTGCAAAACCTAGAAGGTTTGAAGAACTTTTTGAAGCCTATAACATTCAACAAAATGCAGGAATTCTAAATTTTTTAAATGTAAAGTATATTCTTTTATCAGATAAAGAAAGTGGAAGTTTGAAACCATTGCAAAATCCAAATGCTCTAGGCCCTGTATGGTTTGTTTCAAACTTAAAAGAAGTTAATACCGCTGACATACTAATTCAAGAACTTAAAAATACTGATTTTTCAAACTCTGCTTTGATAATAAAAGAAAACATTACTTCCACCATTAAAAACAAATATGTTAAAGATTCTCTATCGG
>CACLGW010000009.1 GCA_902606525.1 uncultured Bacteroidota bacterium | reverse complement strand
ATTTTGTAGATCGAGAAAAAAAAATTGGTGGGTTTTATGAACAACTCTTAATCAAAAAATAATTATGGTTTATACTAATTATCTAAATAAGCTATTTGTTAAACTTTTCTTTCAGAATTAAAAAACTAGAGATCAACATTTAGTAATTGTCCTGTAATTTGAATTAATTGTAACTCAGCAAGCTTAGCTTGGTATTTTGCAATGGTTCTTTGGTTTTGGGCATTTGTTAAATTAATCTGTGCCTGTCTGAACTCTATAGCTGTAATTGAACCTAGTTTGTATTGGGCTTGGGAGCGGTTAAAATTATAGGTAGCTGTTTCAACCTGTTTCTTTTGAATTTTAAAAATCTCTTTTGTATTCTTAAAATTTTGAATACTATTTGTAACATCACGAGTAAAACTTAGCTTAGACTCTTGTTCTAACAAGTCTTGATTTTCAAAAGTTAGCTTTGCATTCTTAACCATTGTCAAAGTTCTTCCGCCATCAAATAGATTCCAACTTAAGCTTGCGCCAACTCCAACAGAATAAGAGGTGTTATTTGTTCCAGGAAAAAATGGTGAAGCTGGGCTTTTGTTTAAATTCCATCCATAAGATCCTACAAGCCCCACCGTGGGCAGATAACCAGATTGACTGATCTTTATATCATATGAATTAATCTGAATATTACTCTTCTGCTTTAAGAGCTCTACATTATTTTCTGCAGCATTCTCTAGGTAAGATTCTATTTGGATATAAGGAACAAAATCAACATTTAAATCAACCTCAAAATCTTGACTAATTGGCTGATTTAAAAGAAGATTCAAATCTCGCTTTGAATTATCTAACTGCTGTTTAATTTGAATAAGATTAATACTATCGTTTGTAACATCAACCTGAGCATTTAAAACTGCTAATTTATTTCCCTGTCCATATATAAATGCAATTTCAGCTCGTTTTTGTCTCTCTTTAGAAATAGATAAGTTTTCTTGAAAAATAGAGTTTGACTCTGTCAGTTGGGCAATATTAAAATAAACTTCATAAAGTTGTAAAATAGTAAACTCTATAGTTTCTCTGAGCTGCAACTCGCTTAAAGCATATTGTTCTTTTAATCGCTTATAGGTAAACTTCCTTCCTAAACCATCAAACAATGTGTAATTTAGATTAACTCCTGCATTGAAGCGTTGTGACTCTTGATCTTCAAAGATTCGATTTGGTACTGGTGTCCCATCCTCATCTACCTGTCCAGGAAATGCAATTTCAGCATCAGACTCTGTATAATTACTACCCCCTGAAATGGAAACTGTAGGAAGATAACCCGAATTAAGAACACTACTGTTATTTTTTACAATCTCAGTAACATTTCTTGAAACTTGAATTCCAAAGTTTTCTTCTAATGCTATGGTCAAAGCTTCTTCTTTTGAAAGTCTTTCTTGACTTTGGATTTTATAAATTATACCTAAAAAGAAAAGAACTACTATACACCTCGTTCTCATATTTCATTATTTTTTGTTGTTTCTGAAGCTGCCATTTTTTCCTCTTCTTCTTTCTCTATCATAGCTCTTTCAACAGATTCTTGCGTAGGAAGGTGCCCATAAATTAGCCATTTTGAAATTACTTTAACCTGATTATTTAAAGAAATGAAAATTGGTAATAATATTAAAGTCAAAATAGTAGCAAATGCAATACCATAAGAAACTGTTATGGCCATTGGTTTTAGCCATTGGGCTTGCCTACTCTTCTCAAGTAATAAGGGAGTAAGCCCTGCAATAGTAGTCATTGATGTTAAAAAAATAGCTCTGAATCGTGATCTTCCTGCTAAGATTAAAGACTCTTTAAATTTATATCCTTGCTTAATATTTATATTAAATTTCCCTATAAGAACTAAGCCATCGTTTACCATGATTCCAATCAGTGCAATAACCCCAAGAAGAGAAATAATGGAAACGGAAAAGTTGTGAATCCAATGTCCCCATGCAACACCTATTAGACTTACGGGAATTAGTAAAAATAATAATATAGGTTGTGAAAAGCTTCTAAAAGCAAAAGCAATAGTTATGTAGATTAGAATTAAAATGGGTATACCTGCTCCAGATAATGAATTAATTAGTTTAAACGCTTCTCTATTTTGTCCCTCATAGGAAGCGCTTACCGAGGTATATTTCTCTTGAATTGAAGGCATAATATTAAACCTGATGTCAGTCATTATGTCGGTAGCAGAAGATTCCTCTGCATTTTTAAGGTCAGCAGAAACTTGAATTTCTCTTCTACCATCAAGATGATTTATAGATACATCGCCTCTTTTAATAGAGTAATTCGCTACTTCTTTTAAGGCTATCAAATTGCCATTTGGTAAATCAATTTTCATATCTTCTAATTGAGAAATAGAAGAACGATCTTCTTTTTTATAGCGAACCCAAACACGAATTTCATCTTGCCCCCTTTGAAAACGTTGAGCTTGAACTCCAAAAAATCCTGCCCGAACTCGGCTCATTAGATATTGAAGGTCCAAACCCAAAGAGTAGGCGTTTTCTTTTAACTCTAAAGTAATTTCTTTAATACCAGCAGGATCATTATCCTCAATATCCTTAAGTAAAGCATTTGATTTTAAAGCCTCTTTAAGCTCAGTTTTTGCATTTTTTAATTCTCTTATATTATTGGATAGTAAAGAGACTGATACTGGTTTCCCCCCAAAATTTGATCCTGATCCATAAACTACACTTTCAACCCCAATCAATGGCCCTACAAGTTCAGCGATACGAGTAGTAACCATTTGCGATCGTATTATATCTGGACGTTGTTCTCCAGGCAACAAATTAATAGTTAAGTTTGCTTTAGAAGCACCATTCCCTAGAGTTTTTATGGTATTTACGAAAAGGGCTTTATCAGTCCCTTTCAAATATTTATCTGTAAACTCATAATTGACAAGTTTAGAAGTTTTTTCAATATACGAAATAATTGAATCTGTAATTCTTTCATTTGTTCCATTAGGCATTACTAAATCGATAGATATTCGATCAGAGGCAATTGAGGGAAAGAAAGCTGTTCTAATTATTCCACCTCCAAAAGACCCTATTGTGAGTGAGAGCATACCAATAAAAATTGCTATTACCAAAAAACGATGATTTAGAGAAAATTTTAGAAATGGTTCGTAAGTTCTATCTCTCAGGGTTTTCATTATTTGGTCTCCTATTTTATTAAATTCCCTCAGTTTCGCAAAACCCTTAGCAATTATAGTTTTTGGTTCTTTCTTCTTTCTTACCAAGGCCTTTGAGTTTGCCAGATGAGCAGGAAGTATAATCAATGCCTCTATTAAAGAAATAAAAAGTGTTAACATGACTACAATGGATAGTTCCCCAAAGAATTCTCCAATTCTTCCATCCAAGAATAAGAAAAGTGAAAAGGCTAAAATAGTGGTAATGATAGCCGAAACTACTGGAGGAATAACTTCAAGTACCCCATCAATTGCAGCACGATAGGGAGACTTTCCATTTTCATAGTGTTGATATATGTTTTCAGCAATAACGATTGCGTCATCCACTAAAATCCCAATTACAATGATCATCCCAAAAGTTGATAATACATTAATTGTGAGTCCTAAGAGGGGGGCAAATATAAACATTCCTAAAAAAGAAACAGGTAGACCAAAAGCTACCCAGAAAGCCATTCTAGAATTTAAAAAAATAGAAAGAAATATTAGTACCAAAAGCATCCCTTGAAATATATTTTTTGCTAATAATTCAGTTCGCTCCGTCAGGGTTACCGAAGCATCATTTAAGACTTCTAACTTTATATTTTCATCAGATTGGTTGAACTCTTGAATGTAATTACGAATGGTTTCTGCTGAAGAAATCACATCTTCTGAATTTGTTGAACTAACACTAATATTTACCAATACCTCTTCTTCTAGATAGCTCCGATTTGGTGTTTCTGAAAATCTGTCCTGTACCTGAGCTACATCTTTCAATAAAATTTGAGTCCCATCACTCTGAGATAAGACCTCAATATTAGATAGCTCTTCTGCATAATAAAATTTATTGTTAGCTCGGATTAAAAACTCTTCAGCATTTGTTTTTACACGTCCTCCAGTTACAATAATATTGGTTTTAGCAACAGCTTGAGCTACTTGATTAAAACTTAGCCCATATGCTAAAAGCTTATTTTCATTTACAGCAATTTCAATTTCTTCATCTGGATATCCTGATACATTTATTTGGGAAATTCCAGGCAATGCCCTCAATTCATTCTCTACTTGACGCCCTATTTTTTTAAGATCCAAAAGGCTTGTATTTTTAGCAGTAAGAGCAAAATTAATTGTAAAGCGTGAAGGCTCTTGTTTCGAAACTACTAAAGGCTCCATGCCCGTTGGATAACTAGGAACTCTATCTACAGCATTTTTAACCTCCAAAAGCATAAAGTTTATATCCAGATCCTCCTCAACTTCTACAATAATTGATCCTGAATTCTCTCTTGATATCGATGTAACTCTTTCAACCCCCCTTAACCCCTTCAAATTATCTTCAATTTTTAGAATTACCCCTTCTTCTATCTCCGCAGGAGATGCTCCAGGATAAATTGCTGATATTTGAACAATGTGTGATTCAGTTAGAGGAAAATATGAGGATTTTAATGACCTTAATCCTAAGGTTCCGAAAAGAAGAAATGCAATTATAATTACGTTTACAGCAACATGATATTTAATGAAATAATTTATAATATTTTTCATGAAAATCTATTAATCGGATTTATTATAAGAAATAGGATTTATTTCCATCCCTGAATAAGCACCTATCATTGGTTGAGCAATTATTTCTTCTCCATCATCTAAACCTTTTATTATAGCTTCAGTCTCTGTAAAGTGGATAGGATTTACCCTCCGTAAGCTTAGCTTATTGTTTTTAACAATAAATATCTCCTGTGATCCATTAAGTAATCCTCTGTCTAAAGCAAAAACATTACTAAATTCCATAGCATTAATATCAGCTTCCATATACATTCCTTCTTTAAGTCCTGAATCTCGAATTCGAATATAAACCTCCACTGATTGAGTTTTACTATTAACCTTGGCATTAATTCGTGAAACTATTCCAGTGTAAAATTTATCGGTATCAATTGATTTTATCTTAACAGGTGCACCCTTATCTATTTTTGATATATATGATTTTGGAAGTGCAACCATTAATTCATAATCTCCTGGTGCAATAAACTCTCCTAAATCTTGGCCTGGTCTTATTAATGAGCCTTCGGTAACATTAGCATTAATAAGAACACCATTAAAAGGTGCTTTAATCTGATAAAACGTGAGTGTTTTTTCTAAATTTTGTAAAGAATAGTAAGAGGAAATAATACCACGCCCTGATACAAATAGTCGTACATGATCTTCCATGATAGGTAATCTTGGAACAGGTTTTTCTAAATCGAATTTTTTCAAATAATTATTCCATTGGCTGTAGGCTTTAGGAAAATCTAATTGTAAATCAGGTAGTACTGAAGTAATCAAATTGTAAAGCCCTGCGCGTTGAGAGATAACATTTGCTCTATATTCGGAGGGCTCAATTTTGGTTAAAGTTTGGCCTGATCTGTATTCTTGACCTGATTTGAAAAGTGGATTGATAGTTTGCATTACTCCTTGTACCCTAGCTGTAATTCTAACTCTTTTATAGGCTTGAAGAACCCCTTTTGAAGGGATCTGTGCTTGATAGGGACCGTTTTTAACCTTTAAAGTATAAACATCCTTGATAAGGTTTTCTGCTTTTTTTCTTGGTGGGGGGTTGCTGTCAATTATTATTTTTGAAAGTTGAAATGACAATGCTATAATGGCAAATCCTAAAACAAAAAGAATCCACTTTCTTGCAATTCTGAGCGATTTTTTTTTAGACATTAGCTTAAAATATATATTATAAGGTTATTTATTTACTTTTTGATAAAGCTATATTTATTGGTTTAAAATAAGGTATAAAGACCTTCAAATGGTTATTTTTCTGCGAAGCTAAAGTATAATTTCGATAATACCTACATTATAACTTTATTAAAAAATGATCTAATCATGTTTGGGTTAAAAATTATCGGTTATTTTTATATTGTAAAAAATTTTGTGAATGTCTTTTTTGAATTCGTTATGGAATGAAATTTTAAGTTTTTTTGGAGTAAATAAATTTTTTGAGATACTCCAAAGTCAAGAATTTGATTTATTACTGACTTATGACGGAATTGTAGCGCTAATATTACCTATTATACCTTTACTCCTTTTTTTAGAACTTTTTTTAGGTTTTATCTACAAAAAACCACAAACAAAAGTATATAAGGTGATTTTTTTAATTTATCTCTTTAATAGGATTATAGGGCGTTTTATAGCAATAGGTATGGTAGCTTTATGTATTGGTGCCCTTCAGCCCCTTGCGTTTATTAAGACATCCTTAACCTGGTATTGGTTTATTTATGGTTACATCATATGGGAATTTGCACATTTCATCTATCACTTTCTTGCACATAAGGTTCGGCTATTTTGGTGTCTTCATGCAACACACCACAGTCCTGAAGAAATGAATCTTAGTGTGTCTCATGCACATTTTTTTCTTGAAGCTCCTTATGCTGATTTTATTCGTACTTCTATCTGCATTTTAATGGGGCTTGATCCTATTATGCTATTCACAATTATGTTTGTAGATGGAACTTATGGAGCCTTTATCCATGTTGGTGAAAACTTAATCAAGGATGCTCGGTTTGGATTTCTAAATAAAATCATTTTGACTCCATCCCATCATAGAGTTCATCATGCCAGGAACCCTCTATACCTTGACACCAATTATTGCAACCTATTAAATATTTGGGATCGAATTTTTGGAACCTATCAAGAAGAAAATCCAGATTTAGATATTGATTATGGAATCACTCGGGAAATAAATTCTGAAAGTTTCATTCAAGTTTATTTTGGTGAAATCATTCATCTAACTCGAGATGTAATTAAAGCGCCAGGAATATTAAATAAACTACGATATATTTTCTACCCTCCAGGATGGAGTCATGTGTCTGGTTACAGAACTGCAAAAATGATTCGGGAGTCCTATTTAAATAGGTAATTTTTAGTCTCTCATGAAATTGATCGACTATAAATATTTTTGATGATCTCAATTAAATCAATTATCATTCTATTTAATATCTAGTCCTACAAGTTCTAAAAAGCAAGAGATATAATTTAAGTGCTATTTATTTTTATATTATCTTTAAAATCTAGTATTAAATCATGAATATAATTTCACAAATCATTTTAGTAACAGGCGTAGTAACTGCTTTTTTTACAACTGATAAATTAACCTCAGAAAAGAAATTAATTGAAGATTTTGTTTATATATGTAATAAACCTGGTCAAAAATGCTATTATTTGCTTCCTTGCAACGATCTAAGAGTTTCCTGCAAAAAAGCCAAAGGAAAGCTGTTTAGAGTTCCTTTAAGTAGGGCTATTCAAATGAAGCGATCCAAATGCGACTGTAAAGAGAATAGTTAATATTAATCTTGTAATTACTCATCTGATATTGTTTCTTCCGAGTTAGGATTTGATCCAAATTTAAATCTCAATGAGATTTCATGTGTACTGATACTTAATCCTGATAAACCGGTTTCTACTGGTGTTTCATAAGAATAACCAATATCTAAAAAGCTTTTTAGTGAAAAATAAGATATAAGTCCCAATGAATTATTTGTTCGATAGGAAGCACCTACATCAAAAGTATTTTCATAACTAAATAATGCTAAAAAATCTGCAGTTGTACTCAGATTACTTACAGTTCTAAGTAAAATACTAGGTTTTAATAAAAAACTATCATTGATTTTTAAATTAACTCCACTACCAAAATATGTATGAACCCTATCAGTGCTAGTAATTGAAAAGTTAGAGTTATCCCCACTATTAAACAATCGAGGAACTGAAAATGAAAACCAAAAAACGGGAGATCGAATTAACATTCCTATACCTAAATTGGGGTTAACTCTTGAGAATAATCCTTGAGCAGGGTCAATACTAATACTTGAACTTGTTAAACCTAACAAATTTTCCTTATAAAAAGTTGCTCCTGCTTTTAAACCAAGAAAAAGAGAAGTTTCATCAGTAAAGTTAAGTTTGTAAGAAAAGTCTATGTAGGAAGCAGTATTTCGTTCAACAAAAAAATTATTTGAAATAAATGACAACCCTAGACCAACATTTTTGCCCCTTTCAGAAGAAAATGTCATTACCTGAGTTTTTGGTGAATTTTCCAATGAAACCCATTGATTTCTTGAGGTTAAGGCGATGACATTTTTGGCTTCAGATCCAGCAAAAGCGGGATTGATAAGGCTCATTTGAAACATATAGTTACTCAAAAAAGATTCTTGCTGCGAATAAATAAATAAAGGAAATATAAAGAGAGATAAAAATCTACACTTCACATTTATCTTGTTAAATAAATCCATCCTTGATAATCAGGTGTCCCATTGGAGTCAGCATCTACACGATATAAATAACTTGCTTTAGGCAATGGATTTCCATTTATAGTACCTTGCCAGTCATTAGTGTATCCTTTTGTGTTAAATACTAGATTACCAGCACTATCGTAGATCCAAACTTCATTATTGGGATACCGCTGAATTTCTCCAATTTCAAAATAGTCGTTTATTCCATCCCCATTTGGAGAAAAGAATTCTTGGAAAATAAGGTCATAATGATTTTCATCCTCTACAAACTCTTGATCAGGATTATAAAGATCTGGTGCATTATCAAAGTCATTTGAAATACCATCTCCGTCTCGATCTGAATCGATGATGTCAGGAACAAAGTCTCCATCAAGATCTGCAGGATAATCATTTGGATCTAAAGGATCTGTTCCAACTGACTCTTCATCAAAGTCAGAATAACCGTCGTTGTCATCATCAAGATCTGAATTGTTCCCTATAGAATCATTATCTGAATCTAGCCACTCATACGGATCATAAGGAAAAAGATCTTGATTATCATTTACTCCGTCATTATCGTCATCTGGATCACTATTGTCACCTATTCCATCTCTATCGAAATCTGTTGACTCATTTGGATCGTTAGGAAATAAATCCTGAATTAAATAGTCTTCTCTCCAGTTCACAGATATATCTGGAATTCCGTCGTTATCATCGTCTTGATCAGCATTATCAGGTATACCATCACCATCTGCATCAATCCATTCTAAAGGGTCATATGGAAACTCATCATTTTCATTTAAATATCCGTCATTATCAATGTCTCCGTCATAAAAATCTAAAATCCCATCTCTATCAATGTCTGTAGGATAGCTCCTAAAGTCAAATTGGTCGGTTCCAATGGCAATTTCGTCGGCATCTACAAAACCATCACCGTCCGAGTCTATAAATCTAGCATCGTAAGGTTGAACGTCACCGCCCGTATTGATTTCTTCTACTGAAAGGTTTCCATCCTCGTCAACCATAACCTCAAACTGTTTCTCTAAGCTTAATCCTTCCCAGTCAGTTGCACGAATGATTACTTGGTAAGGTACAGTTGCCTTACTAGATGAAGCATTAAAATAAAGTTTTTGATTTTTAACTCCAAACTTACCTGCATTCGGAGAATTTGAAGGAACAGTTACGGTTAGGATATCATCTATATCTGGATCAGTTACAGTTATATTAGCTATAAATTGTTCTCCTTTATTAGTTAATTTACTAGAGAGATTTTCCAGCAAAATGTCTGAAGGCTTTTCATTTACATCAAGAATATCAAAACTATATGGAGTTTCTTGAGTCATCAGGCTCGCAGTTTCCCCAATTGCTGATTTTCCAGAATAACCTGTTTTGGATTTTTTAATTTTCCATTTACCTACATTCTTTCTGCTGTCTGGTCTACTTTTACTTAACTTAAGACTTGATGATCCTACATTTTCTGGAGCTTTTTGAACAGTTCCTCTCGAGTTTGAATTAAACTGCTTTGTGGTACTTGTATTTCCAGAGTATTCAAAATTATAAACTGTATTTAAATAATTCACAAATTCTTTTGTAGCAACGAGATATTCCCCCCCATTTAAAGATTCAATTGTGCCTTGAGATTCAGTTAAATTTGTTGCCCATACAATATCATCTCCTTTAACTTTTCCAAGTGCCCCTAGCTGCCCAAATTTTCTATAACCCCATCCATAAGGTTTGTCATTTTGCCCTAATGCAACTTGAAATCTGAAACCACCCAGATTTGATTTCCAACTGATATTCCCTTTTACAAGTGTTGGCTGATTTTTATCTGAGTAATCTCCAACAGCGAGCGTACCTAGGTCATTATCTCCCCATGCGTACATTGTATTACTTGTTGTTATTGCAAAACTTACCTCAGCAGACGCATCAACAGCTCTGAAGGTTTGGGTTGCAGAACCTGATAGTACCGTTGGTATTTGTGTGGGTGTTCTTTTTGTTTCCCATCTTCCCACATTATTCCCTAACCCTAGTTGGTTTTGATCATTTCTTCCCCAACTATAGATTTGTCCTGAATCTGTTAAGCCGATTACATGTTTGTAGCCCATAGAAATTTTATCCCAAGAATTACTTGAGTCAAAAATTTCAACCAAGTCATCAACAAAATATGGATTGCATTCAACACTTAATCTAGATTGCGTAGATGTTACTGTAAAAGAACTAGAGGATGTATTCGAATTTTGTAATTCCATACTAACGAAGAAACTATTATTCCAAATATTTTCTATTAAAATAGAATTTGTATTTGTAACTGTTAAACTATATGATGAAGCATCAATTTTATTAGATGTTTCTATTGCATTTTTAATATTAGCAACTGCATCAGTCAAATTGCTTGCCGAAGCTTCAATTCTGCTTCCACTTAAGTTAACTGAGTATGTAACAGTCCCTGAAATATTCTTTACTGTATCTCTGAAACTTATAGGCCCTGAAAAAGTTGGCGATGATTTGTCCGTAAGTGAAAAAGAATATTTATTTTCTTTGTAAGTTTTTGATTTGAAGAGTAAAGTAGAGCTTCCAGAGCCTGTTGGAGTTACAGTAATAGTAAGTGCATTTGAAAGGGTAGAATTTGCATTAAATAAAGTTGTTATACTATTCACAAAGCTTGAAGAATTTGTAACATTTTGGACAGTCAAACTAATATCGTTTACTTTTAAAGTTATCGTCGCGCTGCCTGTTATCTGGCCAACTTCAAAAACAGTTTCTTGGTATTGGTTAGGGTGTGTGATTGTAATTTTTTCTATCTGATTTTTTGGATCAGGACATGGATCTTCAGTTAAAACACTATTCCAATTTGCACCAGCACCCCAAATTGATCCATCATTTTTTTCTATAAGTATGTTTAGTTCACTATTCATAAAGTCGTGGAAATGTGACCAATCGCTATATCTACCAATTTTCCTTGGTGAACTAAGTGGAAACCATGACCCGGTATAAAAATTAGCTCCAGCACCCCATAATTCCCCATTATTTTTTATGTAGACAAATCCTCCATTTACTGGAGAAAAATCTTTCATTTCACTTTTTAATACACCTGAAACCTGCGTTGGTGTTGCTACATATTCACTTTTAAATCCTAGGCCTAAATCAAAGTTTTTATTTTTCCCCCAAGCCCAAAGAGTACCATCAGTTTTAAAAGCATACACATGCTCAGTTATTGCATATACTTCACTCCAACCAGTAACATCAATTTTTTTAGCTTCAAAATTTTCTGCCTTAGTGTCGCGAGTGCCTCTACCTAATTGAGCATATAAATTATCCCCATATGCCCAAATTTCATTTTGATCTGTAATTATTTGAGTTTCAGTTTCTGTAACCTTTACCTGTTTAATATTTCCTGTTATATCATCCCAATCCAATTCTTTAGGTGTGTTATCATTTGTTGAACCAGTTCCTAATTGCCCTTGGTCATTAGAACCAATCATTCTCATTTTACCATCCTGGTTAATTATTCCAGCTTGTTGTTCACCTGCAGTTATCTGTTCTATTTTACCTAAATATATTTTTGGCTCTGAAAAAGTTTCATAAGTTGTTGGCTTACCCTTACCTAGCTGACTACTTAGGTTTCTACCCCAACTGTAAAATGTTCCATCAGTGGCATAACCAAGTCCAAATTTATACCCAAGTGTTATATTATCCCAAGCCTCATCTGGTCTAACCTTTGTGGGTGAAGAAATTACAAAACCATATTCTTCACCATTTTCCCAAGCACTTAGTGATTTGCTATCATGAACAGGAAGGGAGCCATAATTAACTCCCCACACATAGAGTTCATTATTTGTATTTATTGCAGCATAGGATGCCCCAGATTGACCGTAATTCCATGTACTTATTTTTTTCCAGTTGCTCTGACTGCCTATCTGAGTGGGAGTGAACATATTATTAAATTGGGATTGACTCTGAACCCTACTATCAAATGGAACATAATCATATGGATCCAATGTTCCATCATCATCCGAATCAGAATCAGATTCATCTGTCCCATAATAACTCTCCCACCAATTAAGAAGTTTATCTCCATCTTTATCGATATCAACGTTGTCTGATATGAAGTCTAAATCAAGATCACGATATCCTCTAGTATCATATATTGCCATATCCCATCCATCCCAGGCACCATCGTTATCGGAATCATTATCTTCATGGTTAGGTATTCCGTCTCCATCTATATCATTAAAATTAATTGTTTCAAGATGGTCTTGTGTTCCATTATTGTCAGAGTCTAAATCGTATTGAACATTTGTTCTTCCAGACCCATCCCAATGATCTCCAGTCCATATTCGACCATCAGTGAACCAGTATGGACGCCAATACACCTCACCATTTGATTGTCTTTTGGTACCTCGATATAGTTCTCTTTTCAACTGGTTACTCACAGAGTTATATTTAGCCTGATATAATTGTTTTAATTTATTTTCTAAAGTGTCAGGGACACCATCCCAATCCTCATCGTTTGGAAGTGATATTTCATGATCATATATCAATGGGTTTAGATCCCATAAGTTCAAATCATTTCCTAGCTTTTCAATAAAATCACTTAATTGATCATTATCATCATTTTCGTCTTGATTATTACCTTCCCCATCATTATCTGAATCAAGCCATTCATTTTCATTAAGTGGGAAAAAATCTATCCCATCTTTATATGTGTCACCATCAGTATCCGCTTTTGAGGTAGAGGTACCAATTTTTGCCTCATAAGCATCAGATAAGAAATCTTGGTCTTGGTCTACTGAAGGTTTTTTTGATGCGTCCAAGGGGTCCGTTTTATTAAAAGCTTCGTCAAGATCACTAAATCCGTCTCCATCATCATCATGGTCAGTATTGTTACCAATACCATCCGAATCAGTATCATACCATTCCTCATGCCAAACAGGAAATTTATCGACTCCGTCATCATATCCATCCCAATCAGAGTCAGGTTGATATCTATCTGTTATACCATTGTCTTCATCTGTATTTGATATTCCGTCTCCATCAACGTCTGGATCTATATTAGTTGTCGCATCTGGGCCTCCCCAAAAATCAGGATCATAATGTCCATCTCCATTTGTGTCTACAATTGTGAAGTCAGGAATACCATCACCGTCCCTATCTTCAAAAGAATTAGTATCCAATGGCATTTGATCCCAGTCATCTCCCTTTCTATCACCATCTGAGTCCCAATACCAGGGGTTTGTTCCCAGAGCAAGCTCTTGGTTATCAGATAATCCATCATTATCATCATCAGTGTCTTCATTATCACCAATACCATCCCAATCACTGTCATACCATTCGTCTTTATTATCTGGAAATCTGTCTCGATTCCACCAAGACCTAAAGCTTGTATGAACTTCAAAGACTGCACCATTATCTCCCCAAATATCGAAATGCAAATTTGCTCTCTTATCGTTACCTTTTATAACCAATGACGAGCCAGAAACTACGGCAGAAATTTGTTCGACACCAGGTAAATATTCTCCCTCGTAACAACACGCTCTATATTCAACAGAGTTTTTATTTTGATTAATTTCTGTAGCAAATTGATTCAGAAGCGAGTTTATTGATATCGATGAAGATGTTGTTATGCTAATTTCGATTCTAGCTTTATCATCATTATCCCAATCATAACTGTTCCAACCATATATTCCGATATTAAAGACTGCCCCCGGTACAGTTGTTGATACTGTAGTCGAAGGTATTCTTATTGTTTCTTGCCAATTACCCTGACTATCAACGCGATTAAATCCAAGACCATATTCTCCATCAGAATAACCATCCCCGTCAGAATCAACATTATTAGTATTTAATCCTTGAGCTATTTCTTGTAAATCTGATAACCCATCATTATCATCATCATCATCTTCATTTTCGTCTCCTCTAAAATCACCATCAAAATCAATTGACTCTTTATCGTCCCATGGAATGGCATCTAGTTTATCGTCAACACCATCAAAATCTGAATCAACAAGGTATGGGCTGGATTTTGTATATAGGTTAAATCCACTTCCACTTGAATTTGGCCTTTTAGGTGTCATTTCATAAATATTACTCAATCCGTCACCATCAATATCGGTATCAGCATTATCACCAGTTCCATCTCCATCAGTATCCCAAAATTCATTTGGATCTTTAGGGAAGGCGTCAATAAAGAGTTCTCCTGCTGCTGAGCTTTGTGTTCGGCCATCGCCATAAAAATACCAACTGCAACACAAGTCAGGGTCCCTTTCGCCAAAAAATTCACTATCCCAATCATTAACCTCATCTGAAAGGATAAGTTTAGACCCGTCCACAAGAGTTACAAATTTTTCTAAGCTTAAATTTGCTCTCGAATCATTCCCGGTAATAATTAATTTAGTCCCTGAAACTGCTGCTGTAAAAGTTTCTTTATAATCGTAGCCGTCTTCCTCGTATACAACACTAGCTGTTGATGAATTTAACTTATTTTTTAAACCATGAAGAATATCGTTCGCTGTAGTTGTACTTGTCACTACCATAGAAACCTCAAAACAGGCATCCCAATTATTATATCCACATAACCTCAGTTCATATTCATCACCGAATTGTGGTTTGGCAGTTGTTGAATTAATATCAACTATTTTTTTCCAATTTGGAGCATCACTTTCAGAACTGTGATATTTGTGAGAAGGATACTGCCATCCGTCACTTACACCATCGTCATCTGTATCCCAATCATTTGGATCTGTACCTATTATTGCTTCATATTGATCTGAATAGCCGTCTCTATCAGTATCGGCACCACCGTCGTCATTTGTGTAGACTAAAGGATTGGGATCATCAAAATCAAGAAAATTATCTCCATCCTTATTCTCATCTAAACTATTCCCAATCCCGTCACCATCGGTATCTAAGTTATCTCTAGAATCATAAGTAGCCTGATCATTTTTGTTTGTATAACCATCGCCATCAATATCATTATCACTATTATCCCCTATTCCGTCTCCATCGGTATCCCAAAATTCATTTGAATTGAGTGGGAAGGCATCCATTAAATAAATAGGGTAATCAAAAACCCTTTTGCGGCCATTGAATTTGTAGTAAGAACAGCAATTAGTGCTATGTCTCTGTTCGTAAATCTCTGATTTCCATTGATGAAAGTCATGATCATGACCATTTAGGTAAATTACTCCGTTATCAATTACAGTTTTAAATGCTTCGTAATGGAATTTTCTGTCGCTGTTGTCTAATTCTATAATCAAACTTGTACTAGATACAGTAGCGGTAAAATCTTGTTCCTGACCTCCGTTATATAAAACACTACCTATATTATTTAACTGCGTCTTAAAGTAATTTAAGAGTTGAGAACCATTAATTGTTGAAGAAACATTGTATGTAATCTCGATCCTATCATCCCATCTTTGATTATAACCATCGAATCTAATAAAATATAATCCTGAACTAACAGTAGCACTAATACTAGGAATGTCAATAAAGATTTTTTTGTTCTGATTGTCAATTCTAGATGGAAACTTCCAACCATCACTAATTCCATCATTATCAGAATCCCAATCATTTGGATCAGAACCTAAATCATTCTCATATGCATTTGAAAGACCATCATTATCACTGTCACCACTTGGTACTGAACTACTTAAAAGAGGATTAGTATTATTAAATATTTCATCTATATCAAGCCAACCGTCATTATCGTCATCTGGATCAATGTTATCCAGAAATCCATCTTCGTCAGTATCGGCAGCCTGCGAATTATTAAATGGGAAGGGATCAACTGAATTTAAGATTCCGTCTCCGTCTATATCGGTATCTGATTTGTCTCCGGTTCCATCTCCATCTGTATCCCAAAATTCGTTTGGATTATTTGGAAATGCATCTATTAAAAGGGAAAATTCATTATTATCACTCTCTTGCCTTTTATTTAACCCAAACCTCCAAGAGTTATGGCACATATCGTTATAACTTAAATGAGATCCTGATGGGTTATCATATATTTCTGATTTGAAATAATGGGAATCATGATTATGATCAACTAAATGTATTGTATTATTACTTCCAATAACAGTGTTGAAAGCTGTGAAGTAAAAATTTCTCTCGGAGTCTCCTAGTTCAATAATTAACAAATTATCACTTACTGTAGCTGTGAATGTTTCTGTCTGGCTTGTGGTATGAGTTAATTGTCCAACTTGATTTAATTTAGTAGCAAAATAATTTAAAAGTTGAGAACCATTAATTGTTGTAGAAACATTATAGGTAATCAAAACTCTATCGTCGTCGGACTGATCATATCCCTGTAGATTTATATAGTATGTGCTATGACTAACAGTTGCTGTGGCGTTAGGTATCTCAATAAAAACCTTATAATTACTTGTCCGATCGCATTTTCTTGGATACTTCCAACCATCACTTATTCCATCTCCGTCGGTGTCCCAATTTTTAGGATCAGTATTATTGGCAATTTCATATCGGTCAGAAACTCCATCCCCGTCTTGATCTCTATAACTAGATCCGGGAAAATCGTCTTTATCTAACGGATCAGTTCCAACAGCAATCTCATCAACATCCAAGTATAAATCACCATCATCATCTAGATCTTGATTATTTCCAATAAAATCAAATCTTCTTCTGTCCCCAGTGACCTCTTCAAACCATCCATCATTATTGTAATCCTCACCATAAACACCATCACCATCACTATCGATTAGGTAGCCATTTGCAATTGTAGGTTTGTCAGTATTTGTCTGTTCATCAGGATTATAAGGGAAATCATCTTGCGTGTCTATAGTTCCGTCATTGTCATCATCCGTGTCCGCATTATTGCCAGTTCCATCCCCATCACTATCTGCCCACTCACTAGCATTAGTTGGGTATTTATCTTCTATCCAAGAACTAGGGTAAAATTGCCAGTCATCACTACTATTTTTAGCCCAATACCCGTCACATTCTCTCCAATTGTTTGTCCACCACGAATTTCCACTATCAGGATCAGTATAGTATATTTCTTTATTCCTATCACATGGGGCATCATAATATCCATCACCATCAGAATCTTTCGAGTTTGGATTCATCCCACGAGATGATTCATAACTGTCAGATAGTCCATCGCCATCAGAATCTTTAGATTGGGAAGAATCTAATGGGAAGAGGTCAATGTTATCATTTACACCATCCCCATCAGTATCTGCTTTTCTTGGGTCAGTCCCTAATCTGTTTTCTTCAATCCAATTTTCTAGTCTATCTTTATCCGTATCCCATGCAATCGACGAGTCTAAAGGCCATGAGTCCTCTCCGTCTGGAGACCCATCTCCATCTGAATCCCAATTAAATGGATCCGATCCAATAGATTCCTCAATTGCATCAGGAAGTCGGTCATCATCAGCATCTTCAGGTTGACTATCCCAAGTTTTAGAATCTGTACCTGAGAGAACTTCAACATCATCTGAAAAGCCATCGTTGTCGTCGTCAAGATCAACATTTTCGCCAGTCAGCAGATTTTCATCCGCTTGACCGTCTCTATCAGTATCTAATGCATATGAAGCATTTGATGGATAATCATCTCTGGGTTTTAAACCTTGACAAGCAGGGCTAATGCCTTCCCACTCTTCCCAAGATACCCATCCATTTCCATCACAATCATATTTAATATCCCAAAATCTCCAGAAATAAAGCCATTGGTCACATCTTTCCCAACCCAAAGAACAGTCTAAATCATCTGCAGCCTGCCTGAAAGTATCAAATTTCGAAGAAGCAATTGCATCATTATAACCGTCTCCATCACTATCTGGATTGTTTGGTAGTGTTCCATTAACTATCTCAAGAGCATCAGGCAGTCCATCACTATCACTATCTTTTTGATAATAATAAGTTCTTGGATATTTATCATCTTTATCGTTGACACCATCTCCATCAGTATCTAATATACAAGGATCTGAACCTCGTTCCCATTCCTCTTCATCACTTACTCCATCTTTGTCACAATCCCAGCGTTTTGAGCTATCTGCTGGATCAGCATCCTCCCCATCAGGAACTCCATCTCCATCACTATCCCAATTATCATCATTGGGGTCTAATTCGTCAGGTAATCCATCCGAGTCTGCATCTAGATAATAATTTCTATCCAATGGAAGTTGATCTTCAGCATCTAAAACACCATCTCCATCTGTATCTGGATTTTCTTTTTCAGTTCCTATCTCATCTTCTATTTTATTGGGCAACCCATCGTCATCATTATCATATTGAAATGCAGGGTCCCACTCAAAAGCATCGTCTATGTCTGGAACTCCGTCATTATCTCTATCTAGTGTAGATGCATTGGCTGAAGAGGGAATTTCCATTCCTATCTCGTGGATAGTTCCATCGGTTGCTAATGCAATTATTGCATCTCCTACTTTAACATCTTTCCATGTTTTTCCATTACTAACATCTACATAATTAGGAAGCATAAGCCCATCAATAACTCCCCAAACATAAAGTTTTCCATCCTCTGTTATTCCAGCTGCAGTGGTATCAAAAATAGTTCCTACATTATTAAGGTTTGGTATTTTAGGCGTTTCATAATTATTGGATATTGCTACCTTATCCCACCTCAGTAATGTATCAATAACAGTTGGAAATTCATTTAATACCTCCTGTCCAGAAAGTACCTCGGCAAGTGCATAATTTAAAGGTAATATATTTGAGTCAGGATTGTCATTTAAATGTTGACTGTTTTGAAGGTGAGTATTTGAAACCCTAGAATTGAGGTGGATATTACCATTACCATCACCCCAATAATATAATATTTTTGAGGTTTTATCAATTGCAAGGACTGCAGTCCTTGAAACAGCAAAATCATGAAATAACAGCTGATTAGTAGAGCTTACTATGTTTGTGATGTAATATTGATAAAGTTTTTGATCATCTTCCCAAGTAATTTCTCCGTTATTTGGATCAGTTCCTATTAAGTTTTCAAAGGCGTCAGAAAGACCGTCTTGATCCGAATCTGTAGGAACACTTTCATCGTTAGTTTTATCTGATTGGGCATTATTTAGATCTTCATCGACATCAAAATAGCCATCACCATCTTGATCAAAATCTTCGGGTTCTGGAGGCATAATTACTTGTAAGGGCTCATATACTACCTCTGATTGGCTAGCGGGATTAATAATAAGACGTTTGGCATTTCTTCCCCAAGCCCAAAGTGTGCCGTCCGTTTTTAATCCTAAGGTTGTTTTGTAATATGTCTGGACCTTTTGCCAGGTTCCGTCAGTATCTTCATACTTAATAAAAGCAATGGTATCTCCTTGTTTTAGACCTGCCTCAGGTATTTCGAATTTTTGATAAGGTAAAACGTCAAAGCTGCTGGGTGTTGTAAAATTTACTGGATCAAGTTCAATCGTTCCGATACTATTAGAGTTTGTTTCGACCCACCATTTGTAAGTGTAGTTCGTCCCTGGTGATAGACCGTCTTTTTCAAAAGTATACTTCTTTAAGTTATAATTTTCTGTATTAGAGACGGTTCCTACGACATAAGTTGATAATGTACTAGAATTAGTTCCAAATGCAACTTTAACAGTACCATCAAAATAGAGATCTTTTTTCTTATTAATTTCCAAAACTAATTCAACTCTCTTTGATCTTATTTCAGTGGATACATCAACATTAATAGCAATTTGCTGGGAAAAGACAAAGCTTGAACTAACCAACATCAAAACTAGA
Source organism: uncultured Bacteroidota bacterium (assembly GCA_902606525.1). GTDB lineage: Bacteria > Bacteroidota > Bacteroidia > Flavobacteriales > Flavobacteriaceae > MS024-2A. The sequence goes on along the minus strand of CACLGW010000009.1, from coordinate 23,337 downwards.
AGTTGAATTCTAAACAAATACATATATATTTTTAATCCCTTAATTTTGAATGCATTTATGGATTTTATAAAATTACGAAAATGTCAATATATTTAGTGTGTTTTGATCATTAAATGGATCAAATAGATCAAAAGTTAAACAAAAAAGCCTTCCATTTACTGGAAAGCTTCTCACTAGTTGCTAGCTGAGTATAATTAAACTCGAACTAAAACAACACACAACGTCTTAAATCAAGCGGTCTGGACGGGACTCGAACCCGCGACCCCATGCGTGACAGGCATGTATTCTAACCAACTGAACTACCAGACCTCATTTAGCGTGTGCAAATATACGCTGCATTTTGAATATGCCAAATAATTCATATTAAAAAGCAACAGGTTATAAAAACTCTTCTATTGACTGTGAATATGTAGCTTTAGGAGAAACTCCAACGAGTCTATTAACTAATTCTCCTTTATCAAAAACTAAAACTGTTGGAATATTTCTAACTCCATATTTTGCAGCGAATTCCTGATTTGCATCTACATCAACTTTTCCAATAATAGCTTTTCCCTCATAATCTTTACTCAGATCTTCAATTATAGGCCCTACCATTCTGCAGGGTCCACACCAAGCAGCCCAAAAGTCAACTAATACGGGCTTCTTTGATTTTAAAACAACTTCATCAAAAGTTGCATCTGTAATTTCTATTGCCATTTTTTTTATTTTAATGTTCAAATGTAATTATTTTAACTTAAGGCTTTCAATCTCTTTAAATCAAATTTGAGTTTTTGTGATGATTTTTACATTACTTTTAATTCAACTTATAAGACCATTGATTTTCTTTTAAATGGTTCAATAATTTTGAGTTGATTTTAATTTTTTGATTTTTACTGTTTAAAGTAAGTTTAATCTTTTTTTCAGAATCATAAAGGTTAAAAAACAGGGGTTTATCACCTTTAAAAGATTTTAAATTAGTTTTTAGCGATTGAATTTTTTCACTTTTAAGCTGATTAATATCTAATTGAATAGTTAGCTTTTTTGAATTATTTTCAATTGTATTCTGAAGCATTTCAAAGCTTAAATATTGTGTTCTAGGGGGGCCTAATTTTCCTGTTTCATTGTTAGTCCATCCTTGGCGAATCACAATGCGGATCCTTACAAACTGATTTACTACTAAAAAATGTCTAAATTTTAGATAATCCTCTCCAAAAATTCGGAATTCGTAATGATCAGAAAAGTCTTCTAAAATAAAGCGAGCCCATCCGTTACCTCTTCTACTTTCTAAATGTTCAACTTCGTTTACTATGCCCCCAACATTTAACTCTTGATTAAAAAATGCACTTAAATCATCTAAATTTGACAAAGAAATATTTGTGAAGTGATCCATCTCTTTAGAAAAATCATCTAATGGGTGTGCCGAAATATAAATACCAACAACCTCCTTTTCTTTTTTAAGACGTATTAAATTCTTCCAAGGTTCACTCGGAGGTATTGTCAAATCTTGATAAATTTGATTTGTTTCCTCCCCAAAAAGACTTGTTTGAGCTGAGTTTAAATTTTCTTGATATTTAGCTCCAAACCGTATTACCTTTTCTAAAAAAGTAATCCCATCTCCATCTGGGTGTAAGTATTGTGCTCGATGAGTATTATCAAAGGAATCCATCCCACCAGCCAAGACCAAGTTCTCAAATGCCTTTTTGTTTGCAGCTCTTAAATCAATTCGTTTTACCAAATCAAAAACAGATCTATATTTACCATCTTTTCGATGTGCAATAATGGTGTCTACAGCCCCTTTACCTAAACCTTTGACAGCACCCATTCCAAAGCGAATAGCCTTTTGATCATTTACTGCAAATTTGTAAAAAGATTCGTTTACATCTGGTCCTAAAACTTTTAATCCCATACGACGGCATTCTTCCATAAAAAATGATACCTGCTTGATGTCACTCATGTTATTCGAAAGTACGGCAGCCATATATTCTGCTGGATAATGTGCTTTTAAATAAGCTGTCTGATATCCAATCCAAGCATAGCAAGTAGAATGTGATTTGTTAAATGCATATGCAGCAAAGGCCTCCCAGTCTTTCCAGATTTTTTCTAATATTTCCTCAGGATGTCCATTTGACTTTCCTCCATCAATAAATTGTGGTTTTAATTTTTGAAGTAAGGCAAAAATCTTTTTCCCCATTGCCTTGCGCAAAATATCGGCATCACCTTTAGAAAAACCAGCTAATTTTTGTGACAATAGCATCACTTGCTCTTGATAAACAGTAATTCCATAGGTCTCTTTTAAAAACTCCTCCATCACGGGCAGGTCATAAGATATCTTTTCGTTCCCGTTTTTTCTATCAACAAAACTGGGAATATATTCCAAGGGCCCAGGTCTATAAAGAGCATTCATTGCAATCAAATCATCGAAAACTGTAGGTTTTAAGTCCTTAAGATACTTTTGCATCCCAGTGGATTCATATTGAAATACACCTACTGTTTCTCCTCGCTGAAAAAGCTCATAAGTCTTAAAATCATCCAGCGGGAAACAATCAGGATCCAGACTAATATCATACTTGTATTTAACAAGTTTAACAGTATCCTTGATAAGGGTTAAGGTTTTTAATCCCAAAAAATCCATTTTTAATAATCCCGCATCTTCTACTACTGAATTATCAAATTGAGTAACAAATAAGTCAGAATCTTTAGCGGTAGAAACAGGTACAAATTGTGTTATATCATCGGGAGTAATTATAACCCCACAAGCATGAATTCCGATATTTCGCAATGAACCTTCTAAGACTTTAGCTTGCTGGATAGTTTGGCCTGAAATTGAATCTTCATTGGCTATACTTTTAATTTCATTGACACGATGAAATTCTTCTGAACGAAGGTTTTCTTTAAGTTCTTCTATTGTAGAGTTAAAAATTTTATCAAGTTTAATATTGGGTAACAATTTAGCTATTCGGTCTGCTTCTCCAAGAGGTAGATCCAATACTCTTCCTGTGTCCCGTATTGATGACTTGGCAGCCATAGTGCCATAAGTTATAATCTGTGCAACCTGATTAGAGCCATATTTTTCAATAACATAATTTATAACACGGCCTCTTCCTTCGTCATCAAAATCAATATCTATATCAGGCATACTAACTCGATCTGGATTTAAGAAACGCTCAAAAAGTAAATTATATTTAATAGGATCAATATTTGTGATTTTTAAGCAATATGCCACAACTGATCCTGCTGCTGAACCTCTTCCAGGTCCGACAGAGACGTTCATATCTCTTGCTGCAGCAATAAAGTCTTGTACAATCAAAAAATATCCTGGGTAACCTGTATTTGAAATAACTTTCAATTCAAAATCAATACGCTCTTTTACTTCATTACTCAATTCGTTATAGCGTTGTTTAGCACCTTCATATGTAAGATGGCGTAGATATCCATTCTCCCCCTTTTTCCCATCTAAATCATTAGTTACAATATGCTCCTCTGGAATATCAAATTTGGGTAATAAAACTTCACGGGTTAAAGAAAAAGGCTCTATTTTATTAATGAGCTTTTGAATATTTAATATAGCTTCCTCAAGGTCCTGAAATAGAAGTTTCATTTCTTTAGTGGTCTTGAAATAATATTCCTGATTTGGAAAGCCGTAACGAAAACCACGACCCCTTCCAATAGGTGTAGCCTGCTTCTCTCCTTCTTTCACGCAAAGCAATATATCGTGAGCATTTGCTTCCTCTTTTTTAGTGTAATAGGTATTATTTGTTGCTATAAGAGGTATTTTATATTTTCGAGATAAGTCAACTAAAACTTCATTAGCACGATCTTCACCTTCTTCTCCATGCCTCATTAACTCTATGTAAAAATCATCTCCAAATTGACTATACCACCATTGAAGTGCCTCCTCAGCTTGTCTGTCCCCTAAATTAAGTATTTTAGAAGATAATTCTCCATAGGTATTTCCACTTAGCACAATCAAATCATCTTTATACTTTTCTATTAATTTTCGGTCAATACGAGGGACATAATAAAAGCCATCTACATAAGCTGCTGAAGTAAGTTTTGCTAGATTATGATAACCCGATTTATTCTTGGCTAAAAAAACAATTTGATATCCATCATCTCTTCTACTTTTATCCCTATGATCTTCACAAACGTAAAATTCACAACCTACAATTGGTTTTATTTTTTTGTCTGCTTCTACTCTTTCATTATGACCCTTAATAGCTTTAATAAAGTGGAAAGCTCCCATCAAGTTCCCATGATCAGTGATAGCAACTGCAGGCATATTATCTGATGCTGCTGCCTCAACCAACTGATTAATACGTGAAGTTGCTTGGAGAACCGAAAATTGAGAATGATTATGTAAATGAACGAATGGGGCTTCAGCCAAGGAAGTACTTATTTCTGTTTCTGTTAATTTATTGTTATTAACTTTTGGGCTTATCAAGGAAGCTGAAGCCTGTTTTAAATTTTGGTGAGAAATACCAACGAGTTCAAAAACGGTATTCCTTTCTTTTATTTCGACAGTTTGTATTTCCAGTTTATTAAATGCTATAGGATGTAATTTATCTTGCCTTAATAATTCTAAAAAAGTTCGAGAAGTAGCTTCTACATCAGCTGCTGCATTATGTGCTTCTTCAAAATTCTGATCAAAAAGAAAATAATATAGTTCGCCAAGGGTTGGGAGTTTAAATTTACCTCTTGGGCCTCCCGGTAATTTGCACAAGGATGCTGTTTCCTCTGTACATGTATCGATCATCGCTTTTGCTTGTAAAACATCATCCATCCCTGACCGTAAATATTCCGCCCCCATAATATTTCGGTCAAACGAAACATTATGCCCCACAATAAACTCTGCCTGATTTATTGCCAATTGAAATTTACCCAATACTTCCACAAGTGGCACCCCTTGATTTTCAGCTAAAGCAGTTGAAATACCATGTACCTGTTCAGAATCAAATGGAATACTAAAACCATCGGGTTTAATAAGGAAATTTTTATAATCTATAACGTCACCTTTTGCATCATGAATTTGCCAGGCAATTTGAATGCAGCGGGGCCAGTTCTCACTATCGCTTAAGGGTGCGCTCCATCGCTTTGGTAATCCAGTAGTTTCGGTATCGAAGATTAAAAACATTGAAACTAAAATAGCAAATAATTAATGGGGATAGTTAACTAGTTAATTACTTTTATTAACCATTTGATTTTTACCTTTTTTGTACCTTCCCATTGAAAAAGAAAAATTAAGCATGCCATTACTGGAATTCACCTCAAAAGGGATTTACTGTAAACAAGCGGACGTCTATCTCGACCCATGGCGGGGCGTGAATAAGGCGATCATTTCACATGGTCATTCTGATCATGCACGCTGGGGCAGTAAACACTATATCACCCACGAAATCAATGTGCCCATTATCCAGCATCGTTTAGGGAAAATCTCGGTGACAGGAAAAAAATACGGCGACCCCTTTAGCATCAATAGAGTACAATTTTCCTTTCATCCTGCAGGACATGTTCCTGGTTCTGCACAAATTCGAGTTGAATATAAGGGGGAAGTTTGGGTTTTTACAGGGGATTACAAAACGCAAACCGATGGAATTTCGGACCCCTTTGAACCCGTGAAATGCAATACTTTTATTACCGAATGCACTTTTGGACTCCCTGTCTTTCAATGGAAAGATCCTAAAAATGTACACGACAGCATCAACCAATGGTGGGCAAAAAATCAGGAAGAAAAAACCAGCAGTTTATTGATGGGCTATTCTTTAGGTAAAATTCAACGCCTACTCAAAAACCTCGACCCTTCCATTGGGAAGATCTATACCCACGGTGCAACAGAACACATGACCCAAGTCTTGCGGGAATTCATCGATTTTCCAGAAACGGAACTCATCACCCGCGACACTACAAAAAAAGAAGTGGAAGGAAATCTAGTCTTAGCGCCTCCTGCTGTTTTGGGGAGTGCATGGGTGAAGAAGCTAGGGAAACTATCAACTGGTTACGCTTCAGGATGGATGGCTTTCCGTGGAGCTAGAAGAAGACGGGCTATCGATCGTGCATTTATTCTATCTGACCATGCTGATTGGAAAGGTCTACTAGCTGCAATTAAAGCAACTAATTGTGAAAATATAATTACTACCCATGGGTATACCGAAATATTTGCACAATATCTCAGAGATCAAGGCTGGAATGCTCGGAACGAAAAAACCCAATACGAAGGCGAAACTCCTGAAACCGTTGTTGCCAAATGAGACGTTTTGCAGGACTTATAGAACAGTTGGATAGTACCAACAAAACCAACCAAAAGGTAGCAGCTTTGGCAAACTATTTTAAGCAAGCTCCCAAAGAAAATGCGCTATGGGCAGTCGCCTTACTATCCCATCGCAGACCGTCGCGCCCAGTCACCACCACCTTGATGCGTGCCTGGGCAGCAGAACTCGCACAATTACCCGAATGGCTTTTTGAAGAATCCTATCATATTGTGGGAGACCTCGCCGAAACCATTGCCCTTTTAGTCCGACAGGAGGCTGAAGAAACTCCCCCTTCACTCTCCCAATGCATTAAAGAAATCATTGCCTTAAAATCCAAAAAGGAGGAAGAGAAAAAAGCCTATATTCTTAAACGTTGGAAGAGCCTAGACAACTTTGAACGCTTTGTCTTTAATAAAATTCTCACAGGGGGATTTCGCATCGGTGTGAGTCAAAAATTAATGACCCGTGCCTTGTCAAAAGCAGTCGATATAGACGAAAATATCTTGGCTCATCGCTTGATGGGCCAATGGTCTCCCCAGACCACCACCTTTGACGAACTCATCTTGAACCCCAATCCAGAAGATCAAATCTCCCAACCCTATCCCTTCTTTTTGGCCTATGCCTTAGAAGAAGATTTTCAAGAAAAAGAAGCCATCGAAAACTGGCACATCGAACACAAATGGGACGGCATGCGTTCTCAATTAATTGTTCGGGAAAACAAACATTTTTTATGGAGTCGTGGAGAAGAATTAATCACGGATAAATTTCCCGAACTGGCTTGCCTCGCAGATCACCTTCCTAACGGAACAGTAGTGGATGGTGAACTCTTGCCTTATAAAAATGGAGTGATTGGTGATTTTAATACCCTTCAAAAACGAATAGGAAGAAAGATCGTTTCTCAAAAATTACAAAATGAAGTACCCATTGTCATCATGTTATACGACCTTTTGGAATGGGAAGGAAAAGACATTCGTTGGTTACCCCTTGCACAACGGCAAGAACTTTTGGCTGCTTTGTATAAAAAAACCAAAAGAGAAGGAGTTCCTTTACTTTTATCGGAAATAGAGCGTTTCTCCACTTGGGAAAAAGTTGCGCGAGAACGTGAACGAGCTCAACAAATGCGTAGTGAGGGACTAATGCTAAAACACAAAGACTCTCCCTATGGGGTAGGGCGGAAAAAAGGGGTGTGGTGGAAGTGGAAATCGGACCCTAATACCATAGACGCAGTCTTGACCTATGCCATGCGGGGGCATGGAAGACGCACCAATCTTTATACAGATTACACCTTTGCGCTATGGCAAGATGAAGAATTAGTCACTTTTGCCAAGGCCTACTCCGGTTTAACGGATGCAGAAATAAAGCAAGTAGATCAGTTTGTCAAAAATAATACTACTGACCGTTTTGGCCCTGTACGTCAAGTAAAACCAGAGTTGGTTTTTGAAATTGCCTTTGAGGGTATCGCTACTTCCCCACGTCATAAGAGCGGAGTCGCTGTCCGTTTCCCAAGGATTTTACGTTGGCGTCACGATAAAAAAATTGCTGAGGCCAATAGCCTAGAAGACATTAAAAAGTTACTGGAATGAAAGAAGTCACTCAATGGTTTGGCGATCAAGGTTGGCGTCCTCAGGCTTTTCAAAAAGAATGCTGGAAGGCCTATGATCAAGGAAAAAATGGAATGTTACACTCCCCTACAGGAAGCGGAAAAACCTATGCGCTTTGGGGCGGGATTATCCAAGAAGCCTTTCAATCAAAGAAACATCCTAATGGAATTCAGGCCCTTTGGCTTACACCCTTGCGTGCTTTGGCAGTAGAAATACAGCAAGCCACTCAGCGAATGACAAAGGATCTAATTCCCGACTTACAAATTGCCCTTCGAACTGGAGATACTTCCCAAAGCGAACGTGCCAAACAAAAGCGAAAACCTTCTTTTGGATTGATCACTACCCCAGAGAGTCTTCATGTGCTCTTAAGTACCAAAGACCATCAAAAACAATTTCAGCACCTCAAAGTAGTGGTTGTAGACGAGTGGCACGAACTACTCGGAACCAAAAGAGGAGTGCAAGTAGAATTGGCGCTAGCCTATTTACGCTCTTTCTTACCCAATTTAAAGGTCTGGGGAATTTCTGCCACCCTAGGAAATAAAGACTTGGCAAGAGAAATCTTATTAGGTCCAACAGAAAATTACACTACGGTAAATGCTGAGATTAATAAAAAAATTAAGGTAAAATCCATTTTACCCAAAAACATGGAAAGCTTCCCTTGGCGAGGACATTTGGGCATTCATCTTTTACCTCAAGTATTAAAATTGGTGCAGAAAAACAAAACCACATTGATTTTTACTAATACACGTGCCCAATGTGAAATTTGGTTCCATCGCCTTTTAGATGCCGATCCAAATTTGGCAGGAAACATGGCCATGCACCATGGCAGTATCGACAAAAAAATTCGCTTGTGGGTTGAAGAAGCACTTCGAAAGGAACAACTTAAAGTCGTAGTTTGTACTTCTAGTTTAGATTTAGGCGTTGACTTCAGCCCTGTTGAGAACTGTATTCAGATTGGGAGTCCTAAGGGTGTAGGAAGATTTATTCAAAGAGCAGGGCGTAGTGGTCATCGTCCCAAAGCTTCTAGTATTATTTACTTTCTCCCTACCCACGCCATGGAACTCATCGAATCTGTAGCATTACAACGGGGAATAGAACAACAGCAAATAGAAGATCGTGTTCCATATCTCAACGCCTATGATGTGGTAGTTCAATTTCTAATGACCCTTGCTGTGGGGAGTGGTTTTCATCCCAAAGAATTATTCCCAATAATTCAAAACACTTTTTGTTTTCAAACCCTTGACAATGAACGTTGGCAATGGATGATTAATTTTTTGGTTAGAGGAAGTCAAAGTCTGGAACATTATGACGAATACAAGAAAGTGACTGTCTTAGAAGATGGAAGTCTTAAGGTCTTAAACAAAGGGATCGCCATGCGCCACCGACTCTCAATGGGAACCATAGTGAGCGATGCCAATCTAAAAGTACGTTATCAAAAAGGAGGTTATTTGGGTACGGTTGAAGAATGGTTTGTAGCCAAAATAAAACCCGGAGACGTTTTCACTTTTTCGGGGAGAAACTTGGAACTGATACGAATGTACAATATGGAGGTAATCGTCCGTAAGTCCAAATCAAAAAAAAGTAGAATACCCGCCTGGATGAGTGGACGGATGAGCTTTAGTGCGCACCTTAGCGACCTCTTAAAAAAGGCTTTGTTTGACCAACGCAATCAAGACACTCCAGAATTTAAAGCTCTTGCTCCTGTGTTTCGACAACAATTGAAAGAATCTATTGTACCCCAACCTCATCAGTTTTTAATAGAACGCTTCGAAACGAAAGAAGGCTTTCATACAGTATTCTATCCTTTTGAGGGTTATGCCATCCACGAGGCCCTAGCCAGTTTGATGGCCTACCGAATAAGTTTGATGTCTCCCATTACTTTTAGTATGTCCTTTAATGATTATGGCTTTGAACTTTTATCGGATCAAGCCTTTTCTAAAGAAGACTTTTTGGATAACAATCTGCTGACTTTAGATTATTTACACGAAGATTTAGAAAAAAGCATCAATATTTCTGAAATGGCAAGACGTCGCTTTAGGGATATCGCAGTCATCTCAGGTATCGTTTTTCAAGGCTTCCCTAACAAACCTATAAAAGCCAAACACCTGCAAAGTGGCTCCCAATTATTTTACGATGTGTTTAAAGACTATGAGCCCGACAACTTATTGTACCAACAAGCCCTTGAAGAAACTTTTGATCACGGGATAGAGCGGGGTAGGATGACCCAGGTTTTTGAAAATATTCTAGAGCAAAATATCGTTTGGTGTGATTGTAGTCAACCCACTCCTTTTTCCTTTCCTTTGATTACCGATCGTATTCGTTCCAAACTCTCTTCAGAAAGTGTAGAAGATCGAATCAAGAAAATGTATCTTCAACTTGAGAAAGTTGGACAATGAAACGGATACAAATCAATGGAAATCATTTTGACTTACACCCAAGCGGTGCCCTTTATTGGGAAGAAAAAAAGACCCTAATGCTTGCGGATGTCCACCTTGGGAAAGTAGCTCATTTTCGGAAAAATGGCATTGCGGTTCCCCGAAAAGCTGAGGGTGCTTTCTATGAAAAAATTACCCTTCTTTTAAATGAATTTGAAGTGGAACGCCTGCTTTTTTTAGGCGATCTTTTCCACAGTTTTCAAAACAACGAATGGCACTTGTTTAGCGCTTGGGTCAAACAGCAGCAAAGCGAGTTGATCCTTATTGAAGGAAATCATGATGTAATTCCTGCGTGGAAATTTAAACAACTGGGCATTACTGTTACACCTGATTTCAAGGAAGATACTTTTTACTTTTCCCATTTTCCTACCGAAAAAAAAGAAAACTTCGTTTTTTGTGGTCATGTCCATCCTGGGGTAAAACTCAAAGGTGCAGGGCTTCAACAACTTAAAATGCCCTGCTTTTACCAAAGTCAAAATCAATTGATTCTTCCTGCTTTTGGAGCTTTTACAGGATTGCATATCCTTACTCCTAAAGAAGGGGATTGTGTCTACATCACCTCGGGAAAAGAAGTTATGGAAATAGACAAGAATTAACTTTCAAGCCTTTATATTTACCAAAAAAACGATCAATCCGTTATTAAACGTATTTGATAATCTTAGTTCCCAGAAAAAACTACTTGCAGCTTTTTCTGAGAAGCAGTGCGTCCATATCAAAGGTTTAGTAGGTTCGGGTTTTTCCTTTCGTTTTGCAGCTGCATTCCAAAAACAAGATCAATCGCTTTTGGTTATCCATGAGAATGCAGAACAAGCAGCTTATTTTTTAAATGACTTCGAACGTTTCCTCGGGGCATCCGAAGTACTCTTTTTTCCAGCCAGCTATCGACAAGCCTATGCTCAAGAAACGACCGACAATGCAAACATCTTACTTCGAGCAGAAGTATTAAAAAAGCTGAGTTCCTCAAAAAAACCAAGGATCATTGTAACCTATCCCCAAGCTATTTTTGAAAAAATTATTTCTCAACATACCTTAAAACGGATTACACTCAAACTAAAAAAAAACACCGAGGTATCGCTGAATCATATTAATGAGCGTCTTTTTGAAATAGGTTTTGAACGCGTAGATTTTGTAACAGGTCCTGGAGAATTTGCTGTACGTGGTGGAATTATTGATGTTTTTTCTTTTGCCTATCAGCACCCATACCGAATTGAATTTTTTGATGAAACTGTAGAACGACTTTCTAGTTTTGATGTCAGTAGCCAACGCTCGATAAGCGCTTTTGAGGAGATTGAAATACTGCCCAATACCTCCGATCACGACTTTACCGATAAACGAAAATCCTTACTTTCCTTCTTTTCATCAGAGAGTTCTGTTGTTTTTGCAGATCTCGATAAGACAACCGATCGATTGGAGCAACTTTACGAAAAAGCAGAGAAAGTATATCAAGAAATGGATACAATGACTCAATATGCTCCAGAAATTTTATTTGTCAAACCCCAAGAATGGATTGCAGACTGTCAAAATCGTTCGGTATTTGTACTTGAAAAAACAACGCACATTAAAATTAAAGAACAGCTTTTAATCAAGCAAAGTCCCCAACCTACGTTTAATAAAAAATTTGACCTTCTTGTTTCACACCTTAACCAAAATAAGGATCAAGGTTATAACAATACCCTTTTTTGTAGTAATGAACAACAAGCCAAACGATTTCATGATATTTTTGAAGAAATGGAAGGAGACATCCATTATCAAACTGAAGTGTTGCCTATTTATGAAGGTTTTGAAGACTTAGAAGCTCAGTGGGCTTGCTTTTCAGATCATCAGATTTTTGAACGATATCACAAATATCAGCTTAAATCGGATCGCAGAAAAAAAGAAGCCCTCAGCTTAAAAGAGTTGACCCAAATGGAAATAGGCGACTTTGTTACTCATATCGATCATGGGATTGGAACTTTTGGGGGCCTACAACGCATTGAAGTAGAGGGAAAATGGCAAGAAGCCATCAAACTGTTTTATGGGGAACGAGATATTCTATATTTAAGCATTCACTCCTTACATAAGATTAGTCGTTATGCTGGAAAAGATGGGTCCGCCCCCAAGATCTATAAATTAGGCTCTAAAGCTTGGAAAGCACTCAAACAAAAAACAAAAAACAAGGTTAAGGAAATTGCCTTCAATCTAATTGAACTCTACGCCAAAAGAAAGCAAAAAATAGGTTTTGCCTTTGATCCCGACAGCTATTTACAGTGGGAATTAGAAGCTTCTTTTTTATTTGAAGACACCCCCGATCAAGAAAAAGCAACTCAAGCCATTAAAACGGATATGGAATCAACTCGGCCTATGGATCGACTTGTTTGTGGTGATGTAGGTTTTGGAAAAACTGAGGTTGCCATCCGTGCAGCTTTTAAAGCGGTAGATAACAGTAAGCAAGTTGTAGTACTCGTACCAACAACCATCTTAGCCTTTCAACATTTTAAAACCTTTTCTCAGCGTTTAAGAGACCTCCCAGTAAGGGTGGATTACCTCAATCGCTTTCGAACTACCAAAGACAGAACTCAAATTTTAAAGGATTTGGCAGATGGAAAAATTGACATTTTAATTGGAACACACCAATTGGTTAGTAAAAATGTGATTTTTCACGATTTGGGTTTATTGATCGTTGATGAGGAGCAAAAATTTGGTGTAGCAGTCAAAGAGAAAATTCGATCTCTAAAAGCCAACATAGATGTACTGACTCTAACCGCCACACCAATTCCCAGAACACTTCAATTCAGCCTAATGGCCGCAAGGGATCTTTCATTAATTGCCACACCTCCTCCTAACCGATATCCTATAGATAGTGAAGTTGTTCGTTTTAGCGAAACTCAAATTCGAGATGGAATCCTGTATGAATTGCAACGCGGAGGACAGGTCTTTTTTATAAACAACCGTGTTGAAAATATTATGGAAATGGCTGGCCTCTTACAACGTCTTGTTCCTGATGCGCGAATAGCAGTGGGTCATGGTCAAATGGAAGGGCGAAAACTGGAGCAAACCTTGTTGCGGTTTATGAATGGAGAATACGATATTTTAATTGCTACTACCATTATTGAAAACGGTTTAGATGTGCCCAATGCCAATACCATCTTCATTAACAATGCCAACAATTTCGGACTTAGTGATCTGCACCAAATGCGAGGTCGTGTAGGCAGGAGCAATAAAAAAGCCTTTTGTTACTTTATAACCCCTCCTTATACTACGATGAGTTCTGATGCTCAAAAGCGTATAAAAACCATAGAACAATTTTCTGCTATAGGTTCTGGAATCCAAATCGCAATGAAAGATTTAGAAATACGAGGTGCGGGAGATTTATTAGGTGGAGAACAAAGTGGATTTATCAATGAAATGGGCTTTGAGACCTATCAGAAAATTTTACAACAAGCCATAGAAGAGCTGAAAGAAAATGAGTTTAAATCGCTCTATGAATCGGAGGAAAACGATCAGATCAAAACTTATGTTAAAGAGGTTCAAATTGATACGGATATGGAAATTTATATCCCTGATGATTATGTCAATATTGTCAAAGAACGTCTTGCCCTTTATCAAGAATTGAGTCAGTTAAAAACAACCCAAGAACTCGAAGCATATGAAGCCAAACTTATAGATAGGTTTGGTCCTCTTCCTCTAGAGGCGAAAGAATTGCTTGAAAGTGTTCGATTAAAATGGGTAGCTGGACGTCTAGGTATTGAAAGGTTGATAATTAAAAAAGAACGTTGTCTGTCTTATTTCCTTTCAGATCAACAAAGCCAATTCTTCAAAAGTGAAGGTTTTAGTTATTTAATCAATCAAATTCAAAAATCTCCAGATCGTTTAACACTAAAAGAGAAAAATACAGCTAATGGACCAAGGCTTTTATTATCAATAGCTGATATTAAAGACGTAAAAAGTTTAATTAAATTTTTTCTTTCAATTAGTAATAAAGACTAAAGACCTTTGAGATTTTTTATCACTTTAAAAGCAATATCTACCTGATCTTCATCTACTAATATGGTAAATTCGTTAGAAGTTGAAATAACTTCTATAATATTTACCCCCTCCCAAGATAAGCGTTGAAAAATAAAATAATATATTCCTGGAATATTAATATTATTACTGGGAAGTTTAATAGTAATCGAGGATAAATTTTCTCTTTTAGTGTGACAAACTTCGTTTTTAAAAAGTCCGTCAACTAATGAAACTATGTTTTTACTCACTACAATATTGCTCTCGGCGACTCCCCTTGAAGATGTATAAAAAACATCTTTTTTATCTTCAATTTTTTTTAGTAGGTTAGCCTGGGTTATTAATAAAGTTTCTGAAAGTAGAAAGCCATAATCTATTAAAGAGGATCGTACTGTAATATCTCCAAGATTTTTTAATACGTTAATAATTTTTTTTGTTAAAGTAAAACTAGTGTCATCTGATACTCGTTTTAGAGACATAATTATTGCACCCTGATTGACAGACTTTCTCATTAATGACTCAATATCACCATGGATATTTCTTGCTAAGGAAGTGAGATTTATTATTCCGTCAGCTAGTGCAGAGGCTAGGTAAGGTTTTGTCTTAATATATTCGGTGACTGTTGAGGCAATGGTTTTCATAATATAAAGAGTGTTTAAATATTATAATCATTATTATAACAAAAATAATTATTTAAAACAAAATGTTACAAATAAAACAATAATCAATTATTTTAAGAAATTCACCCTCTAAAATAAATTTGGTTCATTAAGATAGACTTAGTTTAATAAAAAGGTTGAGTTTTGCTTACTTTTGAAATAAATTGAACTTATTTGAATGCCAAAACGTTATACTATTACGGCAGCCTTACCCTACACCAACGGACCAATTCACATTGGCCACTTGGCAGGCGTTTACGTTCCAGCTGATATTTATGCTCGCTATTTAAGAGTTAAAGGGAAGGAGGTTGCATTTATATGTGGCAGCGATGAGCATGGAGTTGCAATTTCTATTAAAGCTAAAAAAGAAAAAAAATCTCCTAAGCAAATAATTGATTATTATGATCAATTGATTCGTGATTCATTTGTAAGTTTTGGAATTACTTTTGATAATTACTCTCGAACATCTCGATCAATCCATCACAAAACTGCTCAAGAAATTTTTACTAACTTACATCAGAAAGGAGTTTTTGAAGAAAACGAATCAGAACAACTTTTCGACCCTGAAGCTCAGCAATTTTTAGCGGATCGTTTCGTTCAAGGAACCTGCCCAATATGTCAAAACACGGAGGCTTATGGCGATCAATGTGAAAGCTGTGGAAGTACTTTAAATGTGGATGAGCTAATCAATCCAAAATCTACTATAAGTGGGTCTAAGCCTGAAATGCGGAAAACAAAGCATTGGTATCTTCCCTTAAATCGATATGAAAGTTTTTTGGAAAACTGGATTATTAAAAAGCATAAACTTGACTGGAAACCAAATGTATATGGCCAAGTAAAATCTTGGCTTGATAACGGTTTAAGAGCTCGAGCAGTAACTCGTGATTTAGACTGGGGAATTCCAGTACCTTTAACTGAAGGAGAAAATAAAGTACTTTATGTTTGGTTTGATGCACCTATAGGATATATTTCTTCTACTAAAGAGTGGGCAATAAAAAAAGGAATTAATTGGGAACCATATTGGAAAGATGATAAAACTAAACTGGTTCATTTTATAGGAAAAGATAATATCGTCTTTCATTGTATTATTTTTCCTGTTATTCTTCACGAAAGCGAGAATTATATTTTACCTGAAAATGTACCCGCAAACGAATTTTTAAATCTAGAAGGACAAAAAATATCTACTTCTAAAAATTGGGCTGTATGGCTTCACGAATATTTAGAAGAATTCCCTGATCAACAAGATGTATTACGCTATGTTCTAACAGCTAACTCTCCTGAAACTAAAGACAATGATTTTACTTGGCAAGAATTTCAGTCACGAAATAATAATGAACTTGTATCTATATATGGTAATTTTATTAATCGTGTATTAGTTCTCACTCACAAATACTATGGAGGTAATGTTCCAAAAGCTGGAATATTTTTACTAGAAGACGAAAAAGTTTTAGATGAAATGTCAAAACTTCCAGATGAAATTGGACAGGCTGTTGAACAATATCGCTTTAGAGAAGCATGTCAAAGTTTTATGCAATTAGCTCGTTTAGGAAATAAATATTTAGCTGATTCCGAACCATGGAAATTGATCAAAACTGACCCAGATCGTGTTGCAACAATAATCTTTACAGCTCTTCAGATCACAGCTGGCCTAGCGGTTCTCAGTGAGCCTTTTTTACCCTTCACATCAAAAAAGTTAAATATTATGTTAAACTTAAAATCTGGAGGTTTAAAATGGAAGGATATAAGTGATAAAAAATTATTGATAACCGAAGGACAACATATAAAAAAAGTCCAACTTTTATTTAAAAAAATTGAAGATAAACAGATCCAACAGCAACTAACCAAACTTGATTTGGGTAAAAAAGAAGATAAAGTTTCTTTGCATCAAATTCCTCCAATAAAGCCACAAGTATCATTTAAAGATTTTGACGCTTTAAATCTACAAGTTGCCGAAATCATAAGAGCCAAAAAAGTCAATAAAACAAAAAAATTAATCGAGATAAAGCTTCAACTTAAAGAGGAGGTCCGAACAGTTGTTTCAGGAATCGCAGTCGATTTCAAGCCAGATGATCTTATCGGGAAAAAAGTAATACTGTTGTCTAACTTGGCTCCTAGAGAACTTAATGGTATTGAAAGTAACGGAATGATTTTACTTGGAAAAAATGAGCACGGAAATTTTATTTTCGTGTCGCCTGAAGAAAAAAGTGTTCAAAATGGGTCACCAATAACATAATTGATTTGGATTCCTTTATACCAATAGCTTTTGATCCTACCTATTGTCTACCTCTTCCTGAAAATCATCGTTTTCCTATGGAAAAATATAAGCTTTTACCTCAACAGTTAATTTTAGAAGGGACATGTAAGCCTAAAGATTTTTTTATTCCAAAAGCTGCAAAAATAGAACAAGTTTTAAGAGTGCATGTAAAGGAATATGTAAATCGCCTATGTAATTTACAACTTACAAAAAATGAAATTAGAAACATTGGTTTTCCTCTTAATGAGGCATTGGTAAAAAGAGAATTTTTGATTGCTGGGGGAACCATTATGGGAGCGGAAAAAGCCCTAGATTCTGGAATTGCAATGAATATTGCAGGGGGAACTCATCATGCTTTTTCAGATCGAGGGGAAGCATTTTGCCTTCTAAACGATCAAGCTATTGCAGCACAATATCTTTTAGATCAGGGGTACGCAAAAAAAATTTTAATTTTAGATTTGGATGTTCATCAAGGAAATGGAACCGCAGCAATCTTCAAAAATAATTCAAATGTTTTCACCTGTTCAGTTCATGGAGCCAAAAACTATCCTTTTAGAAAAGAGACTAGTGATATTGATATATCGATAGATGATAAATGTTCTGATATCACTTATATAGACCAAATAAAAAGTCTTTTACCCAAACTATCTGAAACGGTAAACCCAGATTTTATTTTTTACCTATGTGGTGTAGATATATTAAAAACCGATAAATTAGGTCGTCTAGGTGTCAGTATGAAAGGTTGCAAAAAACGAGATGAACTTGTACTTAATTTTTATAAAGAAAAAGGTATTCCAATCCAATGTAGTATGGGGGGGGGATATTCTAAGGATATAAAAGTAATTCTAGAAGCTCATGCAAATACTTTTAGGCTAGCTAAAGAACTATTTACTTAACTCTCCAAGTTTGACTTTTCATATTGATAGCTGCAATAACAATATCTTTTCGACTTATCTGCCCTACAAGACGTCCATTTTCGATAACTGGATAACGACGTCTACTTGAATTTGAAAATTTAGATGCAGCATCAAATACACTTGTAGTAGATTCAATAGTATCTATTTTTGTTGTCATAAAATGACCAACAGATTTATCTAAAATTGGCATGTTGAAGTATCGACTATCGGAGATTTCCTTCATACAATCTGCTTCAGAAATAACACCAACAAGTTTTCCCTTCTCATTTATAACAGGACCTCCTGATATTCGATGTTTTATAAAAGCTTTCATTACTTCATGAACAGTTTGTTCTGGTGTAAACAATACCAACTGAGTAGTCATGATATCAGATACTGACAATTTCCTGGGAGTGACTCTTTTTTTCTGAGCTCGTTCTCCTTGAAAACTTTTGATGGGCATAATAAGTGATTTGTTTTTATGTAATATAAGTTTTTTTGAGTAAAAATTTGGTATTCTGTTAAAAAAATAGGTGATTCTATGAAAATATATCAGTATAATTGCCAATAATTCATTTTATGCATCAATTAGGTATTTTAGGTTGTGGATGGTTAGGGGTTCCACTTGGAAACTCCTTAAAAAAACTAAATTTTAATGTTAAAGGTACTCGAAGATCAGAGGCTGGGATTTCAGCTTTAAATAAAAATGGAATTGAAGGCTATAAGGTTATTTTAGACGAGAACGAAAGTAAAAGCATTCTGTTTTTTTTGAAAAAAATTGAAACTTTAATAATCTCTATTCCTCCTAATAAAAAATCAAAAGAAAAAGAATACGTTCAAAGAATATCAAATCTCCTAAATTATATTGAGTCAAGTAATGTTGAACGAATTATTTTTTTAAGTAGTACATCTGTTTATGGATCAAAGGGAGGTAACTACAATGAATTAAGCGAGGTTGATCCTAAAAATCCAGTTGCTAAGGCACTTTATAGTAGTGAAAAGCTAATTATAAATTCTACTAAAGACTCAATTATTGTAAGATTAGGAGGACTTATTGGTAAGGATCGACATCCAATTTTCAAATTACAAAATAGAAATATAGGAAATCCAGGAGGACGGATCAATTTTATTCATCAAAAAGATGCCGTATCTGGAATTTGTAATTTGATTGTTAATCCTAAGCTTCGAGGTATTTATAATTTGGTCTCACCTCACCATCCAAATCGTGAAAAGTATTATGAATTCATGGCAAAAAAACTGGGCCTCCCTTCACCAAAATTTAGCTCAGATCCACCTATTGTAAGGATTATCCAAGCTAAGAAAATTGAAGACGATACAACCTTTAAATATACTGTAAATAACCTGTTGATATAAATATTATTTCTTCCTGTTAAAGCGTCATACTATTTGCTAACTTAATTGATACAACAAATGTCTAGACAGAGTAAGCAAATAATATTAATGGAAAAACTCCTTACGCACCTAAAAAATGCAAAGTTGGAGTATTTAATGGCCTCTGATCATGTAAACACTTGTGAAGAAAAACGTTTTTTTAACAAACAAGCATTGATTCGAAACCGATTTTTTCAACAGGTCTTGAGTGAATTGCAAAACATAGGAATACCTTTTGATGACTTAATCATTAACAAATTTAACTTTGATCAATTATTAGTTTCCACTATAGATAAGCAAAAATCAACTGCAGTTGAAAAATGTTTAGAAGCAGATAAAATGTTACTTGAACTTTTTACAGAATTCATTGAATTTGGCTATGAAAACTCTGAATTTTTGAATTATATGTCAAGTATTCAAATCGCGATAAATAAAAATCAAGTTCTGGTTAATAATTATTTATATAAAAAAAAATTAACTCGAGTTTTTAAGGCCTTTGTTTGGTTTCAGAAACTGCTACATTCTCATCTTCTTTAAGGACAATCATCCTTAATATCAAAATATTATAATGATAATATAATGCTCTTAAAGATGGAAGAAGTGAATCTTTTTTATAGTGTCTTGTAAAATAGCGTGATTTTTGGGTCTGCATTTGAACAACTTTCAGGCGGCTACGAATTTGAGGAGTTTCAAACCCTCCAGGTAAGTCTTGTGAAATCAAATCCTTTAAACGAGATGATAAACCTATAATATTTAATTCAATATCTCTAATATCCATTTCCTTTAGACGATCCATGGTTTTATATAGGTTTCTAAAATCCTCCCATTCTTCCAGCCCATAATCTTTTAAAAAATCTTCTGGGTAATCGACTAGTTCCAGACTTTCACCTGATATAATTTCTTTACCTACATTATTTTTTGTTGGGGCAGATAAACTATCTTTTAAATTATTTCTTTCTCCACATGCAATAGTTAATAATAGGGATAAAAGAAAAAAGTAGTTTTTCATGAAAATAGATTTTAGTTTAAATTTTACAAAGAATTAATCTTTAGTAAAAGTATAATGAAAAAAAGACATTGCAGAACAAATAAATGAAATGAAAAAGATCCATCAATTTTAAGTTTAAGTTTTTGAAAAATTAACTGTAGAGGAAAGGCGATAATAGTCCATCCAATATAATTATGGATAGAAGCAAGCCCAGATTCAAAAGTCCAAAAGTCTAAAACTGGTGCTACCGGTTCAATAATTAAGTCCAGAAAGAGCATCAATCCTGTTGCGATTAGGATTCTCGCCCAAAGATTGTCAAAAAAAGCATTAGAAATAGACCCTGTAATAAAAACTAAAATGCACCAGTTAAAACCTATTATTAATGGGACATCCATAAATTTTATCCCCATCGTTTCTCCATAAGAATATTCTCCAAAAATAAATCCAAATTTAACACCTAAGACCTCAGCTAACATACCTAAACTAAAACATAATAATACTAAAAACAACAACTTTTTAGTCCATTCAATATTGATTATTAATAAAATAAAACTTATTAATAGATTTAAAGGAGTAGCTTTTATAAACCAAGATGAATCGGTGTAGATTATACCAATAATACCTGAAAGGTGAAAAAGCCAGATTAAACCTATAGAAATATTTTGTTTTGTTAAAAAATCACTATACTTCATTTATAATTTAGGTATAAGATCATCAACGATTTTAGCAGATAATAAACATAATGGGATTCCACCTCCCGGGTGAACACTACCCCCACAAAAATATAAGTTTTTAATTCGATTAGAAAAGTTTGGATGACGTAAAAATGCTGAAAATAAGTCATTACTTGAAGTTCCATAAAGGGCGCCCATATATGATTTACTATTTTTTTGTATTAAAACAGGTGTAATTATTTTCTCACAAATTATAATTTCTTCTAGATTAACCCCTAGCTGCGTAGATATTTTCTTAATGACTATTGATCTTAAATTTTCAACAATTTTTGACCAATCTTGTCCATAATCTGGGGGGGTATTTATCATAACATACCAATTTTCATGTCCCTTAGGAGCATCTTCGGGTATTTCTTTAGATGTTATATTAATGTATATTGTTGGGTCGTTACTTACTTTTTTGTCTTCAAAAATTGATTTAAATTCACTTTTATAATCAGAGGAGAAGAAAATGTTATGTAAATCTAACTCTTTAAAAGTTTTTTTAATTCCCCAATAAAAAATTACTGCAGAACTAGATCTTTCTTGGTTTATTATACTTGAGGGTGTTTTAACCTTTTTTATTAATTTATTGTAGGTATAATAAACATCCATATTAGAAATCACAATATCTGAATTATATGTTTTCCCTTTCGCCTTAACACCCTTAATTTTTTTCTTTGGATCTAAAATTATTTCATCTATTGTAGTTTCAAAATCAAACTTTACACCAACCTTTTTTGCTAATTTAAAAAGTGATTCTGCAATTGAAAACATCCCCTTTTTTGCAACGTAAGTTCCATAATTTTTTTCAAGATGTTGGATAACAGACATTATCCCTGAAGTTTGATAAGGGTTTGAACCATTATAAGTGGCATATCTATCGAGAAACTGAATTAAATGTTTAGAATCGAAAGAATCAGTATTAGCTTGATGAAGGGATTTTTGAATTTCAAATATCCTTAATTGAAAAAGTGATTTTAGGGTTTTAGTAGAAAAATATGTTTTAGTTTTATGTAGAGATTTTTCTAAAAAAATAGATGCTATCAAATCATACTTTTTCTTTGCTCTTTCAAAATATTTTTTAATATTTTTTTCTGGTTCATCAAAAGTTTTTGATGCTTCAATTGCAAATTTTTCACTATCGCTGTGTGCTGTAAATTTTTTTCCATCATTCCAAAAATAAACACAAGAAACTTCTTTCTTTTTATACTTAAAATAGTCATCTGGATTTTCACCTGCTAATTCAAAAAGTTCAGTTATAAAATTTGGCATTGTAAGTAAAGGAGGTCCTCCATCAAACCTAAATTGATCCATTTTAACTGAAGAAATTTTTCCCCCCGGATACGAATTTGCTTCAAAAACTTTAACACTATAACCTTTAACAGCTAAACGAATACTTGAAGCTAAGCCGGCAATTCCTGCCCCAATAACAATAATATTTTTCATTAGTTTAAAATTTTAGTTTCGTCAGATATTAAATAGAATCTAGCAAAAAGGTCCTCTTTATACCATTTCATTTGCCGTGTTTTTTTAACTATATCTGCATGAGCTCTACTTTTGTATGCAAATTCATTTACAGATTCAAAGTTTTTCCAAATACTAACTGTAGCTTGTTGAATAAAAGGCCATTCTCCAATTCCTTTATAAAAATGAACACCATTTGCTTTTTCTATTGCTTTACTTGCAGAAGGTATTGATTTCCAAAATGAAAATAGTCTATTGTAGTTGAGTGTCGCTCGAGTAATTACCACAGCTTTCTCGTTAGAGTATTTATTCAAGTTCAACGTATTAGAAGAAAAAGGATTTTGACCGCTCCATAAACCGTGGCTTTTTATCGGTTTTAAAACTAAATCTCTTTGACAAGCTGCATTATTTTGATATTCAATAAATATGGGATGGTTTTGAATGCAATTTTTAAAAATGGAGTACTCATCCCAGACTCCAAGGAAAGCATAGGTTGAAAAATCTGGTTTTAAACTGAATCCTTGACCACCTCCAGTACCTAGAAATTTAAAAAACTGCAATCCCTCTTGGACCTGCAATAATCTTGGGGCAATTCCCATTTGTTTGAATGCCCAAAGTTTTTTTGATTCAAAAGAAAAGAATGTGAGGGTAGTAATTTGGCCCATCAAATTGAAAATGAATTTTTGTCAGAAAAAATAAATAGGGTGTAAATATAAAATAATTGTTT
>CACLGW010000008.1 GCA_902606525.1 uncultured Bacteroidota bacterium | reverse complement strand
ATTACCAACTCAATTAGTAGAATCTTTTAAAAGCACTCTAGATGAAGTTAAGGAAGCAGATTTTTTGCTTCATATAGTTGATATTTCACATCCAAATTTTGAAGAGCATATAGATTCGGTAAATCAAATCTTGCAAGAAATCAAAAGTTCGAACAAACCTACTTATATGGTATTTAATAAGATTGATGCCTATGAGCCTGAATACTGGGATGAAACTGAACTAGTCGAATTAAGAGGTAAGAAGCACTACAGCCTTGAAGAGTGGAAAAAAACCTGGATGAGCTCAATGAATGGGAAAGCCCTTTTCATTTCTGCTAAAAATAAAGAAAATATAAATGAATTTCGAAATAGAGTTTATGACGAAATCCGAAAAATACATATTACCCGTTTTCCCTATTACCACTTTTCTAACTGTAGTGTCAAGTGTGGCAAAAAGCTTATTCTCTGCAAAAACTCCACTTTTGGAAATTACATTCATCAAGGTTGATTTTCCAACATTTGTATAGCCTACTAGGGCAACCCGAACCAAAGCTCCACGATTTCCCCTTTGAGTCGCCATCTGTTTATCAATTATAGTTAGCTTTTCCTTTAGTGATGAAATTTTATCTCTTACAATTCTACGATCGGTTTCAATTTCAGTTTCACCTGGGCCTCGCATTCCAATACCCCCTTTTTGACGTTCTAAATGTGTCCACAGACCTTTTAAGCGAGGAAGTAAATATTGATATTGGGCTAATTCGACCTGAGTTCGAGCATAACTAGTCTTTGCACGTTGAGCAAAAATATCAAGGATTAGTCCAGTCCGGTCAAGAATTTTTACTTTAAGAATCTTTTCTATATTGCCTTGTTGAGCTGGTGAAAGCTCATCATCAAAGATAACAGATGAAATATCATTACCCTTAACAAAATCTATTACTTCTAATATTTTTCCAGAGCCGATAAATGTTTTAGGATTGGGAAGTTCAATCTTTTGTGTAAATCGCTTTAGAACTTTCCCTCCAGCTGTAAAGGTCAAAAATTCTAATTCATCCATATATTCTTTGGATTGTTTTTCGTCTTGCCTACTCATAACTACACCAATTAATATTGTATTTTCGAGAATTGATGATTTTTGTTCAATCATACTAATTAATTTCCCATTTTTTGATTTCTAGATTGTTGCCATCAAAAGTTGCATAGCTATAATGTGAAATCCAATCTCCTAAATTAATGTATTTTGATTTCATGCTTAAATTAATCTCTAATGGCATGTGTCTGTGACCAAAAATAAAAAAATCACGGTGCTTTTCCTTAAGCTTTCTTTTTGCATATAGAGCTAACCATTCATTTTCTTCTCCTAAAAAAGTAGATTCTTTTTTTGCAGAAATCAATTTATTTTTTTTTGAAAAATAGTTTCCCAAAGACATTCCAACGTCAGGATGTAAAGCTTGAAACATTCGTTTTGCTATTGGATTTGTAAACAATTTTTTTAACCACTTATATCCATAATCATTTGGCCCAAGGCCGTCTCCATGTCCAATAAAGAAGGATTTAGAATTATATGTAAATTCTTTTGGTTTGTGGTAAACGAAAATATTTAATTCCGTTTCAAAATAATCTTTCATCCATAAATCGTGATTCCCAACAAAATAATGTACAGGAATTCCTCGATCCACAATTGAAGATAATTTTCCTAAAATTCTCACGAACCCTTTAGGAACGACTGTTTTGTATTCAAACCAAAAATCAAATAAATCTCCTAATAGAAACAAGACAGCAGCATCTTTTTCAACTTTATCAAGCCATTGAATAAAATAATTTTCACGTTTTTTACTAAGAGATTTCGTTGGGGCACCAAAGTGTTGGTCAGAAGCAAAATAAATTTTCTTATTTTCTGAGATATTCATAGGGCATTGATTAATCTATTGCCTGATCTAAATCTGAAATTAAGTCACGCACATCCTCAATTCCTATACTTAAACGGATAAGTGAATCTACTACACCGCTCTTTTCTCTTATATCTTTAGGAATAGATGCATGAGTCATGCTTGCGGGATGTCCTGCTAAACTTTCTACTCCACCCAAGGATTCAGCAAGAGTGAACAACTTTAGTCGCTCAATAATGTTAATTGCAGCAAGATAATCTGCCCCTTTAGTTACAAAAGAAAGCATTCCTCCATAATCTTTCATCTGTGCTTTTGCGACTGAATGATTTGGATGAGATTTAAAACCTGGCCAATAAACTTTTTCAATTTTGGAATGATCTTTCAAAAACTTTGCTATCATAGCAGCATTTTCGCAATGACGCTGCATACGGACGTGCAAAGTCTTAATTCCTCTTAATGTTAAAAAACTATCCATAGGACCACATATTGCCCCACTTGCATTTTGGATAAAACCAATTCGCTCAGCAAGGATTGAGCTATTGACAATTAATGCTCCTAAAATCACATCTGAATGACCCGCTAAATATTTAGTTGCAGAATGCATTACAATATCTGCGCCCATGGTTAATGGTTGCTGTATATATGAAGAAGCAAAGGTGTTGTCAACAGCAACTAAAATTTCTTTATCTTTAACAAGTTTGGTCACAGCTTGGATATCTATAACATTCATCATTGGATTAGTGGGTGTTTCCAGCCAAATCAGTTTAGTTTTCTTATTAATGGTGGAAGATACCAGCTCTGTATCATGCATGGGTAGAAAATGAAACTTTAATCCAAAGCCTTCAAAAATCCCTTTAAATATACGGTAAGACCCTCCATAAAGATCGTCTGTTGAAATAATTTCATCACCAGGTTTTAATAATTTTAAAACTGCATCCATAGCTGCAAGACCAGATCCAAACGCAAATCCAAAAGCTCCTCTCTCAATGCTTGCTAAAGATTTTTCTAGAGCTTGGCGCGTGGGATTATGAGTCCGACTATATTCAAAACCTTTATGCCCTCCTGGAGTAGTTTGAGCATAGGTCGAGGTTTGATAAATTGGAGGCATTACTGCCCCATAGGCTTCGTCAGGCTTTTGCCCCCCATGAATAGTTGCTGTGTTAAAATGGATTTTGTCTTTCATACTATAAAATATTTTCTATAAAGGTATCTGATTTTAAGGAAAACCACTGATGTTCAATAAAAATGATTTTTCTTTGTAATATCAAAAAACTCTAATGAGAATATTTTATTATTTAAGCAGCTGCAATACCTGTAAAAGGATAGCTAAAGAACTAAAATTAGATAATACTATTTTGCAAATTGATGTCAAGAAAAATCCCCTTTCTCATTCTGAGATAGATACATTATACAAAATTGTAGGTAATTATGAATATTTGATCAACAAGCGATCTCAACTATATAAACAAAGAAAATTAAAAGATCAAAATCTCAGAGAAAAGGACTACAAAAATTTACTTTTGGAGCATTATTCTTTTTTAAAGCGACCAGTTCTGTTATATGATAATCACAGTTTTATTGGAAATGCATCTAAAACTATAGCAACTGCAAAAAAATTTTTAGATGGACAATAGAATTCTAGCATTGATAGCTGCCTTTGGAGCAACTACAATTTATGGGATGAATCACACTATAGCAAAGGTGGTGATGCCTCACTATATTGGCCCTTTTGGATTTATTATGCTTAGAGTTGTTGGTGCATGTATTCTTTTTTGGTTAGTTAGTTTTTTTATGCCTAAAGAAACGATTGAAAAAAAAGATTTCTTTAAAATTACTATTACTGCCTTCTTTGGAATGTGCATTAATATGTTGATGTTTTTTAAAGGCCTTCAACTTTCAACTCCTATAAACAGTGGAGTAATTGTAACTTTGACGCCAATTATAATTCTTGTTCTCTCAGCTATATTCTTAAAAGAAAGATTAACACTTATTAAAGTTTTAGGTATCATTTTAGGTTTTATAGGAGCAATTTTACTTATTGTTTATGGCAATTCAATCACAGCTCTAAACGCACCGAATGTTTCTTTAGGAAATATAATGCTTTTAATAAATGCAATAAGTTTTGGAACTTATCTTGTAATCGTAAAATCACTTACTAAAAAATACAGAACTGTTACACTTATGAAATGGATGTTCCTACTTGGGGTATTTTATACATTTCCATTCACTATAAATGAATTTATGGAAGTCACTTGGAATAGTCTGCCTTTTGAGGCAATTTGGCGGATGAGCTTTGTTGTTTTAGGCACCACTTTTTTGACTTACATGCTTAACGTTTATGCATTAAAAACCCTTCCAGCAACAACTATTGGAGCGTTTACTTACCTACAACCCATAATTACCATTGTATATGCTGTGATTACTGGTAATGATATTCTAGATAGTATGAAAATTCTTGCGTGTGGACTGGTTTTTTTAGGAGTTTATTTAGTTTCGAAAAAAAGGGTAAATTCATATAGATCAAAACAGACTTAAAGTTTTCCTAGCTTTTAATTAAAACAGGATATTGAATCAAAGGTTTTAATTTTATTTTAATATCTATGTCGATAAAACGATTTTACTATTTAATAAAAATTCAGTTTTTAGGGTATCGTTTTCATGGATGGCAAAAACAACCCAATCATAAAACTTTACATATGATGATTGATAAAACTTTAAAATTTATTTTAGATGGAAAAGTTTTTAAAACTTTAGGTTCAGGAAGAACAGATGCTATGGTCTCTGCAAATGAAACTGCTATTGAACTTTTTTTAGAAAAATCTCCTCTCGAGAATAGCGATAAATTTTTGAATGAGTTTAATTTAAATTTACCTCAAGATATTAGAGCAATTTCAATTGAAGAAGTTGATTCTAAATTTAATATCATCAAAGATGTTACTGAAAAAGAATACCATTATATCTTTGCATTCGGATCCAAATACCACCCATTTTGTGCGCCTTTGCTTACCACAATTCTAGATCCATTAGATATTAATCTAATGACACAAGGAGCAAATTTATTTGAAGGGATACATAATTTTAAAGCCTATTGTTACAAGCCAAAAAAGGAAGGTACTTATGAGAGAAAATTAAAATATTGTAAACTTGAGGAAAATAGAATCTATAAAGCCAATTTTTTTCCAGAAAAAAGTTATTTACTTAAAGTAGTAGGAAAAGGCTTCGGGAGGCATCAGATAAGACTGATGATGGGAGCTTTGATTAAGCTTGGAAAAGGGGAAATCACCTTGGACTTCATTTCTCAAAGTCTTGTTAGAAATAGTTCTAAGAAAATAGATTTAATAGCACCCGCATCAGGCTTAATACTCCATAAAGTAAAGTTCTGAATTCAATAAAGTACTATTTTCAAATTTTATTATAATTAGATAAATATCAAATATTCAGTAATAAGTTTTTTTAAAAATCATTTAAATTAATCTATGAACTAACTAAACATAAAATCATATACTTTTTATATTTATTTTTATTTAGATTGAATTAAAATAATTAACTTTATACAATAATGATTAACCTTGTGTTTCATGAAATCAATTGTTGTAAGAAAAAATAAATTTGGAGAATTACTTTATTGTGAAAATTGTGGATTTTTTCATCTATCATTTTCAAACATGTTAATTGAATTATCAGAAAGAGAACTAAGAGCCTTCCATATGGCTGTTAAAGAAATAGATATTGACTATTGGAATAATGTTCCATTCAATCAAACTATTAAAAGAAAGTTCCCAATAAGTACTAGTCAGGAAAATTTAGTTTTAGTTTTTGATTTTTATGAACTAGAATGCTTAAAAGAATTGGTTATGATATCTAATTTGAAAAGAAAAGATTTTATTTCATTTTTCGACATTGATTATGTTGTAAGTTTAAATTAAAAAGATAATATAGAGCGTAGAATTTAAACTTAAAAAAATTATACACCCCTTGATATATTAAATTCACTTAATATTACAGGGGAAAAATGAACAAATATTAACCCTTGATTGTCCTGGAAGCATTTAAAATAAGTTTCTTATAAATATTATAATTTTTATACTTTTGAAAAAAAAAAAATGAAAAAATATATACTCCCCTTTTGCTTCTTGCTTTTTCTTACAAACTGCAATGATGGAAAGCCTAATGAAAAAGATAAAACACCTAAAACTGAAAAAGTTTCCAAAACTGCTCCACAAACCAAAATCATACTTAATTCAAATGATACAATGAAGTTTGATAAAAACATGATTTTAGTCCCAGCTGGTAAAACCATAACTCTTACATTAAATCATACTGGGAAATTTGGTAAAAGGGGAATGGGACACAACTTTGTTTTGTTAAAATCTGATGTCGATGTAAATGATTTTGCAACCAGAGCTGCTTCGGCAATGAAGACCGAATATATACCCGAAGGAGATGAAATTATCGCTTACACTAAATTACTTGGAGGCGGGGATACTGATACCATCACTTTCGATGCTCCTAAAAAAGGCATCTACACTTTCATCTGTACTTTCCCTGGGCATTGGCAATTAATGAAAGGAAAGTTTATAGTTAAGTAGATAAAGCTTTGTCATAACTTTAAAATTTTATAAAGACCATGCTTTACCGCCTGTTGTCTCTCGAAGATCAACGCATCCCTTGTAATCGCCTGGAATTGGGGAGTAGTCCATCAAGTTTTTGGCTACATATTCATTAATTTTAAAAGACATAACAGTAATATCTCTTAATTTTTTTAGAAATAGATATTCTAAAATGTTCTGATCAATTGAAGCTTTATATCCTAATTCAATTTGTTCTTGATAGTCAGAAATTAGATCATCGTAATTGTCAGAGATTTGTTCATCTATTTTAAAAGTTTTGTCTAATAATAGTTTTAATCCTTCTGTGCTTGATTTTGAATCGGTTAAACATTTATCTAGCCCTGAAAGGAATACCATTTTAATTTCGCCAGGCCAAACTTCATTAATATATAGATCAATGAATTTATTTAAGTTTAATTCAATTGCTCCAGGTGTATCAGTTTTTGGAATAATTATATCTATTAATTTTGTAATAAAATCATATTGTTCCTTCGAAAAAGTAACAAGATCCTGAATACTATCTTGCTGGCAACTATTAAAAAGACTGATAATTGAGGGAGAGACGGTGAAGGTTCCAATCCCGGTACCAATATTTTTTAGTGCTTTTCTTCTATCCATTTCAATTGTTATTTTAAAGATTCATTTTTTTTAATTCTTGTACTGCATGATTTGCAGCCCTTGCCGTTAGTGCCATATAAGTCAAAGAGGGGTTTACATTACCTGCTGAAGTCATGGCAGAACCGTCAGTCACGTAAACATTAGACACCTCATGTATTTGATTGTATTTGTTAAGTACTGATGTTCTAGAGTCGTGTCCCATACGGGCAGTTCCCATTTCATGAATTCCAAGCCCTAAAGCGTAGTCTTCATCATGACCTTTAACATCTTTAAACCCTCCTCTTTCCAACATTTCGATCGCCTGTTGTTGCATATCTTTACGCATGTTTAATTCATTTTCTTTTATGGTAGCATCAAATGTAATTGTTGGCAAGCCCCAATTGTCAAGCTTTTTATAATCGAGGGTCATTTTATTTTGCTCGTAGGGTAGTACTTCCCCAAAACCGCTTAACCTTATTTTCCAGGTTCCTGGCTTTAACAACTCTTCTTTAAATCGACTACCATAATCTAACTCAGCAACTTTAAAGGTCGATCCTCGCGAACCTCCTCCTTGGTATCCATAACCTCGCAAGAAATCCTTTCGATTGGTTTCACCTCCAATATTTCTAAATCTTGGTATGTAAATTCCGTTATTTCTTCTCCCAAAATAATATTTATCTTGAAAATCATCTGTTTCTGCTGAGGCGCCGACACCTAGATGGTGATCCATTATATTTCTTCCTAATTGATCTGAGGAATTCCCTATTCCATTAGGAAAACTGTCTGATTTAGATTGCATCAAAATTGAAGTTGATGCAACTGTAGAAGCGCACAAAAAAATAACTTTTGCATTATATTCAAAAACTTCTTTTGTCTCGGTATCAATTATTCTAACACCAGATGCCCGTTTTTTAATAGTGTCATAAATAACTTCATGTACAATTGAATTAGGCCTTAAAGTCATATTCCCTGTTGCTTCAGCAGCGGGAAGAGTTGAAGAGTTGCTGCTAAAATAAGCCCCATAAGGACAGCCCCTTATACACCTCGCTCTATATTGGCAACTAACTCTACCAAGCCCTGGTTTTGTTCCCTCTGTAATAATAGCTGTTCTTCCGATTGTTAATAACCTGTCAGTGTAGTTCTTATTTATGGAATCCTTTAAATGATTCTCAACACAGTTAAGATCCATCGGTCTTAAATAGTTGCCATCTGGAAACTGTGGAAGTCCAACATTTTGTCCACTTACTCCAATATATCCCTCTACATAATCATACCAAGACTCAAGGTCTTTATATCTAATGGGCCAATCTGTAGCTATACCATCTTTAATATTAGCTTCAAAGTCAAAATCTGTAAGTCGATACGATTGTCTGCCCCAGGTAATTGATCTACCTCCAACCTGATAGCCACGCATCCAATCAAATCGATTAGTTTCATTATATGGATGTTCAAGGTCATTGACAAAAAAATGTTTATTTGATTCTGTTGTAGTATAACCAGTTCTACTTTGTTTTCCTTGAATTTCTCTTGTCCTTTTGGTAATGACATCTCCGGTTTTATAATCCCATGGATCATTATTAACAGTTGGATAGTCTTCAATATGTTTTACCATATGTCCGCGTTCCAGAACTAAAGTCTTTAATCCTTTTTCGCACAGCTCTTTAGCGGCCCAACCACCAGAGATTCCAGTGCCTACTACTATAGCATCAAACTTATTTTGCATCTACATTAATTAATTTATACATCTTGAAGAACTCAAATATAAATATTTTCTTCTTTGATGCGAATAAATTATATAAATTTAGATCACTAATAAAACAAAGATAAAATAGAACTAACATTATGAAAACAAATAATATAGCTCAAAATTTTCTGCTCTTAATTTTTATTTTAGGTTTTGTATCATGTAAAAATGAAAATAAGCAGACAGTAACCAATAAAAATTCTTTTTTTAAAACATCTTTAGCTCAATGGTCAATACATAATTCAATTCGTGAAGATGGATTATCTCCATATGAGTTTGCAAAAATTGCTCATGAGTTAGGTTTTGAAGGACTAGAATATGTAAATGCTCTTTATTCAGATGTAACAAAGAGCGAAGATAAGGCTTCTGCAATGGAAGAGTTTATAATAAGGAATAATGATCTTGCTGCTAAGTACAATTTAAAAAATGTCCTTATTATGATTGATGGTGAGGGCAATTTATCAAGCTCTAATCCTGAAGAAAGAATGATGGCTGTGGAAAATCATAAACTTTGGATTGACGCTGCTAGTAAAATGAATTGTTCAGCAATTAGAATAAACCTAAAAGGAGAAAAAGAAATAGAGAATTGGATAAAGTATTCGGTAGAAAGTTTTGAAGCCTTAGGAGAATATGCGAAGCCCCTAAATATTAATGTAATCGTAGAAAATCATGGGGGATTATCATCCAATGCAAGTTTACTAATGAAAGTTATAAACCAAGTAAACTTAGAGAATTGCGGCACTTTACCAGACTTTGGTAACTTTTGTATGAGCGAGGGTTATGGATCTCTAAAAGACAACAATTGTAAAGACTTATATGACCCATATTTAGGGATTTCTGAAATGCTTCCTAGAGCATTTGGGCTCAGTGCAAAATCTTACGCGTTTGATTCTAATGGAGACGAGACTACCTTAGACTATTACAGATTATTATCCATCGCTAAAGATGCTGGATACAATGGATTTATTGGTGTTGAATATGAGGGTAATATGCTTTCTGAAAAAGATGGTATTATTGCGACTAAAAAATTATTGGAGAAAGCTGCTAAAATGCTTTAAGGATGGAATTAAAAGTCCGTCTTCAATTATCTTTTTTATTTTTTCTTGAATTCTTTATTTGGGGAGCTTGGTTTGTGACTATGGGTACATTTCTTTCTCAAGAGTTTAGTTCTAGTGGAGGAGAACTCGCCATGGCTTATGAAACTCAATCTATAGGTGCCATAATTGCTCCTTTTTTTATTGGCCTCGTTGCTGATCGTTATTTTGCGGCACAAAAGATTTTAGGAATGCTTCATTTAATTGGAGCAGGATTACTTTTTATAGTAAGTAATGCTGAAAATTTCTCTAGTTTTTACCCATATATTTTTATCTACATGCTTTTTTTCATGCCAACACTTGCACTAGCTAATTCAGTTGCATTTCATCAAATGGATGACCCATCAAAGCAATTTGCTTCTATCCGAGTCCTAGGAAGTGTAGGTTGGGTTTTAGCGGGGTTAACGATTGGTTATATGGCTTGGGAAGGAGCTCAAACGTTAAAGTATACTTTTTACATGGCTTCTTCAGCTTCTGCTATATTAGGAGTCTATAGTTTTTCCCTTCCTAACACACCCCCTAAACTTGGTTCAAAGAGAAAGATTTCAATTCACGAGATTCTAGGTTTGGATGCCTTGGCTATGCTGAAAGATCGTGGTTTTCTATCTTTTTTTATTGCCTCAATTTTAATATGTATTCCTTTGGCGTTCTATTATCAACATGCCAATCAGTTCTTGAATGAAGTTGGTATGGAAGCAGCAGCTTCAAAAATGATATTAGGTCAGATTTCTGAAGTCCTTTTTCTACTTTTACTTCCTATTTTCATAAAAAGATATGGTATAAAAAAATGCTCTTGTAATTGGAATCTTAGCTTGGGGTATTCGTTATTTATTATTTGCTTTTGGAGATGTTGGATCGCAAACATGGATGCTAATTTTTGGAATTATACTTCATGGTGTATGTTACGATTTCTTTTTTGTATCTGGACAAATTTATACAGACTATAAGGCTGGAGAAACATATAAAAGTACGGCTCAGGGACTTATTACACTTGCCACATACGGTGTTGGAATGCTAATCGGATTTCGGCTTGCTGGGTGGCTAACAGATCAATATATTTCTTCCTCAGGTCATTTTTGGAAAGAAATTTGGGTCCAACCGGCTATTTTTTCTTTTATTGTTTTAATATTATTTTTATTATTCTTTAAAAACGAAACCATTAAAATAAAATCATCATGAGTAAAATCAGACTAGGTATTGTAGGTGGCGGTGGAGACTCTTTAATAGGAGTTTTGCATCGAGTAGCATCTCACATGTTCGACCGTTATGAAATTACAGGGGGAGTATTTAACCCTGATTTTGACGAAAATATAAAATTTGCTAAACATATTGGGGTAAATACAGATCGTGTTTACTTAGACTTTGATACCTTTATTGAAGAGGAAGTTAACAAACCTAAAGATCAACGTATTGAGGTAGTTTCAGTGTTAACACCTAATTTTCTACATTTCCCTATGGCAAAAAAAACTATTGGAAAATGGTTTTCATGTAATTTGCGAAAAGCCTCTTACAACTTCCTATGCTGAGGCTTTAGAACTACAGGAGTTACAAAAAAGAAATGATGCCATTTTTGCTGTTACGTATACTTACACTGGTTATCCAATGGTACGACATATGAAACATATGATAGCAAAGGGTGAACTAGGGGAAGTTCAAAAAGTAGATGTACAATATTATCAAGGTTGGATTAATCCTGTAATTCATGATCCAGAAGTTCGAAAAACTATTTGGCGATTAGATCCAAAAAAAGCAGGAATAAGTTCATGTATTGGAGATATAGGAACTCATGCTTTTCAAATGACTGAATACCTTTCTGGTATGGAAGTTAAATCAGTATTATCAGACCTAAATATGCTTTATGATGATAATAGTTTAGATCTTGATGGAACTGTTCTAATTCGATTTTCAAAAGCTGTAAAAGGAGTTATTCGTGCAAGTCAAATAGCTACAGGGGAAGAAAATGGTCTTACTGTTGCTGTTTATGGGAAAAAAGGAGCCTTTAAATGGGAGCAAGAAAATCCAAATATTCTTTATCATATGACTGATGATCAGCCAAAGAGAATTATAAAACCAGGTCATGCTTATGTATCAGATGTTGCTGCAGACGGCACAAAACTTCCAGGAGGACATCCAGAAGGGATTTTTGATGCAATGGGAAATATTTATAAAGGTGTAGCAAAAGCATTAAAGGGCGAAAAATCCTTTGACGGAGAATACCCCTCAATGAATGATGGAGTAAGAGGTATGCTCTTTATTGAAAAAGTTGTTGAATCTCATAAAAATGGAAATATATGGCTAAGCTTGGAAAAGAAATGAAAACGATAAAAGGTCCTGGAATCTTCCTTGCACAATTTGTAGATAATAAAGCTCCCTTTAATAGTCTTGAGGGGATGTGTGAATGGGCAACGAATTTAGGATATAAAGGAATTCAAATTCCCACTTGGGAGTCCTTCCTTATTGATTTAGATAAAGCTGCAGAAAGTCAAATCTATTGTGATGAACTTAAAGGGAAAATTAATTCTTATGGTCTAGAAATTACTGAACTTTCTACTCATCTTCAAGGCCAGTTGGTAGCTGTTCATCCAGCCTATGACTTAATGTTCGATAATTTTGCTCCAGATGCTGTAAAGAACAATCCTAAAGCGAGAACAAAATGGGCTATAGATATAATGAAAAAAGCAGCAAAAGCTAGTAATCGATTAGGTCTTAAAACTCATGCTACTTTTTCTGGTGCTCTATTGTGGCATACATGGCACCCATGGCCTCAAAGACCAGAAGGACTTGTAGAGTTAGGCTTTTCAGAACTTGCCAAGCGTTGGAAACCAATTTTAGATGTATATGATGAAAATGGTGTAGATATTTGTTATGAAATTCATCCAGGTGAAGACCTTCATGATGGTGTTACTTTTGAACGATTTTTAGACGCCACAGATAACCACAAACGAGTTAACATACTTTATGATCCAAGTCATTTTGTTCTTCAACAGCTTGACTATATAGAATACATTGATCACTATCACGAATTTATTAAGTCCTTCCATGTTAAAGATTCAGAATTCAAACCCAACGGAAAAAAGGGAGCCTTTGGCGGTTATGGTGATTGGATTGATCGAGCAGGACGTTATCGCTCTCCTGGTGATGGTCAAATAGACTTTAAGACTATATTTACTAAGCTAACCGAATATGGATGCGACCTTTGGGCCGTAATGGAATGGGAATGCTGTATAAAAAGTCCTGAACAAGGAGCTAAAGAAGGTGCACCATTTATAAAAAATCATATTATAGAAGCCACCCAAAAAACTTTCGATGATTTTGCTGGTGGTAATATTGACAAACAGTTTTTAAAAAATATCTTAAATATTTAAACAAATAGAAAAATGAGACGATTAATAATAGGAGTTTTTATTTTAACTTTTTTTATAAGTAGCTCTTACACTAAAACTGAGGTAATTACTGAAAATGAAAAAGAATGGGAATCCCTTTTTGATGGAAAAACCTTAAATGGTTGGCATAGATTTAACCGTAAAGGGGTAAAATCTATATGGACGGCTAAAAAGGGAGTTTTAACCTTTGACCCCACATTACGCCCAAAAGGCGATTACGTTCATGATATAGTAACCGACAAAATATTCAAGAGCTTCCAACTTTCCATCGAATGGAATATCTCTGAAGGTGGTAATAGTGGAATATTTTGGGGGGTTCAGGAAGGAGCAAATATTCTCAATCCTTATTCCTCTGGCCCTGAGATTCAAGTCTTGGACAACGAAAGACATTCCGATGCAAAGGCAAACCCAAAATTTCGTGAAGCTGGAGCATTATACGACCTAGTTCAACCTTCAAAAGACGTTTGTAAACCAGCTGGGCAATGGAACCATGTTCTACTTACTATTGATCACAATAAAAATGAAGGTAGCGTTGAGCTTAACGGTACGAAGATTGTTGAATTCCCTCTTAGAGGTGAAAAGTGGGATGCAATGGTTTATAACTCAAAATTCAAAGACAAATGCGATTTTAAACGTTTTGCAAGATTACGAACAGGGAAAATAGGTTTACAAGATCACGGGGATAAGGTGTCATTTAGAAATATAAAAAATTCGTAAACTTTAATTAAATCTATATGATTATGTCTATGACGGGTTTTGGAAAAAAAGAAGCCCAATATGAAGACAAACACTTCAGTATTGAAGTTCGTTCTTTAAATAGTAAAAATATTGATATTAATCTTCGTTCCCCATCTTATCTTAGAGAACTCGATACTGAAATAAGAAAGGAGTTGACAAAGAAAATGTACAGAGGTAAAATCGATGTTAACATCCATATAGAATTTAACGGAGAAACTGCTCCATCAAAAATTAACGGTCATGTAGTTAAGTCTTACATGAAACAACTTGAAGAAATAGGAGCATCATCTGAAAGTGAAAGACTGGCTTTAGCATTGCGTTTACCCGATACACTTTTAACAGAAAAAAATATAATAACAGAAAAAGAAAAAAAAATTATAGATGAAACTTTACAGAAAGTCATAAAAGATATTGAAGGCTTTCGAAAAATTGAAGGGGCCGCATTAGGTCAAGATATTTGTTTACGTCTAGATTATATTGAATCTCACTTGTTATTAGTCACTAAAATAGACCCTGAACGCAATAAAAAAATTGAAGAAAAGCTTCGTATTTCTTTTCAAAATCTCAATCAAGAAGTTGATGCAAACAGGTTTGAACAAGAATTGATCTTTTACCTGGAAAAGTTTGATATAACAGAAGAAAAGATCCGTTTAAAAAACCACATAAACTTTTTTAGAGAAGTAATGGAAAATGAATTCCCAAATGGGAAAAAATTAGGCTTTATTTCTCAAGAAATAGGAAGAGAAGTAAATACAATTGGCTCAAAGGCAAATCATTCTGGACTTCAAAAAATTGTGGTGCAAATGAAGGATGAACTTGAAAAAATAAAGGAACAATTGCTAAACGTACTTTAATTTGAAAACTGGAAAACTTGTTGTTTTTTCAGCCCCATCAGGTAGTGGTAAAACTACATTAGTAAATCATCTTTTACAACAAAACTTACCTCTTGGTTTTTCTGTGTCTGCAACTTCTAGAGAGCCAAGAGGAAAAGAAGAAAATGGTAAAGATTACCATTTTTTAAATGAAAATACCTTTCGTAAAAAAATTAAAGAAAATGCTTTTGTTGAATATGAAGAGGTTTATAATGGTTCTTTATATGGAACTTTAAAGTCAGAACTTGAAAGAATTTGGAAAACTGGTAAACACGTTCTTTTTGATATTGATGTTAAAGGGGGTCTTAGCATAAAAGCCCAATATCCTAAAAAAAACCTTCGCAATCTTTGTTAAACCTCCTTCTGTTAAAGAATTAGAAAAAAGACTTCGAGACCGAGGTACTGAAAATGAATACAAAATTCAACAACGTCTGAATAAATCTACTGCTGAACTTAAATTTTCTAAAGATTTTGATGCGGTTTTAATTAATGATGATCTAAATAAAGCTAAAGAAGAAGTACAGCGTTTAGTTGAAAAATTCTTATTTTCCTAAGCAAATCCATACCTTTATTGAATGCAAAAAATAGGTTTATTTTTTGGTACATTCAACCCTATTCATAACGGGCATATTTTACTTGCCGAACATTTTATTAATAATACAGACTTGGATTGTATTTGGTTTGTAATTACACCCCAAAATCCATTTAAACATAAATCTAAAATACTATCCAACGGCGAACGAATGAAGTTAGTTTCTCTTGCTATAAAATTAAACCCTAAACTTCACTTAAGTACCGTTGAATTTGATCTGCCAAAACCCAATTATACAATCCAAACTCTAAAAAAAATTAAAGCTGAAAACCCTAAAGAATGTTTTATTTTGATTTTAGGAGAAGATAATTTATGCTTTTTTGATAAATGGAAAGATTACAATAAAATTTTATCAGATTATGAACTTTACATTTATCCAAGAAAAAATAGTAAAGACATACCTAATAACTTAAAAGGACATTCAAAAATTAAAAAAACTGATGCGCCTCAAATTGAAATCTCATCCTCTGAAATACGCAAGGGGATAAAAAAAGGTGAAGATCTAAGCAACCTGGTTCCTAGACTAAGTTGGGATTACATAAAGAAAAAAAAAATTTACAAGTTTTGAAAAAAATTATATTACTTAGAAAAAATGACCTTGATCAATTTTTTAGTTAAAGATAATCTACTCCATTGACTCAATTGGGGAAATCTATTTTTAGTTTTTTTATCCTTTAGAGACTTTAAAATCAATTTCATTTTAGATTTATTGTCTTTATCAACCATCCAAGAATTACTCCCTTTATTTAATAAAAGACCGGCTTCAGATTGAGGGTTTCCTAAAGAAAGAATAGGAACTTCTGAGGCTATATATTCTAATAATTTTCCAGATATCATTTGATTCTCTGCTCCCTTAAAGATGAAATTCACTAACAAATCTGCACTTTTCATCAAGGAAATCGCATTGAAATGACTAATATATCCTAAAAATTCAACTGTTACATCAGGGAGAGCAAAAGTGATTTTTTTAATAATATCTATGTGGATGTTTCCTGCTAAAGAAAAATAAATCTTAAAATTTTTGG
Organism: uncultured Bacteroidota bacterium; assembly: GCA_902606525.1. Classification (GTDB taxonomy): domain Bacteria; phylum Bacteroidota; class Bacteroidia; order Flavobacteriales; family Flavobacteriaceae; genus MS024-2A. The sequence continues at coordinate 27,798 of CACLGW010000008.1, read as the reverse complement.
AACAGTCATTAATAACGTTTAAAAGCGCTTCATATTCTTGATTTTGGGTTAAAAGCCCTGTATAAACAATATGTAAACCTATTTTTTTTGGAGCAGCATTAATATTTTGTATTAAGTCAGCATCATAACCGTTAGGAATAACTGAAAATTTTTGTTTAGTTGCTTTATCTTTTAATTGCTTAATAAAATTTCCACCTACAGTTGTTATTATTCCATCAGCTTTTTGCAAGACTTCTTTTTCCAAGGCACGGTCTTTGGAAATTGTTTTTGTTAAACGATAAAGAGAATTATTATAGAAAATATCAGTCCAAGGATCACGAAAATCTGCCCACCAGTTAAGATCAAATAGTTTTTTGAGTTTAAGCCCTGCCAAGTGAGTTGAGTGGGGAGGTCCAGTGGTAATTAACTGCTTTATCTCTTCTTCTTTTATTAATTTTTTTGCTGCTTTTACGGCAAAAGGAATCCAGCCTTTTCTAGCATCGGGAATAAAATAATTTCCTCTAATGAAAGCTAAGAACTTTCCTAATAAATTGCTAGTTTTAATTTCTCCTTGGGGGATCCCCTTTTTAACGTTTCCTGAAAGCAAAAGAGAGTAACAGCGCAAAGGTTCTCGAGTTGTGGTTTTTATTATACGTATTCCTTCAACCTCTTTTAGTAAACTATAATCAATATTAGGATATGAAGCTTTTTTTTCGTCTACAGAAATAACAATAGGTTCATAACCAAACTTCTTTAAATATTTAGCAAAATACATCCACCGTTGAACTCCCGATCCTCCCGATGGAGGCCAGTAGTAACATAAAATTAAAATTTTCTTTTGAATATTATTCACCCTTATTTCTTTGCCTTCCATAAAGGTACGGAAGAACAAGCTTCCCCATAAAACAAACTTTTAGCTACAGTTTGTAATCTTTGTACTAATTCAATATATGCAGATTCAGGTATAGAAGGATCAGAACAGCCTTTGATCATTAATGGCTTATTTTCAAACGCTTTAAGATCGAGTAGTGAGATCGTATTTGAAAAAAGTTGTTTTTCCAAATCTTTTAAACTACCTAGAATAATTTTCTTTGCATAGGGTGTTAAATATGACGTTATTAATAAAGTAGCCCAAGCAGGTAATACAGCTTTAGAAGTGCAATCTATTGCAACATAATGATCTTTGTATTTTGTCCAATCGTGTTTCTGTAAAACAGCTCTAAAGGGCTTTTCCCTAAGTAAAAACCCATCTTCTAACCATTGAGAAACATCTATGAGAATTCGAGGTCCTCCTGTTTTATAGTCCTCTAAGTCTACAGTAATTAATGGACTATTTGCTACTTTATTAATTATAGGGCCGGACATGATTAAAGCATTCCTAATTCAAGTTTTGCTTCTTCACTCATTAAGTCTTGAGTCCAAGGAGGATCAAAAGTAATTTCCACCTCAGCCGATTTTACTTCGTCTAAAGATTTTACTTTTTCTTCTACTTCCATTGGAAGTGATTCTGCTACTGGACAGTTTGGTGTGGTTAAAGTCATCAAAATTTTGACCTCAGAATCCTCATTCACTAAAACATCGTATATCAAACCCAGTTCATAGATATCTACAGGAATTTCGGGATCAAAAATTGTCTTTAAAACTTTAACAATTTTTTCTCCTAGGTTGGTTGTATCAATTATTTCTGACATATAAATTAGTTTAATTGAGTTTGAAAAGCGACTGCATACATTTTGATTTGTTTTATCATTGAAGCTAATCCATTTGCACGAGTGGGGGACAAATGTTCTTTAAGTCCAATTTTATCTATAAATTCAGTATTAGCTTCCAAAATTGCTTTTGGTCTCTGATTTGAAAAAACACGAATTAAGATAGCAATTATTCCCTTAGTTATTATAGCATCACTGTCTGCAGTAAAGTTTACCTGTTCTTTTTCTAAAGCCGCATGAATCCAAACTTTACTTTGACAGCCCTTAATAATATGATTATCAGTTTTATACTCTTCATCAATTAAAGGAAGAGATTTTCCCAATTCAATCATATATTCATAACGCTGCATCCAATCTTCAAAAAAGTGAAAATTCTTCAATGATTTCATTTTGTATGTCTTCAATCGAACTCATACCTAAAAATATTAAATTATTGTAACATTCCAGCCGCCTTATCGACTCCAGCAATAAAACGATCAATTTCCTCAAAGGTATTATAAAATGAAAAGGAGGCCCTAACGGTACCAGGAATTTCGAAAAAATCCATGATGGGTTGGGCACAGTGATGTCCTGTTCTAACAGCTATACCCAACTGGTCCAATATACTTCCTAAATCGTAAGGATGTATTTTACCGACATTAAAAGAAATTACAGCAGTTTTGTTATGAGCTTCTCCATAGATTTTCATCCCGTCAATTTTTTGGAGAGAATCGGTCGCATAATTTAAAAGTTCATTTTCATATTTTGCTATACTATCGAACCCAATATCGTTCATATAGTCTAAAGCTGCTCCAAATGCTATTACACCAGCAATATTTGGTGTTCCAGCTTCAAATTTATGAGGAAGGTCGGCATAGGTTGTTTTTTCAAATGTAACTGTAGAAATCATTTCCCCTCCTCCTTGATAAGGTGGTAATAATTTTAATAATTCTGCTTTACCATACAGCATACCCACACCTGTTGGCCCACAAAGCTTATGTGCTGAGGTCACATAGAAATCGACATCTAAGGCTTGAAGGTCTGGTTTGATATGAGGACATGCCTGTGCTCCATCAATTAAAACATATGCGTCATTTGCATGGGCTTTATTTATAATTTCCACAATCGGATTTACTGTACCTAATGCATTAGAAACATGATTAATGAAAACTAATTTTGTTTTTTTATTCAATAATTCACCAAAAGCTTTCATATTTAATGTCCCTTCCAACGTCATTGGAATTACCTTGAGATAAGCTCCGGTTTTTTCACAAAGCATTTGCCATGGAACAATATTAGAATGATGCTCCATAGCTGATATAATCAATTCGTCTTTTGGCTTTAACAGATTCGAATAACCTGAGGCAATGAGGTTAATACCTTCTGTAGTACCTGAGGTAAGAATAATTTCATATGGCTTTGCTGCATTAAAATGTTTTTGGATTTTAATACGAGCTATTTCATAAGCTTCTGTAGCTTCTTGACTTAGTTTGTGTACTCCCCGATGAATATTTGAGTTCAATCTGCTATAGTAATCTATAATAACATCGATCACTTGGGTGGGGGTTTGAGAAGTCGCTGCATTATCGAAATATACAAGGTCTTGACCGTTTACTTTTCTAGAAAGTATAGGAAAGTCTGAACGAATTTTATTTACGTCTATCATTAGAGTTCAAATCCAAGATTCACGCCAAGTTTTCTAGCAATTTGACCATTTATTCTCTTTTTCAAGGAAGGTAACTGAACGCTTTCAAGGACATTATTTGCAAAAGCATAGGTCATCAATGCTTTAGCTTCTTTTTTAGGGATTCCCCTTGATCGCAAATAAAATAGTGCTTCTTCATCCATTTGCCCTATGGTACACCCATGAGAGCATTTAACGTCATCGGCAAAAATCTCAAGTTGTGGTTTACTGTTTACTGTAGCCTTATCGTCTAAAAGTACGTTATTATTTTGTTGAAAAGCATTGGTTTTTTGTGCAATTTTATCAACTAAAATTTGCCCATTGAATACTCCTTCAGAACGTTCAGAAAAAATTCCTTTGTAATCCTGATGACTTTCACAGTTTGGTTGAGAATGATGCACCATAGTTGAATGATCTACATGTTGTTTTCCTTCTAAAATAGTAACCCCTTTTAAGGTAGAAAGTATATGTTTTCCTGTATGGAAAAATCTCAAATTATTTCGAATTAGTTTTCCACCTAAAGCAAAAGTATGAACACTCGCATGACTATTTTTTTCTTGTTTAATATAAGTATTATCAATAAGTGAAGCTGACGTTAAGTCATTTTGTAATTTGTAATAATCTACAAAAGAATCTTCATGAACATATATTTCAGAAACACTATTAGTTACAACAGGGTGTTGTTTTAAACTTTGATGACGTTCTATAATTTGGACTTGAGAATTTTTATCAATTACTATCAGATTTCGCGGTTGAAGCCAAAGTGAATCCTGATCACCTGAAGAAAAATGAATTATTTCGATAGGTTTTTCAGCCACAGTTTTTTTTGGAATATATACAAAGGCTCCTTCTTTAGCATAAGATGTATTCAATGCTGTTAGACTTTCATCTGATGGAGCTATTTTATTAAAATAGGTATTAATTAAATCTCTATATTTCGGTTTGGATAGTGCAGCAGACATTAAACAAACATCTAAGCCGTCGTGAGTGGTATTGGATAAAAAAGGACTATAAACCCCATCAATAAAAATCACTTTATAAGTGTCAGTATCATAAAGAAAATATTTTTTAACATCCTTTAGCTCAATATTGGCCTCTGACTTTGGGAAAAGGGAATAGTCTTCTCGAATTAAAGCATCCAATGAAGTGTATTTCCATAACTCATCTTTTCTTGTAGGGAATCCCTTCTCTTCAAAAATCTTCAAAGCATTTGCACGCGTCTGGTGGACATTATCTGTAAGATCTAGGTCTTCTTCAAATGCTAAATGAGAAGAAATTAATTTTTCTTTAAATTCCATTTACGCCAATTCTTTTATCCAATCGTAACCCTTTGCCTCTAGTTCGTGAGCTAATTCTTTGGTTCCAGATTTAACGATTTTTCCATCAAATAGAACATGGACAAAATCAGGAACGATATAGTCTAATAAACGTTGATAATGTGTGATTACTACAACTGCATTATCTTTTCCTTTTAACTTATTTACTCCATTTGCTACAATTTTTAGAGCATCAATGTCTAATCCTGAGTCAGTTTCATCCAAAATAGCGAAAGCGGGTTCAAGCATAGCCATTTGGAAAATTTCATTTCTCTTTTTCTCACCTCCTGAAAATCCTTCGTTTAGAGAACGAGATAAAAATTTAGAATCTATGTCTAAGAGTTTTGCTTTTTCTCTTATTTTTTTTAATAATTCACTTGCTGGAATGTCATTAAGTCCTTGAGCTTTTCGATTTGCATTAATTGCTGTTTTAATAAAGTTTGTAACTGATACACCTGGAATTTCAACAGGATATTGAAAAGAGAGAAAAATTCCCAAATGAGCTCTAGACTCAGGGTCTAAACCATCTAGGTCGTTACCTTTTAGAAGAATCTTTCCCTTGATTACTTCATAATCTTCATTTCCAGCCACTACAGAAGCTAAAGTACTTTTACCAGACCCGTTAGGTCCCATTATAGCGTGAACTTCTCCTGCTTTGACGTCTAGGTCTATACCTTTCAAAATAGTTTTTCCTTCTACTTGTGCATGTAAATTTTCAATTGTTAACATTAGTTGCTTATTTTATCCCACTGATCCCTCGAGGGAAATTTCTAACAGTTTTTGTGCTTCTACAGCAAATTCCATGGGTAATTTATTTAATACTTCCTTACTAAACCCATTAACAATTAAAGCAATTGCCTTTTCGGTATCAATTCCCCTTTGATTGCAATAAAAAATTTGATCTTCTCCTATTTTACTTGTTGTAGCTTCATGTTCGACATGAGCTGTATTACTTTTAGCTTCAATATATGGAAATGTGTGAGCCCCACATTTATTTCCTATCAATAAAGAATCACATTGTGAAAAATTTCGTGCATTTTTTGCTCGTGATCCTACTTGAACTAAACCACGGTAACTGTTTTGTGAGTTTCCAGCAGATATACCCTTTGAGATAATAGTACTTCGGGTATTATTCCCTAAATGTATCATTTTAGTTCCAGTATCAGCTTGTTGGAAATTGTTAGTAACGGCAATAGAGTAAAATTCACCAATTGAATGGTCTCCTTTCAAAATGCAAGATGGATATTTCCATGTTACTGCAGATCCAGTTTCAACTTGGGTCCAAGATATTTTAGAACGAGTATTGCAAAGACCTCTTTTGGTTACAAAATTATAAACTCCGCCTTTACCCTCTTTATCACCAGGGTACCAGTTTTGTACAGTAGAATATTTAATTTCTGCATCATCCATTGCTATAAGTTCGACCACAGCTGCATGTAATTGATTTTCGTCTCTTGAAGGTGCTGTACATCCTTCAAGATAACTAACATAACTTGAATCATCTGCAATAACTAGTGTCCGTTCAAACTGTCCCGTTCCTGCTTGATTAATTCTAAAGTAAGTAGACAATTCCATAGGGCATCTAACACCCTTGGGGATATAACAAAAGGAACCATCAGTAAAAACAGCGCTGTTTAACGCAGCATAGTAATTATCTTTAGGGGGAATAACAGTTCCAATGTATTTTTTTACTAATCCAGGGTGCTCTTTTATAGCCTCAGAAATAGAGCAAAAAATTATGCCTTTTTCTGCCAGAGTTTCTCTGAAAGTTGTTGCTACAGATACTGAATCTACAACAATATCAACAGCAACTCCAGAAAGTTTTTTCTGTTCTTCAATCGAAATCCCTAATTTATTGAAGGTTTCCAATAATTCAGGGTCAACTTGATCTAAGTTATCATACTTAGGTTTTTGTTTAGGAGCCGAATAGTATGAAATTGATTGTAAATCAGGTTTTTTATAATTAACATTTGCCCACTCTGGCTCCTCCATTTCTTTCCAGTTACTGTACGCTTCTAAACGCCATTCTGTCATCCAAGTGGGTTCTCCTTTTTTTTCTGAAATTTTACGGATAATCTCTTCATTTAGCCCCACAGGGAAAGTATCCGATTCTATGTCAGTGTAGAAACCATATTCATACTCCTTGGTTTCTAATTCCTTTTTTAATTCCTCTTCAGTATATGCCATTTAAATTTATTATAGAGAAAAACTTTCTCCACATCCGCAGGTTCGTTGTGCATTAGGATTATTAAAAACAAATCCCTTTCCATTAAGACCCCCGGAATATTCTAGAGTTGTTCCTGCTAAGTAAAGTAAGCTTTTCTTATCGACTAATATCTTAATTTGATTATCCTCGAAGAGTTTATCTTCTTCTTGATACTGACGATCAAATTTTAATTCATATGATAATCCGGAGCAGCCACCACTTTTTACTCCTACACGAACATAATCAACGTAGGGTTCGAAACCCTCTTCCCTCATAAGGACAGAGACTTTTTCTTTAGCTGTTTCTGCAACTTTAATCATTTATTGAATAATTAATAAAATTAGTCTACAAATATAGTTTATTTCTATTGATTTTAAACGAATTCCTATTGATTTAAGCTATACATGAATCGTTCATTTTAATGCCAAAAAGCAATGAAAACATCTTTATCACCATTAGAATTTTTGAAATCACCTGAGCTGCTTTCACTGCTACCTACTACTATAATCTTCCCTTCTTGAGTCATAACAAGATCATTCGCTTCATCCAAGCCTGCCCCACTGAGTTTTGAACTTTTTATCAAATTACCATTGGGTAAAGTGTAATAAAGAGTAACATCATTACTGATGACCTGTTCACCATAATTAAGGTTTGAACTACTTTTTTGACCAACCAGAACAAAAGTGCCGTCAGGACGTTCAATTATTGATTTTGCTGATTCAAATCCTGAATCCCCTAGGGTTTTAATCTCTTTTAAAATACCAAATTTGGAAAGTCTTGCCATAAGAATATCTGAGGAACCTGATTGATCTATAATATCACCATCACTACTGTAGGTTTGCCCTAAAACTAAATACTCACCAGTTATTGTCTCTACAATTGCATTCCCTTTATCATACTCAGAGCCTCCGATTGACCGTTCCCATAATAAATTACCGTTAACATCGATTTTTATAATCCAGATATCATAACTGCCTTTGGGACTTGTTATATCGATATCTTGACTTTCCGAGGAGCCGGCAATAACAAAACCTCCATCAATACTTTGGATCGCATCATAGGAGCGATCATTATTTGTTCCTCCAAAGTATCTTCGCCACTGTATATTACCGTCTAAATCAATTTTATGGACCCAAAACTCCCCAACGCCGTGGCGAGAAGAAAAATGTGCTTCTTTTTTATCCTGCCCCAATCCATTCGAAGCGGATACATCTAAAAATCCATTAAAAAACAAACCTCCATCATAAGTTGCTATAATATTGTACGCATGATCATGACCGAGGTAACCAAAGCTTTTCTCCCAAAGAAGAATACCATTTTTATCTGTTCTTAAAACCCAATTATCATGTTGACCTTTATTAATTGAAGCATCGCCATCACTGCTTTTACTATATCCAATTAAAGCATAACCTTCGTCAGAGAGTTGAACAAGACCATGTCCGCGATCATCATCTGAACCACCATAAGTTTGAATCCATTCAAGTTTTTTTTCAGCACTAAATTTCATCAAAAAAAGATCACTCCCAGCGCGTGTTTTAATTGAAAAATTTCCATCTGTACTTTTAGTATTTCCAATTATAGCATAGCCCCCATCTTGAGTTGTAATTATTGCATTAGCAATGTCTTCACGGCTTCCTCCATAGGACTGAATAGATTCCCATTTATTTAAAACTGGAGGTAAAAAAGACCAATTAGTCTCAGTTAAAGGGTTACAGCTAACAAAAATAAAAAGTAAAACAAGATTTTTATAGCTATTCATGTTAATCAGAGGCTTTGACTAAAAATAAGCCTGAATCTATATCGTTAATAGGTATAACCCCACTCTCGAAAAAGGGATACATATTCCAAACCCCATTGAACTTTGGATTGTTATCTTTAGGATATGTGTCAAAAAAACCAATTTCCGTCACATTTTTATTATGAACCTGACTAATGTCTAATACTCTCATTCCAGCGGTATAATTTGAAAGATATAACTTATCTCCTTTGACATAGACATCGTGATCTATTGCACTTGTCCCTCCAAAATAACTAAAATATTGTTCTGGATTCGAAAGACTGGTAAAATTAAATATACGAGTATGCGATTGTGATCCGTACTGCAACTCATCTAATTCATCACCGTGAAAAAAATATCTGTGATCCTCTGATAAAATTCCTTGATGAGAATAACCATCATTCGGGTAAGTAATTGAATTAATTCTAATTGGATTTGACTTATCAGTGACATCTAAAATTATGATTTGGTTATTGACTCCTCCATCGCTGTTACTTCCAAAAAGGATTTCGCGATCTTTATATTGAGTATCTGGACCATCATAAATAACAATTTGAGCATTATGCATATATGAATCTTCAGCATAGCCTCCTTCAACTATTGGGTTTTTAGGATTATTAATATTTATAAAAACAGGGCCTCCTTTATATAGTTTAGAACCAAAAATATAAGCATAACCACTCTCTTGGTTAATCCATAAATTATGGGCATTACCAAAGTCATTTAGCACAACGTCGGATGTAAAAATTTGATACTCATTTACTGTTCTTAATCTATTTAAATCAAATATTTGTAAGCCGTGTCCAGGTGCTTCACTCACAATAAGAGCATGATTATCGTAAACTTTAATATCACGCCAAGCGCTATTTAAAGTTGATGTAGGTAGTTTCCCCAAAACAAGTGGATTTTTTGGATCACTTATGTCAATAAAAGCTGTTCCATCATCAAGACCAGTAAGCACATATTCCTTTCCAGATTTAGGGTCCACCCAGCCCCAATTGTCATTTGCCGTTTTACTTCCAAAAGTTTCCAAAGAAATTCTTGAAAGTAAATCATAACCCAAGCAAGGATATATTTCTGCCATGCCATTATCACAAGGAGTCCGTGATAAATCTAAAACTTTTGGAATAGGGTTGGGCTCTAAAGGGATTTCATCAATAATTTGTGGTGGCTCTGTGAACTCTTTTACACATGCAAAAGCTAGAACATAAAAAATTAGGAGGCCTTTTTTCATATTTTTAAAATTAATCATTTTAATAAAAGATTAGGATAGTTTAACATATAATGTATTCTTACTTTTGTGATATGTTAGAAAATAAAAATGCCTCAAAAACACCCCTTAGCGAACTTGGTGAATTTGCCTTGATAAATCATTTAACAAAAAACTTTAAACTCAAAAATAAATCTAGTTCTACCGGTATTGGTGATGACGCTGCAATTTTACAGCATGGAAAAGAACCCACATTAATAAGTACAGACATGTTGATTGAAGGTACTCACTTTGATCTTAGCTATATGCCCCTTAAACATTTGGGATATAAAGCAATTATGGTTAATATTTCAGACATATATGCTATGAATTCCATACCAAAACAAATCACAATATCTATAGCAGTTTCAAACCGTTTTAATTTAGAAGCTGTTGAGGAACTTTATGTAGGAATTGCTTTGGCTTGTAAAAACTACAAATTGGACCTTATAGGCGGTGACACCTCGAGTAGCACAAAAGGTTTAATTCTTTCTATATCAGTTTTAGGGAGTACATCAGAAAAAAAAATCGTAAAGCGAGATGGTGCTAAAGAAAATGATTTGCTTGTTGTTAGTGGAGATCTTGGAGGTGCTTATGCCGGTCTCCAAATATTAGAGCGGGAAAAAGCAGTATTTAAAGTAAATCCAAATTCTCAGCCAGACCTAAGTAATTATGCTTACAGTATTGAACGTCAACTTAAGCCAGAGGCCCGAAAAGATGTGATTGAATTACTTGATGAACTTGAGATCATACCAACATCAATGATTGATATAAGTGATGGCTTATCCTCTGAAATTTTACACTTATCTAAAGCCTCTAACGTAGGATTTAATCTTTTTGAAGAAAAAATACCTATCGATCCAGAAGTAAGTTTAATTTGTGATGAGTTCAAATTGAATTCAACTACCGCCGCACTTAATGGAGGAGAGGACTATGAATTATTATTTACTTTACGCCAAGAGGACTTTGATAAAATTAAAAATCATCCCTTTCTATCTGTAATTGGGCATGCATGTGATCCAAAAAGTGGATGTCATTTAATTAACGGATTGGGTAATCAAATAAAACTTACGGCTCAAGGTTGGAAGTCTTTTTGATAAAGTTAGCCTAAAGCAACATCTAAAGTCATCATAACTATAAAGCCAACAACAAAACCAAGGGTAGCAATGTCAGTATAACGATCTTGTTGGGTCTCCGGAATTACTTCTTCAACAACTACAAAAATCATAGCTCCTGCTGCAAATGCAAGAGCATATGGAAGTACAGGTGTAAAAAAGGTTACTGCTAAAGCTCCAATCACAGCGGCTACTGGCTCAACAATTGCTGAAAGCTGACCATACCAAAAACTCTTAAAACGAGACATTCCTTGTCTTCTCATAGGCATTGATACAGCTACCCCTTCTGGGAAGTTCTGAATTCCAATTCCAATAGCCAAAGCCACAGCACCTGCAATAGAAGCTTCTGGAATCCCAACTGCTACTCCTCCAAACAATACTCCAACTGCTAGGCCCTCTGGAATGTTGTGTAATGTAATTGCAAGAACAAGTAATGTAGTTCGATGCCAAGGGGTTTTTATACCTTCAGATTCCTTAAAGTTAATATGAATATGAGGTAAAACTTTATCCAAAGTAAAAATAAAAAGAGCACCCAAAGCAAAACCGATTGAAGCAGGCATAACTTTATAAAATCCTTCACCAGGACTCATCGCAATGCCTGGTGCCAATAAGCTCCAAAAACTTGCAGCTACCATAACTCCTCCAGTAAAACCCAAAAGCCCATCTAAAAGAGCACGATTTAGCTCTTTAATAAAGAAAACTAAAGATGCACCTAGAGCGGTAAGTCCCCATGTAAACAAAGTCGCATAAAAAGCCCCTAATACTGGTTCTGTATTTTTGAAGAATTCAATTATATACTCCAATTATAATATTTTTTGCGAAAATAGAGAGTTTCATGGAATTTTTTATCATCTAAGCGCCTTTTAGTTACTTTTACAATTCAGCTATGAAAAAAAACTATTTTGATTTTATTATTTGTGGAGGTGGTGCTTCAGGTTTATTATTGTTAAAAGCACTAAGAGAAGATTCTTTTTTTATTAATCAGTCAATATTGCTTATTGAAAAAGAAAAAAAAAATAAAAATGATAGGACATGGAGCTATTGGGAAAATCTAGATGGGCCCTTCGACTCAATGGTAACAAAAAAATGGAGTGAAGCTCAATTTTGCTCTAAAGATTTTAATTTTAATTTTGATTTAGACCCATTTCAATATAAAATGCTGCGTTCTGCGGTTATTTATCAAAACATTCTCGATAAATACATTACAGCGAAAAACACTACTTTTTTACAAGCAGAAGTAAAGGATATTGTTTCTAACGAAAATCTTACAGAAATTATTACATCAGAAGGAAAATTTCAGTCCAAAAAAGTATTCAATAGCCTATTCGACCCAAAACCTATGATGAACCAAAAAAAATACCCTGTTTTGAAACAGCACTTTGTTGGTTGGTTTATAAAAACCAAAAATACTTCTTTTGATCCTCACAAAGTCCTTTTTATGGATTTTGATATTCCTCAACTTCAAGAAACTCGATTTCTATACCTACTACCTATTGATGAAAATAACGCTTTAGTTGAATACACTCTTTTTTCTGAAAATCTTTTACACTTTGATGACTATGAGACAGGAATTATTGATTATTTAAATTCGAAAGGCATTACAGAATTTGAAATTAAAGAAAAAGAGCAAGGGAATATTCCAATGACATGTTTCCCATTTGAAAAATTCAATACTAAGAGTTTACTCTATATAGGAACGGCTGGTGGTTGGACAAAAGCAACTACTGGCTTTACATTTATGAATACTCGTCGAAATATAGAACACTTAATCCAATTTTTAAAAAGAGGAGGGAATCTTGATAATTTCAGGGTCAGAAACCGTTTTCGTTTTTATGATTTGCTGTTTTTGGATGTATTGAAGCAATATAATAATCATGGAAGCGAACTCTTTACTAGTATGTTTAAAAATAATCCTCCAGCAAGAATTTTTCGGTTTTTGGATGAAAAAACAAACTATATTGAGGATTTTAAAATTCTTACCTCGTTTTCTTTTACTCAAATTACCTGGTTTTTAAGGGCTTTATTTAATAGAATATTTAAAATTTTCGTTCCATTAAATTAGTTCCAAAAGTTTTGAAAAGAACTTTATTCTCTGTAGAGATATCAAGACTGTTTAATTTATCAAAAGCAGCCTCAGTATATTTACTAACTAGTGCTCTACTTGAGTCTGAAGACCCCGTTTTGTCAAAAAGCAACTTAACCGCATTAATTTTATTAGCTATATCTTTTACTTTAATTTGATTAGAAAACCAGTTACTTAGGGCAGCTTTTTCTTTTGATGAACCATTCTCCATAGCCTGATGATAAAGTATTGTCTTTTTATTTTCAATAATATCGCCTGCAAATTGCTTTCCAAAAGATTCTGGGTTTCCATAAGCATCTAAATAATCATCTTGTATTTGAAAGGCAGTTCCTAATAGTACTCCGAAATCATATAAATCCTCCGAATCAGCTTTATTGGCTCCTCCGATTAATGCGCCCATTTTTAATGAACAGCCAACAAGAACTGCTGTTTTTAGACGTATCATTTTTAAATAATCAACTTTAGTCACTTTGGATTTAGTCTCAAAATCCAAATCATACTGTTGTCCCTTGCAAACATCAATGGCTGTTTTACTAAATAAACGATTTAACTTTCTGTAAAGTAAACCTTCGTAATTTTCTAATACTTGATAGGCATAAATCATCATAGCATCACCAGAAAGAATAGCTGTATTAACGTTCCACTTACTATGTACAGTTGCTGCTCCTCTTCTTAGAGGTGCAGAATCCATGATATCGTCATGCATCAATGTGAAGTTATGAAAAATCTCAACAGCTAACGCTGCATGGATAGCCTTACTGTGATTATTTCCAAAAATATCTGCTGACAGAAGGGTAAGGATTGGACGGAGTCGCTTTCCTCCTAGACCTAGTAAATAATTAATAGGGTTATGTAAAGACTTTGGAGCTGAGTTTGATATACAATTTTTTAATGTGCTTTCAAAAGTTTGCTTATATGCTTTCAGCGTTATCATATATATTTTTTTCAAAAGTAAGATTTTATAAATTAAAACTTAATAGAGAAACTTTGGAAACTTTTATTGTTTTTAAAGTTTCTTTTTCTATTTTTACGATATTATCATAAAATTAAAGTGTTGATTTAAAAAGCAATTAATTGAAAATAGTTTTGTCTTTGGCGCATATAAAAATTATAAATAAAGAAAAAAATGAAACAGAATATTATAAATGAAGCTGTTCCTTTATTTATTCAGTTTGGCTTCAAAAGTGTTACCATAGACGATATTGCAATAAAAATGGGTGTCTCCAAAAAAACAATTTATTCCCATTTCCCAAAAAAAGAAACTCTTGTCGAGACAAGTGTTTTTATCCATTTCGATAATGTAATTGAAAAGATACTTAATATTTCCAAACACTCTAAAGATCCCATAATAGGTCTATATCAGATTAAAAAAGAGGCTTTAAAGCACTTATCTAATGAAAAGAACTCACCTGTCTATCAGCTTCAAAAATATTATAACAGCATATATAATAAACTAAAGCAAATGGAATTTAATGCACTTGGAGGGATGTTTTCCGAGAGCATAAGAAAAGGAATAGAAATGGGTCTATTTCGTCCAGAAATTAATATTGATTTTGTTACTCGAATATTTTTTAACGGAATTAGAGGGATTAAAGACATCGAACTGTTCCCAATAGAGGAATATAAAATTGATCAATTATTGATAAACTTTTCCGAATACCACTTACGAGCAATTTGTACTTCCGAAGGTATTGATAAATTAAACATGTACAAAAAAGAACTTGGCATATGACATCGAAATTCAATTTCATCTTTTTTATAGTTTTTAGTTGGCAATTTAATTTTGCCCAAACACAACCGGAAGCAGTTTCTTTAGAAGAAGCTATCGCATATGGGGAACAAAACAACAGAAATATCCAGAAAGCAAGCATGGAAATAAAAAAGGCCTACAAAGATCAGTGGAGCACAATTGCTATTGGGCTTCCACAGATAAGCGCTAGTGCTAGTTATCAAAATTTCATAGAATTGCCCACCTCTTTGATTCCTGCTCAGTTTTTTGGTGGGAATGAAGGTGAATTTGCTGAAGTCCAGTTCGGAACTCCCCAAACTATGACTGGAGGAGTTACTGTTCAACAGCTAATTTTTGATGGATCATATATTGTTGGTTTAGAAGCATCAAAGATTTTTCTTATGATTTCTGAAAACATCTTTGAAAAGACACTAATTGAAGTGAGAAAGAATATTGTAAACACCTATTCTTCTGTATTATTAGCCCGTGAAAACATTGAGTTTTTAGAACAAAACAAAGAAAATCTCAATAATAATTTAAAAGAATTAGATCAACTATTAAAGAATGGATTTGAGGAAGAAGAAAGTGTAGAACAACTTCGGCTAACATTATCTGGTGTAGAAACTCAATTGCGATACATAAAAAACTTAGAGCGTATTACCCTAAAAATGTTGAAGCTGATGATGGGCTTTCCAACTGATTCTCCACTATTTCTATCTGACACTTTAGAAAAACTAACTAATGAAAGTCTTTTTAAGATGGAAATCCCAAAAAGTTTATCTCTGAGTAACAATATCGATGTGAAAATTGCAAAAAATAATCTTTTATCTGAAACTTTACTGTACAAATATGAGCGGTCTAAAGGGCTCCCACGATTATCTGCTTTTTTAAATGGAAATTATACAGGAAATAGTGAAACCTTCTCTTTTACAGAATCAGAACAAAAGTGGTTTGGAGCTGCTTTATTTGGAATTAACCTTCAGATACCTATTTTCAGTTCTCTTCGCCGAAGTGCTCTTACCCAAAAAGCAAAAATCTCTGTATCGCAAGCAGAAAATGACTTGACCGAAACACAAGAGCGAATATCTATTGAAGTTCAGGCAGCGGAAAATGAGTATAAATTAGCTGTAGAAAACTATTTTACCAATAAAGAAAATTTAGCCTTAGCCGATAGAATTCAACAAAAAAATCAAACAAAATATTTTGAAGGGGTCGCAAGTTCTTTTGAGCTAAGAGAAGCTCAATTACAACTATATAATGCTCAAAATAACTACATAAAGTCAATTCAAGATGTTATACAAAAAAAAGTATCTCTAGAAACACTTCTAAATATTTCTAAACAATAAAAATCATGAAAAAATCAATTTCCTTACTCGGACTTTTTCTTCTATTACTCAGTTGTCTTCAAGAAACTGTTGGCCCTTCCGAAACTTTCAATCTGGAAAATAAAAGCTTAGAAGATCTCAAAACTCAAAAAGCAAACGTATCAATACAAGTAAGTGATTTAAATCTAAAATTAGACCAGATAAATATCGCAATAAGAAAATTAGAAGGTGATAGAGAAAAGCGAGTGTTAATTACCGCTTTCTCAACTAAAACAGAACCTTTTGAGCATCTCATTGAAGTTCAAGCAAATATTAAAACAAGACAGAATGTGCTTTTGTATCCAGAATTTGCTGGGCGTTTGGTCCAGCTTCATGTTGAGGAAGGTCAAAATGTTAAAAAAGGAACGCTACTTGCTGTTATTGACGATGCAGGAATTCAAGACCAGCTGGATCAAGTGAAATTACAATTAGAGCTAGCAAAGACAACTTATGAAAGAACGAAAAGACTTTGGGAACAAAAAATAGGTTCTGAAATGATGTTTTTAGAAGCGCAAACGCGATATAAATCTGCAAAAAAACAGGTTTCACAAATAAGACAACAACTTGCAAAGACGAAAGTTTATGCCCCCTTCAATGGAATTGTTGATGAAATTCCTGCGCGTGTTGGTAGTAATCTAGCCCCAGCAATGACTCCTATTATGCGAATTGTAAACCTTAAAAGTATGTATGCTGAATCAGATGTCCCAGAAAACTATCTGTCTAACATTAAAAAAGGTAGTAAAGCCATGGTCACCATTCCTGTTTTGAACCAAACCCAAACAACTGAAATTCATCAAATTGGGAATTTTATCACCCCAAGTAATAGAACATTCCGTGTTGAAGCCCCACTAGAAAACCCAGACGGATTGATAAAGCCAAATTTAAATGCTCGTTTGAATATGATTGATTATGCAAATCCGGAAGCCATCATAATTCCCTTCCGTATTGTTCGTGAAAATGCTAACGGTGAATCTTTCGTTTTTATTTTGACACAGCCTGAAGAAAACAATAGCTATACTGCGGAACAACGTATTATCAAATTAGGGAAGAGCAAAGATGAAATGATTGAAGTTATTTCAGGATTATCGCCAGGTGAGTTGGTCGTTGATGAAGGGGTAAGCCTCTTAGTTGATAATCAGAAAATTAAAAGAATTGTAGGGAAATGACAAAACAATTAAAATCTCCTAAAGGGAAAGAATTTTTACTCTCTTCTTGGGCCATAGAGCACAGTACTGTGATTTATGTTATTATGACACTCTTTTTCATCCTTGGGATTTCTTCGTATTTCTCAATGCCAAGAGAAGCATTCCCAGAAATAAATGACACCAAAGTTTTTGTAAGCACTATTTATCCTGGTAATACAGCGGAAGATATAGAACGTATTATTAGTGACCCTCTCGAAGAGGCTCTAAAAGGGGTTTCTAATATGGTAGAAATCCGATCTACTTCTTCAGAAGACTTTTCAATAATTGATATTGAATTTGACGAAAACATTTCAATAGACGATGCTAAACAAAAAGTTAAAGATTTAGCAAATACCGTAAAAGCAGGGCCAGATTGGCCCGTTTTTAATAATGCTAAAGTAGAACCCAATGTCTTCGAATTAGACTTTTCTGAATTACAGCCTATTTTAAATATTAGTTTAATTGGAGATTTTCCTATTGAACGACTAAAGGTATATGCTGAATTATTGGAAAATCGCATTGAACAACTTCCACAAATTAAAGAAGTCAATATTAGAGGGGTCCAGATTTTTGAAGTGGAGGTCGCTGTTGATATTTATAAAATGACCGCTGCAAAAGTATCTTTTAACGATATTTTAGGAGCGATTTCTAGAGAAAACTCTACTATTTCTAGTGGAAATATTGTTCTAGGAGGTCAACGCCGTAATATTCGTTTGACTGGGGAAATTGAAAATCCAGAACAACTAAAAGAATTTGTTGTCAAAACTGATGGAGGTCCAGTTTACCTTGGTGATATTGCAGATATTTCATTTAAAGAAAAGGAAGCTACTTCATATGCTCGTTCCTTCGGTAAGAAAGCAGTATTATTGGATGTTGTCAAAAGAGGTGGCAAAAACCTTATTATGGCTTCACAAGAAATAAGAAAAATTGTAGAAAAACCTCAAGAGATTGGTTTACCTTCTAATCTAGAAATTTCAATTTCCAATGACCAATCTAATATCACAATCAATCAAGTTGATGAATTGGTTAACAGTATCATTTTTGGAATATTATTAGTAGTAACTGTTTTAATGTTCTTTCTAGGTTTCCGAAATGCTTTGTTTGTCGGTTTTGCAATACCGATGTCCATGTTCATGTCTTTTATGATTTTATCCGCTCTAGGATATACTATGAATACCATGGTACTTTTTGGTTTGGTAATGGGATTAGGAATGTTGGTAGATAATGGAATTGTAGTTGTAGAAAATGTATATCGTTTGATGGAAAAAGAAGGTATGTCTAGAATTGCAGCTGCAAAAGCAGGTATTGGTGAAATTGCTTTCCCCATTATTGTTTCAACAGCAACCACTATTGCTGCTTTTGTCCCACTGGGAGCCTGGCCTGGCTTAATGGGTGAGTTCATGATCTATTTCCCAATAACCCTCTCAGTAGTTTTAGGTTCTTCACTCATAGTCGCTGTTTTCTTCAACTCTATGTTGGTCTCTAGATTTATGGAAATAAAAGAACAAGAAATGACAAATAAGTCTCTATGGAGATTGACTTTTTTTATGGGAGGTCTTGGAATTCTATTATTATTTGGAGGTTCAGGGGTTCGGATTTTTGGGAATCTCATGCTCTTGACACCCATTCTATTTTGGCTGTATAAATTATTTATAAGGAAATGGGCACAGACTTTTCAAAATACATTTTTAGTTCAACTTGAAAATGGATATAAAAAGTTTCTAAGCTACGCTTTAGGCGGGGTTAGACCTATACTATTCCTAGGAGGGACTTTTTTGTTACTTTTCACTTCTTTTGCTTTAATGGGTATTTTCCCGCCAAGCGTAGAATTTTTTCCAGAAAATCAACCTAAACAAATTTTAGTGTTTATAGAATATCCTGAAGGTACTGCAATCGAAAAAACTAACGCTACCACACGACGAATTGAAGACGAAATCCTTGAAGTAGTATATGATCCAAAATACAAAAAAGGGGATTTCAATCTTCTTGTTGAATCTGGAGTTGCTATGGTTGGAGAAGGCGCTGGAAACCCATTTATTGACGCAAACACCAACGAACTTCCACACAAAGGTAGGATTATACTAACAATGCGAGAGTTTAAATTGAGGGGGGGTGTCTCAAGTGAGGGCTTACGTAAAGACATACAAAAAAAATTAGATGGTAAATACCCCGGAGTCGCCATATCAGTAGAAAAAGATGCTAATGGGCCTCCAGCTGGTTATCCTATAACCATAGAAATAACTGGAAAAGAATATCTTGATTTGATCGAAACTGCTGAAAATATGAAAGATTACCTCAATCGTATCAATATCCAAGGGGTTGAAAAATTAAAAATTGATGTAAATAAAAATAAGCCTGGCATTAAACTCAATATTGATCGTGAAAAAGCTGGAGAATTAGGTGTTTCCACTTCACAAATAGGACAACTGCTGCGAACTTCACTTTTTGGAACCAAAGCAGGAATCTATAAAAAAAATGGAAATGATTATGATATCAATGTTCGTTTTAATAAAACCAACCGTTACAGCAATAATGCTTTGTTCAATCAAAATATCATTTTTAGAGATCCTGCAAACGGTCAAATTAAAGAAATTCCAATTGCAGCATTAGTTGAACGTGAAAACTCAACCAGCTTTAATGCAATAAAACATCGTCAGCTGAACCGAGTTGTAACGCTCTACTCACCAGTTTTAGCTGGATATAATGCAAACGCAGTTGTAGATGGAGTAAAAATGGCTTTAGCTAGTTATAATTTACCCAAAGGTGTCTATTTTAAGTTTTCTGGAGAAATTGAAGAACAGGAAAAAAATATGTCTTTCCTTACTAATGCACTTTTGGCAGCCTTAGGATTTATTCTTCTTTTACTTGTTTTTCAATTCAACTCAATTTCTAAACCTCTTATCATTTTACTCTCTATTTTTTTAAGTTTTACAGGGGTTTTTCTTGGGTTAATTGCATTCCAAATGCCTTTTGTGATTTTAATGACCATGATGGGAATTATCTCATTAGCAGGAATTGTGGTGAATAATGGTGTAGTGCTTTTAGACTACACTCAACTTCTCATCGATAGAAAAAGTGCAGAGTTAAACATTTCTCCCGGAACACTTTTGGGGAAAACTGAAGCGATAGGTGCCATCGTTGAAGGTGGAACTGCTAGATTACGCCCCGTCATTTTGACCGCTATAACAACCGTTTTAGGATTAATTCCCCTGGCTATTGGACTCAACATTGACTTTTTCTCTCTTTTTTCGGAATGGGATCCAAAGGTTTATATCGGAGGAGATAATGTGATTTTTTGGGGACCTTTAGCTTGGACGGTTATTTTTGGATTGACTTTTGCCACATTCCTTACTCTTGTAATTGTTCCTGCTACATTCTCAATAGTGTATTCAATTAAACTTTGGTTAAAGAAGTTTTTATAAAGAATTAGAAATCCTGAGGTTAGCGCTTCAGGATTTTTTATTTTTACCATAATTAAAGAACTTATGTATAGAACTCATGACTGCGGATCACTACGACTTGATGACATAAATCAAAATGTTACTTTATCGGGGTGGGTTCAAAAAAGTAGAAATAAAGGTTTTATTGTTTGGGTTGATCTTAGGGACCGTTATGGGATAACTCAGCTAATTTTTGATGAAAAACGTAGTCCAAATAATGTTTTTGAAATAGCTCAAAGTATTGGCCGTGAATTTGTTATTCAGATTAAAGGATTGGTTATTAAAAGAGAGTCTAAAAATCCTGAAATAAGCACAGGTGATATTGAAGTTTTAGTTAACGAACTAAACATACTAAACGAATCAAAAACACCCCCTTTTACACTTGAAGATAATACTGACGGTGGTGAAGAGCTGCGTATGCAGTATCGTTATTTAGATCTCCGACGAAAATCTGTAAAAGAAAAATTATTATTCCGATCCAAAGTTTCAATGGAAATTAGAAAATATTTAATATCTGCGGGATTCATTGATGTAGAAACCCCTTATTTGATAAAATCTACTCCTGAAGGAGCTCGGGACTTCGTGGTCCCCTCTCGAATGAATTCAGGTCAGTTTTACGCTCTCCCTCAATCTCCTCAAACCTTTAAACAATTATTGATGATAGGCGGTTTAGATAAATATTTTCAAATTGTAAAATGTTTTAGAGATGAGGATTTGCGTGCTGACCGACAGCCAGAGTTTACTCAGATTGACTGCGAAATGGCATTTGTAAATCAAGAAGATGTAATTAATCAATTTGAAGGACTAACACGTCATTTAATTAAAAAATTAAAAGGTGTCAACATTGAAAGTTTCCCAAGAATGTCCTATGAAGAAGCAATGAAAACCTATGGCAATGACAAACCAGATATTCGTTTTGGAATGCTATTCGGAGAACTGAACGATTTAGTAAAAGACAAAGGTTTCACCATTTTTGACAGTGAGGAGTTGATTGCAGGAATTGCTGTCCCAGACGCAGCGACTTATACCCGAAAAGAAATCGATGGTCTAATTGATTGGGTTAAACATCCTCAAGTTGGTGCAAAGGGACTCGTTTGGGTAAAATGTAATGATGATGGTAGCTACAAATCGTCAGTGGATAAATTTTTTAGTGAAACACAATTAGCGACTTGGGCAGAAAGAACTGGAGCGAAAATTGGGGATTTAATTTTAATTATTTCAGGTGAAATAAAAACCACACGGGCACAACTTAGTGCACTTCGTATGGAATTAGCAAAACGTATGGGCTTGAGAGATCCTGAAGTCTTTGCACCACTCTGGATAACTGACTTTCCTCTACTAAATTGGGACAAAGCAAATCAACGTTATCATGCTATTCATCATCCTTTTACAGCTCCTAAACAAGATCAATTGGATTTACTTAAAACGGATCCTGGTGGAGTAACTGCTAACGCTTATGACTTAGTTTTAAATGGAAATGAAATTGGAGGAGGGTCAATTAGAATACATGATCAAAAACTTCAATCCCAAATATTTGACTTGCTTGGTTTTACTAAAGAAGAAGCCCAGGCACAGTTTGGCTTTTTGATGAATGCTTTTAAATATGGTGCTCCACCACACGGAGGGATTGCTTTTGGTTTAGACAGATTAGTCTCTATTTTGGGAGGAGATGAAACCATTCGTGACTTCATTGCATTTCCAAAGAACAATAGTGGACGTGATGTAATGATAGATGCTCCTTCAAAAATAAATGATTCACAACTAAAGGAGTTAAAATTAAAAGTTGGCCCACAAAAAAAAGAATGAAGAAATTTCTGAGAATATTATTTATCTTGATTCTTGGAGCACTAGGCACTGGAATTTATTTCAAAAATTTTATGAATTACATAGAAGGTGAACGAATAATAGGCTTTACCGTACTATTTGGGGCTTTTTTTTACTTACCCCTGTTTCTTTATCATAGGTGGAAAGACAAACGGCTACAAGACTATACGCTTAGTGAAGAAAATCTTAAAAAAATGAAGAAAAATAATTATAAATAAATTCACTCTTTAATTGAAAATCAATAGCTTTCAAAATAAAAAAAGTTTAAAATCCCTTTGGACCCAAATATAAAACTTACATTTGCAAAATAAATTTATTTAAATAACAACATGACTGGTACAGTTAAATTTTTTAATGAAGCTAAAGGATTTGGTTTCATTACAAACGATGAGTCTGGAGAAGACGTATTCGTTCACATTTCAGCCCTAAACGGCGTGACCCTAAGAGAAGGGGCTAAAGTAGAGTATGTAGAAGAAGAAGGTAAGAAAGGGAAGCAAGCTTCCAATATTACCCTATTATAAAAATATATTATTACTAGAATTCTAGCATCTTGGAAACAAGATGCTTTTTTATTTCCTTTTTTTTTCAAAAAAGTTTTTAAGCAACGCCTTAGCCTCATTTTCCATTACACCTCCGGTTATTTTTGTCTTAGGGTGTAAGTTAATATTAGCTTGTATAAAGCCTCGTTTAGGATCCTCGCTGCCATAAACTAATCTATCCAACTGACTCCAAGTCAATGCGCCAGCACACATAATACAAGGTTCTAAAGTTACATACAGTGTACATCCAATAAGATACTTACCGTTTAAAAAATTAGCTGCAGCTGTTATAGCTTGCATCTCAGCATGAGCAGTTACATCATTTAGCCTCTGAGTCAAGTTATGGGCGCGTGCAATTATTCTTTCACCAACAACTACTAAGGCTCCTACAGGTACTTCACCACAAACATGAGCCTTTTCAGCCTCTTTTAATGCCATACTCATGAAATAATTGTCATCAAGTTCCATACCTTAAAAATACACATTCTAAAGCTTTACCTTCTGAAAATGTTTTGCATTACCTTTACATCATGGCTTTAGACCGATTTAAAAAAATTCATAATCCTAGTGATCTTCGCAAACTGCTTCCTAAAGATCTAAAAGCTTTTGCGGAAGAACTTCGTAAAGAAATTATACTTATCCTGTCAAAAGGGGAAGGTCATTTGGGCTCCAGCTTGGGTACTATAGAGCTAACTTTAGCCCTCCACTACGTCTTTAATACTCCCAAAGATTTGTTAATTTGGGATGTCGGTCATCAAGCATATGGACATAAAATACTTACCGAAAGGCGAAAGGTATTTAAGAATTTGAGACAGCGTCATGGAATTAGTGGCTTTCCTAAAAGAGAAGAAAGTAAATACGATCCTTTCGGTACTGGACATGCAGGTACGGCTATTTCAGCTGCGTTAGGTATGGCGATAAGTGCTGAACTTCAAAAACAAAATCGACACCATATCGCAGTGGTTGGTGATGCTTCCATTGCCAATGGAATGTCATTTGAAGCTTTGAATCATTTGGGAACAACTAAAGCAAACGTTCTTGTAGTATTAAATGATAATAGTATGGGTATTGATCCTAGTGTTGGTGCTTTGAAAGACTACTTTACAAAGATCAAAAAAGTAATTCCAACCACCCCTAATTTCTTTCAATCTCTAAACCTGCCTTATCAAGGTCCAATAGATGGTCATGATATAGATTTGCTCATATCAGTTCTTAAAAACCAAAAGCATCAATTAGGCCCTCGAGTTCTACATATTGTTACAACTAAAGGTAAAGGCTTATTCGAAGCTGAAAAAGAACAAGTTATCTATCACTCTCCAGGAAAATTTGACCCCATCACTGGAAAGCTTAATCCTTTAGAAAAACATAAAAAAATTAAGTTTCAACAGATTTTTGGTCAAACACTCCTACATCTTGCACAAAAAAATAAAAAAATCGTAGCCATTACCCCTGCAATGCCTACTGGTAGTGGTTTAGTGAACATGATGAAAATACTCCCAAATCAATGTATCGATGTGGGTATTGCAGAACAACATGCTGTAACATTAGCAGCAGGTATGGCTAGTCAAGGCATCTTACCCTTTTGTGTAATTTACTCTACTTTTTTACAACGTGCATATGATCAAATAATCCATGATGTCGCCCTTCAAAAACTTCCTATAGTCTTTTGTATCGATCGTTCAGGAATTGTTGGCCACGATGGGCCTACTCATCATGGACTTTTTGATATCGCTTTCCTAAGGTGTATCCCTAATCTTCAAATTGTTTCTCCTCGTGATGGAGTAGAACTTCAAAATATTCTCTATACCGCCCAGTTAGGCATCGATTTTCCTTTAGTAATACGTTATCCTAGAGGCTACAGTGGACAAGAAATAGTTTTACATGACTTTAAAAAAATTCCTTTCGGAAAAGGAAAAGAATTAAAAAGGGGAAATGAGATAGCTATCCTTTCTCTTGGAACTATTGCTAAAACGATTGCTTCAGTACTTTCTGAAATTGAGTGCTCAGAAGCTTTTGCCCATTTTGATTTATGCTTTGTAAAGCCATTAGATGAAGTACTACTTGAATATGTATTCAAAAATTTTAAAATAGTAATTGTATTTGAGGAAGGAATAAAAAAAGGTGGAGTCGGAAGTGCAATACTCGAATTTGCTGCAGAACGTGAATATCACATCCCTATAATATTAGAGGGTGTAGATGACCAATTTGTACCTCATGGAAAAATAGCTGATCTTATGAGTGAAGTCGGCTTAGATAAAAAGTCAATTAAAAATAAACTTCAGTTGTTATTAAATAAAATAATGGGATAGCTTATAGTGCAGTTTAGTTTTTTAAATTTACCCAAACGCCACGATGATTGATCAAAAACGTCTTTTTCTTCTTGATGCCTACGCTCTAATTTTTAGAGGCTATTACGCTTTTATTAAAAATCCTCGGATAAATTCCAAAGGAATGGATACCTCAGCTATTATGGGATTTACCAATTCGTTACTTGATGTAATAAAGAGGGAACAGCCAGATCATCTTGCAGTTTGTTTCGATAAAGGGGGCTCTGATAGTAGGGTAGAGCTTTTTACAGAATATAAAGCTAATCGAGAAGAAACTCCAGAGCCAATTAGCCTTGCAATACCATATATTCAAGAACTGTTAAAAGCGATGCATATACCTGTAGTAGTTAAAGAGGGGTATGAAGCAGATGACATTATAGGTACTTTAGCCAAGCAAGCTGAAAAAGACGGATATAAGGTTTTTATGGTCACTCCTGATAAAGATTTTGCTCAATTAGTTTCAGATAATATTTTTATGTACCGCCCAGCTAGAATGGGTAATGGAATAGAAATCTGGGGAGTTCCAGAGGTTAAAAAGAAATTTGAGGTTAACAGCCCTGAACAGGTCATTGATTATTTAGGAATGATGGGGGATGCTGTAGACAATATACCTGGCCTTCCAGGAGTTGGTGATAAAACTGCAAAAAAACTAATTAAAACCTATGGCAGCATGGAAGCACTTTTAGAAAATGCTCATGAAGTTAAAGGAAAGTTAGGGGAAAAGATAGAGGCAAATAAAGAACAAGGCATCTTATCTAAAAAGTTAGCAACCATAATTTTAGACGTTCCTGTAAATTTTGAACCTGAAAGATATCAACTAAGCAAACCCAACCAAGTTAAAGTTAATAATCTTTTTGAAGAGTTGGAATTTAGAAGAATTTCGGAAAACTTTAAAAAGATTTTTACGCCTGAAGGAGAAGCTTTAAAACAAGAGAAAAATCAAAAAAAAACAAATACCCCTTTTGAAGAAGGACAACAATTTGATCTTTTTACTACTCCTGGCGAAGGCAACAAAATTCAAAATGAGGGTTTTAAACAAAAAAATCTATCCAACAATGAACATTGGTACCAGCTAGTTGATGGTGATATGGCAAGAACCCTTTTATTAGAAAGTCTATTAAATGAAAAACAAGTATGTTTTGATACCGAAACCACTTCTTTAGACGCATTAAATGCAGACTTGATAGGTATTGCTTTTTCCTGGGCACCAGGGAAAGGATACTATTTAACACTCCCAGAGAATAGAAAGGAGGTACTAAGGCTATTAGAGCCCTTTAAAGTTTTTTTTGAAGATCCAGGCATAGAAAAAATAGGCCATAACTTAAAGTATGATTTTAAAGTACTACGGAATTATGGAATTACAGTAAAAGCCCCTTTTTTTGATACTATGGTGGCCCATTATTTGGTCAACCCTGATATGCGTCATAATATGAATATTTTGTCTGAAACCTATTTAAATTATAGTCCACAACCCATCACTGATCTTATTGGGAAAAAAGGGAAAAGTCAATCTAGCATGAGAGAAGTCCCTATAGAAAAACAAACTGAATATGCAGTTGAAGATGCAGATATAACCTTGCAACTAAAGCAGCATTTTGAAAAAGAAATGATAGCAGCAGACACCTTGACGTTGTATAAAAAAGTTGAGCTCCCTTTGGTTGAAGTACTTACAGATATGGAGTGTGAGGGAATTAATCTTGATACAGGGTTTTTAAATGAACTTTCAAATGGCCTGTCAAACGATATTGAAGTTCTAGAGAAGGTTATTTTCAATTGTGCTGGGGAAACATTTAATCTAGCTTCCCCTAAACAATTAGGGCCCATTTTATTTGAAAAATTAAAGCTTGTTGAAAAGCCAAAAAAAACTAAATCAGGTCAGTACTCTACCGCTGAAGAAGTACTTGTCTCTTTAGTTAAAAAACATCCTATTATTTCAGATATACTAGATTGGAGATCCTTGCAAAAACTTCAAAATACCTATGTGGATGCCTTACCTAAGGAAATAAATTCAAACTCAGGCAGGGTTCATACAATTTATAATCAAGCTGTAGCAGCAACAGGGCGTTTAAGCAGTAATAACCCAAACTTACAAAATATACCAATAAGGACAAAACGAGGTCAACAAGTTAGAAAAGCGTTTATTCCTAGGGACAAAAACCATGTACTTTTGGCTGCTGATTACTCTCAAATCGAACTTCGAATCATCGCTGCTTTGAGTAAAGATGAAGGGATGGTTAATGCATTCAACAACAATGAAGATATTCACGCTGCAACTGCGGCTAAGGTCTTTGGAG
>CACLGW010000007.1 GCA_902606525.1 uncultured Bacteroidota bacterium | reverse complement strand
ATATTTAACGCTTCATATGAAAAAGATTTCGGCGACAATTACTTTAAAATATTGGGAGGTATTACACGAGAAGAAACTGAAATAAGTTTTATGAGAGCCTTCAAGCGTTTTTTCCTATCTAACGATTTGGATCAATTAACTTTTGGAGGACAAGATGGTCAATATAGCCAAGGTTCAGGAAGCGAAATTGCTCGTATTCATTATTATACCCGTTTAAACTATAACTATAAAGAAAAATATCTTATAGAAGCTGTCGTTACTTATGACGGTTCATATACATTCCCTGAAGCAACACGTTACGGGGTCTTCCCCGGAATATCAGCAGGTTGGGTTGTATCTGAAGAATCTTTTTTTAATGTTAGTTTCTTGGACTACCTTAAATTGAAAGGATCATGGGGCCAATTAGGGAATGATAATGTAGCACCATTCCAGTTCTTAGCTTCATATGGCTTCTCTGCAACTAGTTTGGGTGATGTTGTTACAACAGCCTTTGAGACAAAAGTTCCTAATCCAAATATTACTTGGGAAACACAAACATCTCAAAACTTTGGATTTAACTTAAGGGCTATAAATAATAGACTTTCACTTGGATTTGAAGTATTTAATAACACAAGAGAGGACATTTTATCTCTGCCTAATAAGACTTTACCGGCATACAGTGGTATTACACCACCAGCTCAAAATATTGGTGAGTTTAAAAACGCAGGTATTGAGATAACTGCCGGTTTCAACGGTGAAAGTAATTCAGGTTTTACTTATAATTTTACATTTAATTTTAGTGATTCAAATAACGAATTGGTATTTGTTGATGAGCCTGATTTAGCTGATCGTCCTTGGCAAAGAGAAACGGGAGGAGAAATAGGAAGACCTCTCCGCTATAGAATGACTGGTGTTTTCCAATCACAAGCTGAAATTGACGCTGAAAGTTTAGATTATAGCGCAATAGCGCCACTTCTAAAACCTGGAGATGCAAGAGTCGAAGATATTAATGGTGACGGTAAAATTACTCCGGCTGATCAGACTCGAGTTGGAGGAAGTACATTTGCCGATACCCAATTTGGACTTAACACTGCCCTTACATATAAAAACTTTGATTTTAACATGTATTGGAATGGTGCTGCTGGCGGATATAATTCATACGAATGGAATTTTATGTCTGGCACACTTGCCAATGTGCAGCGTGATGTTTTTGATCGTGCATGGTCCTTAGACAATCCTAACAATACTGCCCCTCGTCTAGCTGACAGAGGTGACCAGTGGTATTCAAATCAAACTGATTATGCTCTTATAACCAGAGACTTTATAAGATTAAAAACTCTAGAATTAGGATATAATTTTAGTGACTCTATCACAAGTAAAATAAATGCTGAAAGTATTCGCCTTTCTGTTACAGGAACCAACTTAATAACTATCACGGATTTCCCATTTGATCCAGAAGTTGTCCAAAATGGTATTAATGTATCTAATACAAGAGGCGCAAGTGGTGCTAATGTAAATAACGGTGGTGCTTATCCACTTTTAAAAACAATAATAACTGGAATACAAATAACCTTTTAATTAATATAATAAACATGAGAAAAATGAAGAAGACTATAATTAAATGTGCTGTTGGATTTATGTTTGCTTCCGCAATAATAAGTTGCCAAGACGATTTTTTAAGTACAACACCATTAAGTGAAATTGCTGAATCTAATGTTTGGTCATCAGCCAAGCTCGCCGAAGCAGCAGTTCTTGACTTGTACCAATCAACTTGGGCAGGTACACTAACTAGAGAAGAAACAACAGATGCTTTCACCGACCAGGCAGTTTTCACACATCCAGGTCGTGGATTAGATGGCTATACTGAGGGAAAAATGAACCCGGCTGGCGGCTATATGGATATGCAATGGATGAGTTGGACCCAACTTTATCCGTATATACGAAGTGCTAACATAGCCATTGAAAAACTAACCGTTAACGAAGGTGGTCTTGAAGCTGGACTAGTGAAAAGATTACTTGGTGAAGCTTACTTTATGAGAGGTTATCTTTTTAGCCAATTAATGAGACAATTTGGAGGTGTTGTGCTTTTAACTGAGCCTCTTACTCTAGAAAGTGAGGCTGAAAATCCTCGTTCAAGTTTTGAAGCTACTGTAAATCAAATAGTTTCTGACTTGGACCAAGCTATTTCATTATTGGCAGATGCACCAGCAAGCAAAGCAAGAGCTCATAAATTGACGGCTCATGCTCTCAAATCTCGTGTGCTAACTCATGCGGCAAGCGATTTATATGATAGTTCAAAAAATGGGGTGGTTTCAACATTAGCAAGCTATGGGAACAAGGAATTGGTAAGTTATACTAGCGGTTCTCAAGATGCACGCTGGCAAGCTGCCAAAACTGCTTCAAGAGAACTTTTAGATGCTACAACTGGATATAAGCTTGATTATAGTGGACCGGCTTCTTTTGAAGAAGCTCAACAAAATTACGAAGATATCTGGTTGCAGGGTGACGAAAATCAGGACTTTATCTGGGGTAGAATGATTGAAGGCTTTGGTTATGCATCTAGAACATATCCAGGTGGTGATGGTTGGTCTCAAGGACCAGGGATGGTTGCACTATATCATGGTCCAAATGGTTACCATGAATGGGCAGGTACTACTCCCACAGGAGCCCTAGCAGATAAATATTCTATGAAAGATGGTACTCCCTTCGACTGGAACAATCCAGCACATGCTGCTGCACCTTACGATGATCGTGAACCTCGTTTCTATGCTACCCTCTTGTTTGATGGTGCTCCATGGAAACAAAGAACAAGTGATGTAGTCAAATTTGATAATTTCAATGAAATTCAGACTGGTTATTATACATTTAAAGACGGAACTATCGTAAATGGTGTTGATACCCGTCAAGGTCCAATTGAAGACTGGAATGGATCAAGAACTGGGTACTATTTCAAAAAGTTCGCAGATCCTAGACTACCCGCTTCGTGGCCAAATAATCTTCAAAAAGTTGATGCCCCTTACATACGTTATTCAGAAGTTTTACTAAATTACGTAGAAGCAAGTATTAATCTTGGACAAGAAGGTGAAGCTAAAGCATGGTTAAATAAAATACGTTTTAGAAATGGTCTTCCCGAGGTTACTGAATCTGGTGCTGCTTTAGTTGAGGTTTATAAGAGAGAGCGAGACAAAGAGCTTGCAAATGAAGATGCTCGAATGTTTGATATGAAACGTTGGTTAGAAGGGCCTTATTCCCTAGACAAGCAAGTTCAACAAGCATTAATTCAAGGTACTCAAAAATCAGGCAGTTCAATGACTCCTGCTAACTATAAAAAGAGTACTGACGACTTTGATTATACGTATAGGCCAACGGATATTGTTTTCGAAAATAGAGTATGGAGAGATCAAGTATATTTCATGCCAATACCACAAGCCGAAATCGACCGTGATCCGTCTTTAGTTCAGAATCCCGGATACTAAATTTTAGGTAACGATTATCTTTAAAAAACCCCGCTAATCAGCGGGGCTTTTTTATTTTTGAAAAAAAACAAGCTCATGAAGAGGATATTTAGATTAATAGTTGTTTTGTTTTTCGTATTTGCCTGCGAATCTGAGAAAAAGCAATACACAAAATTAGACTCTAAAAAAACTAATATTGACTTTGTCAATAAACTTTACGAGACCAATACAAAAAATTACTTTACTTACCCCTATATGTATTTGGGTGGTGGAGTTGCTGCAGGAGATTTTAACAATGACGGTCTTGAAGATTTGTTCTTTACTGGAAATATGGTTTCCAACAAACTATATTTAAACCTAGGGGATTTTAACTTTAAAGATATCAGCAAATCTGCCGGAGTTGGTGGAGATAATAGATGGTACTCAGGAGTAAGTATTATTGACATAAATAATGACGGTTTTCTAGATATATATATTGCTGTTGGGGGTGAAAGTGGGCCAAATAATAATGTTCTTTATGTCAACAACAAAGACAATACATTCACAGAAAAAGCTGTGGAATTTGGAATAGATGACGATGGATACAGTATGCATTCTACTTTTTTTGATTATGATAAAGACGGAGATTTAGATTTGTATGTTGCAAATTACCCTCCTACTAGTTTTAAGGCCCCGGTAGATTACTACAAATACATGATTGATAATCATGAGGATCGAGATTCAGATCATCTGTACCGAAATGAAGGGAGTCATTTTACTGATGTAACCAACGAATCGGGGATCAGCAACTTCGGATTAAGTCTTGGAGTAGTTGCATCAGATTACAATAATGATGGTTATCCTGATATATATGTATCTAACGATTTTAATGCTCCAGATTTCATGTACATAAACAATGGCGATGGAACCTTTACAAATGAAATCCTTAATTCACTTCAACAAACTTCGTTTTTTGGAATGGGGGTAGATGCTGCTGATTTTAATAACGATGGTTGGGTGGATATTTTTCAATTAGACATGAACGCTGCGGATAACTTTAGGTCTAAAGCAAATATGTCTTCAATGAATCCAAAGGTATTTTATCAATCTGTTGCACTTGGACTGCATCATCAATATATGCAAAACTCTTTGCAATTGAATCAGGGGAATCTAAACGGGTCTTCTCCTGCTTTTAGTAATATCGCACGTTGGAGCGGTGTTTCCTCAACCGATTGGAGTTGGGGAGGTTTGTTTGCAGATTTTGACAATGATGGTTGGAAAGACTTATTTATTACAAACGGAATACGACGGGATGTGAATAATAAAGATTTCTATAATCAACACCGCGATTTTTTCAATAGGATGGAAAACGATCCTGAATACAAAAATAAAGAGGAGGAAGTAAAACTATTGTCTTATTTAGAAAAAATGCCCTCAGAAAAGCTAGCAAATTATTTATTTCATAACCAAAAAGATAAAGGATTTGTAAATAGAAATACTGAGTGGGGTTTAGATGAAAAAACATTCTCTAATGGAGTAATTTATAGTGATCTTGACAATGATGGAGACCTTGACTTAGTGGTAAATAATCTTGACGATTATGCCAGTATTTATAAAAATAATAATACTAATTCAAATTTTATCGGGTTTGAGCTAGAGGGCAAGGATAAACATATCCCAATTGGGGCCAGAATACATTTAAAATCTTCAGGAAAATATCAGATGCAGGAATTTAATCTTAGCCGAGGATATCTTTCATCTGTATCACCAAGAATCCACTTTGGACTTGGAGATAGCTCAAAGCTAGATGAAGTTTTTATCGAATGGCCTGACGGTAATAGATCAAGACTAGTTGATATAAAAATTAATAAATATAATAAAGTGGTCTATGAAAAAACTTCCCCTAAAATTGACGAAGAAAAAGACGAATCAATTAAAATAAAACAATTTGAGATCATAAACCAAAAAAATCCTTTTATTCACAAGGAAAATCCATATGACGACTTTAAAGATGAAATATTACTCCCTCATAAAAATTCTACACTAGGTCCTGCTCTAGCTGTTGGAGATTTAAATAATGACAATAGGGAGGATTATATTATAGGAGGAGCTATAGCTCAGGCTCCAGGAATATATATACAACAAGAGGATGGAACTTTCGAACGAGCAACCATTCCAATATTTGAAAAAGATAAATTTTATGAAGATTTAGGGATTGAAATTTTTGATGCAGATAATGACGGTGATCAAGATATTTACATTGCGAGTGGAGGTAATGAGTTCGATGAAGGATCTCAGGGCTATGAAGATCGTTTTTATGAAAATAAAGGTAATTTAAATTTTGAAAGAAATAAAAGTGCAATACCTGGTGTAAGGATAAGTGGACTTGAGGTTTCATCGAATGATTTTGATCATGATGGAGACCTAGATCTTTTTGTAGGAGGCAGACTAAGTCCAAAAAAATATCCATACCCATCAAACTCAAGAATTTTAGAAAATCAAAGCTCTGCTGGAAAAATAAGTTTTGTTGATGTCACAGATGAGAAAAATCCAGCACTCAAAAATATTGGGTTGGTTACAACTTCTAATTGGGTGGATATTGACAGCGACTCATGGGATGATTTAATTGTAAGTGGGGAGTGGATGCCCTTGCGGTTCTTTAGAAATAATAAAGGAAAATCATTTACAGAAGTTACAGATAAAGTTTATCATTCGGATCGTCTGGGATGGTGGTATGACATTGAAAAAGGTGACTTTGACAATGACGGTGATATGGATTTAATAGTTGGAAATCTTGGTTTAAATTACAAATACCAAGCGTCTGTAGAAAAACCTTTCCGAATTTATTTAAACGATTTTGATAAAAACGCTACTTACGATATAGTATTAAGCTACAAGTCAGAAGATACTGAATATCCTGTTAGAGGACGTCAATGCTCATCCGAACAGATGCCGGCAATTAAAGAAAAATTTAAGAATTACAATAGTTTTGCTAGTGCTTCTCTTGAAGAAATATACTCAAACCAAATGCTAGAAGAGTCGTTAAAATATGAAATTAACTCATTTGAAAGTATCTATCTACAGAATAATGACGGTAAATTTATTGCTAAACCCCTTCCCTACCAAGCTCAATTTTCAAATATAAATGCAATGGTTGTGAAAGATATAGATCTTGATGGGAATCTTGATATTGTATTAGGAGGAAATCTTTACAATGCTGAGGTTGAAACACCTAGAAATGATTCAAGTTATGGGCTTTGGTTAAAGGGAGATGGAAACAATGGTTTTTCCGCACTACCACCAAGGGATACGGGACTTGTCATGAGAGGAGACATACGAAATATTAAGTTGATAAAAGTAGGCAATGAGGATCACCTAATAATAGCTGCAAATAATAAGGCTCTTCAACAAATTAAAATTAATTAATGCGATATTTTGTAATATTTTTTTTTATTGCTTTTGTTGCAGGATGCATGAATCAGAAGGAAAACAAATTTAAAGACTTCCTAGTTGGAGAGTGGAGAATTGAAAATCCTCAACACCAATCATTTATTCGCTTTGAAGGGAATGGAAAAACTACATATTTCTTAAATCAATTTAGTTATCGATTAGATAGCCTTGCGGAAACAGGGAAATGGAAATTAAGTGAAATTCGAAAAGGGAGTGAAGTAGATACTTTTATAGTTAAAATTAATAAAAAACCTCGAAATACAGTTTTTAAATTTATCCCCGTTGATAAAGACCGAATTAAAGTAATGGACGATATTGGACAAACATTTTTTACTCGTATCAAAAAAGAATAATGTTATAATTCCAGTCGATCAGATACATTACCATGCTTATCAAAAGCAAAATAGTATACAAGCTTTTGTTTCTGGCCAGAATTGTCAAGTTTAGTGAAATCCAGGATTGCTATATTATTTTTTTTGTCTGGGATTAGGGTTACCTGAACCGGGTTAAATGCTTGAAAATCTCTACTTTTTATTATCGATTTTAAAAGGATTTGCATAAGTGCTCGACTAATTTTTTGCTTTTCTATTTTTAAATCTAAGTTATTTTTAACGGGTATTTCATATTGATCCCCATTGGCCTTTTGCCATGAAAAAATAAAGTCTTCATTAGTAATAATTTGTTCCTGGGAAAATAAAAATGCCGTATTTAAAAATATACCTAAAATAATCAAATAATAAAACTTGAAGTAACAAACAATCATCAAATAATTTTTTCTAAATTTAAAAAAAATATACAATTCAGCATTGCATATTTATGGATTGAGGACATATGAAGTCAGGAAAACAATTAACTTATTTTTTGCCGCTTTTATTTCTTTTAGTTGGATGTTCAATTCAGGAAAACGAAAAAGAATCTACCAGTTTTAAATTACAAACCGAGGTATGGCCAAGTGAAGACAATGGAAAAATAATACCAAGCCAGGGAAATTATGATCCTTTCTCTATCAAAACTATATATGCAAGACCAGAACCCGGCTGGGTATTTGATCGTTGGGAAGGTGTAGTGAATAATACTGATAACCCTACAGAAATCTCTTTTTTTGATAATCTTGCCATAAGAGCGGTATTTAAAAAAGATACATTTAAAGTTAGGACCATAGCTGGAGGTAAAGGCAAAGGCAGTGAGTTAAATCAACTTTACTATCCAACAGGAATTGCATTGGATCCTTCAGGAGACTTGTACGTTAGTGATATGTACAATCATCGAATCCAAAGGTGGAAGCCTGGTGCTACAGTTGGAATTACAGCTGCTGGAGGAAATGGTTTTGGTTATGATCCTTCTCAACTTGAGGAGCCTGGAAAAATTGATATTGATAGTCAAGGAAATTTATACATTGCAGATACTGGAAATAATAGAATTCAAAAATGGGAATATGGAGGGCTAACTGGAACAACAGTAGCGGGTGGTAATGGACTAGGTAACGAACTAAATCAATTGTATAATCCATTTGGTATAGCAGTAGATAATGATGGTACAATTTATGTTTCTGAGCTAAGTAATCACAGGGTAACCAAGTGGAGTGTAGGAGGTTCTCAGGGTGAAATAGTTGCAGGTGGAAATGGGGAAGGAAGTGATCCAGATCAACTTGCAATTCCAATGGGTATCGCCATAAATAAAAAAGGGGATCTTTTCGTAGCTGACACATATAACCATCGTATACAGCTATGGGAAAAGGGAGCTACTAAAGGTAAAACATTAATTTCTGGCAAGGATTTTGAACCTGGTTACCAAATTAATTACTTTAGCGGTATTAGTATAGTTGATGATACTTTTCTTTATATCACTGATTATCAGCAAAAAAGGATAATTAGATACCATATTGATTCGAATAATTATGAAATCATTTCAACTAATGATTCAATAGAAAATGAGGAAGATAAACTTTCTCAGCCTTATCAAACAGCAGTTGATTTAATGGGAGATTTAATTATTGCTGATGCAAAAAATAATCGTATTCAAAAACGAAAAATCAAAAATGAATGAATGATAAATATTATGTTTGTTTAGATTTTAAATCTTACAAAACTATTTCTCATTATTTATTAGTCATGCTGATGCTAGGTATATTTTTTTCTTGCTCAATGGACATAAAATTAAATCAAAATAACTTAAACCTTGAGTCAAGCGCATATTTAATTCAGCATGCGGAAAATCCTATATTTTGGCAACGGTGGAATGAAAATTTATATAATAAATACAATAATGAGGAAAAATTACTTGTTGTAAGTATTGGCTATTCAAGTTGTCATTGGTGTCACGTGATGGAAAAGGAAACTTTCGAAGATAAGGATGTGGCCAATTACATGAATAAAAACTTTATTTCTATAAAAGTAGACCGAGAGGAAAATCCCGAGATTGATAACATCTACATGACAGCAACACAGATGATGACCGGTAGTGGTGGTTGGCCCCTAAATGTTATTTGTTTACCTAATGGGAAGCCAGTTTACGGTGGAACCTATCATTCGAAAAAACAATGGCTAGAAGTATTAGGAAAAATTCAAAATCTCTATGAGACTGACAAGAATCAATTATTAGAATTTGCTGAAAAAGTAGAAAAAGGAATACAAGAAGTCAACCGTTTTGAGTACACTAAGGAAACTAAAGCCTTTAACACCGAAATACTACAGAGTGAAATAAGTTTATGGTCTAGCAGTTGGGATACAATAAATGGAGGTGAGCAACAAAACCAAAAGTTTATTACCCCTGTAAAATTTAATTATATCCATCAATTTCAGAATCTTAGTAAAGATGAAAAAATTGGCAATTACTTAGATGAAAGTCTTAAGAAAATTGCTACTAGTGGAATAGTAGATCATCTGGAAGGTGGATTTTACAGGTACACTGTAGATCCTGAGTGGAAAATTCCTC
Source organism: uncultured Bacteroidota bacterium (assembly GCA_902606525.1). Taxonomy (GTDB): domain Bacteria; phylum Bacteroidota; class Bacteroidia; order Flavobacteriales; family Flavobacteriaceae; genus MS024-2A. The sequence continues at coordinate 40,433 of CACLGW010000007.1, read as the reverse complement.
ACTTTGAAAAAATGCTTTATGATAATGCACAATCATTGAGTCTTTATGCAAATATTTATAAAGAATTTAAAAATCCCTTATTTAGATCAACTGTCTATAAAACATTTGAATTTTTACAGAAAAGAATGGAAAATGGCCAAGGAGGATATTTCTCGGCGGTTGATGCTGATAATAAAGACGGTGAAGGCCGCTATTATGTTTTTGATTTAGAAGAGATTAAGAGGGTCGCTGGGAATGATATAAACTTATTACTTGAATATTATCGAATTAATTTGAACAAACCTATTGAAGATTCACATTATCATTTAAGAATGTCAGATGATATTGATTCATTGTTGAAAAAATTTGGTTTGAATAAGGCTAATTTCTACGAAAAAAAGTCTACTTGGGAAAATCAATTTGAAATTATAAAAAGTGATAGAGAATTTCCATTAATCGATACTAAAATTATCACTTCTTGGAATGCTCAAATGATCTCAGGATTAATTCTTGCTTATGAGGCTTTTCAAGATGATATATTTCTTAATCAAGCAAAAAAAACTTTTAGTTTTATTCAAGAAAATTTAGTTCTAAACGGAAATTTGATGCATACCTATCAAGCTAAAAAGGCTCAGAGAGACGGAAACTTAGAAGATTATGCCTTTACAGTCAATGCTGCTTTAGACTTATATGAAAATACTGGAGATACATATTATCTAAAAAAGGCTGATCAGCTCAGTAAAATTATTATTAAGAACTTTGAAACAAACGAAAATCCATTTTTTACCTTCACTGAAAAACCAGTTTTATTTTCTCAAATTATTTCAGTAAGCGATAATGTAATTGCCTCTGCAAATGCAATAATGGCTGAAAACTTATGGAAACTAGGTCAACTCAACGATAACGATGATTATTATAAAAGAGCAAAAAATATGCTTTACGCTATAGTTGATTTTTTTAAGGATGGAAGGGGAAAAGACTATAGTCAATGGGCTCAATTGTTAGCAATAGAAGCTTTTTCTTACAAAGAAGTTGTTATAGTTGGACCGGAAGCAACAAAAATCAATGCTCAAATAAAGAAAAATTATCTACCAAATATACTTTTTCAGATCAGCGAAAAAGAAAGTAAACTACCTTTATTATCAGATCGTTTTTTTGAAAATGAGACACTAATCTATGTGTGCGAAAATAAAGTATGTCTAAGGCCTTCAAAGACTGTCAAAGATGCTCTAAAACAAATAGTTAATTAATGCAATTTTCTTTCTCATATTTTCTGATTTATTTTAATGGCATGCTCAAATTCTAAATCGGAAGATTTCAAAAACTATTTTATTGGCGATTAGAATATTGAAGATAAATTCCTTCAAACTTATATTTGTTTTGAAGTAAGTGGAAAAACAACTTATTTTGGTAATCGTTGATGCTATAAACTTAATTCTTTAGCAGAATATAATAGATGGAAATTAAATAAAGTTACCAAGGACAATCCATAGGCACATTTGTAGTAAATATAGTGAAGCAATCTTGGGAAACTATTTTTAAAATTCATCCATTTAGATGAAAACCGTATAACACCATTAGATGGTGCTAGAGAAGTACTTTTTAAGAGCATTACTAATTAAATTGAAAATTATAATTAACTTATAAATATAAGTACGTAACTTTTTGATTTATGCGTTTAGATTTTGTTTATGGACTTTTGATTACTGCTTATTTAACCGCATGTAATTCATATACGTCAGAGTATATCCCTATTGAAAAAATAGGTGAGCACCCAAATAGCACCGTTTTTATTGGTATGCAAAGCTGTAATCAATGTCATTTGGATATCGTCAACGCACATAAGAAAACAGCTCATTGGTTGACTTCATCCAAAATTACCTCTGCTATGGTAATCCCTTTTTTAAACTCAGATAAAAATTATTTTGACCTGAAAGATCAGACCCGATTATATTTTTCTATTAAAAATGATACACTTTTCCAAGAAGCTTATAGAAGACCTTATAAGTCCCCTTTTTTTACAAAATCCATAGATATTAATATAGGCTCGGGAACTAAAATTGGAAATTCTTTTTTAAGTTGGGAAGAAAATTCTTTATTTCAGCTCCAAGGATCCTATTATAAGCCAAATTCAAAGTGGATAAACAGTCCAGGCTATCCATCTTTTTTTCAGCCAAAAAGACCAATTTTTCCAAGATGTTTAGAATGTCACACCACCTTTAGTCAATCAGAAAATTGGCAAAGTGCTATTCTCACAAATAGATACAACAAAGAGAATATCGTTTTTGGAATCGATTGTCAAAGATGTCATGGTCCTGTTTTAGATCATGTGAAGCATCATCGGAAAAATCTAATAGATAGTGTGGGTAGAAAAATTCTTTCTTACAAAAACTTTAGCCAGCAACAACGAATCGATATGTGTGCTTTATGTCACTCTGGTGTTGGACAAAATATAAATCAAGCTGCTTTTTCATTTACTCCTGGAGACGTTTTAAAGAATTACCTCTCTACCCAAACCAGTAACGAACCCGATGTCCACTCAAATCAGGTTGGCTTACTTGAAATGAGTCAGTGTTATATTAAATCTGAAGGAATGGATTGTATGACTTGTCACGACCCCCATTCTAACGAAAGAAATAATCTGATTAAGTTTAATTCACGTTGTATTGAATGTCATCCAAGTCAACAGCATAATAGTTTGCTTCCTGAAAATACTTGGGATTGTGTAAAATGTCATATGCCAATGAAGGCTAGCAAAATAATGAAGATTGAAATTAACTCTGATAGTGTAAGCCAAGTATTGGTTCGCACCCATAAAATTGCAATTTATAAAGAATAATAGTTTATTTACTTGACTCAGGGTTTATGCTACTTTTAATTAAATTGAGGTTTAAAAGGCAAGATATAATTCATTAAGTTCCCTTGCTATGAGTGATATTACAATTTACTTTATTCAGCCAAATTTCAGTTATCAATTTATAACTATTTGATTTAACTTCATCTCCTTGCTTTTAACAAGAAAAGATTAGGATTGAAATTTTAAAAAAATATAAAAGTTAATTTCACCTCTTAATAAAAAGTTATAGTTATGCAACGGAAATTGTATGAGTTTTTTTAAATTTAATTTAATAGGACGATAAACATGTATTTAAATTACTACCTAAGTAATTTATTTAGGTAATGTTTTCCCCTTTAATTCTTTGGCTTCTTAAGAAACTAAGGTGGTTAAAAAAAACTTTTACATTTCGTGGCAAAAAGCTAATGGTGATCAGTATGAAATTCCGGTTGAAAACAACTTAAAAGTTAAAATTTTGAAACAACGTGTGAATAGTGCATTAATGCAAATTCTATTAAAGTCTTCAGCTAAAAGTAAAGACTTTGAAACTTTTGATCCCTATAAAATTACTTTGTTAACAGACGTCGATTATCAGGTAGCTAAAGTTGATTTTACGATTCTTGATAATTCAAATGGGGAAGAGAAATATACTTATTACTTTAGTTTTGATACTGATGGTAACGTTTTTAAACAGTTGTATAATTAATCCGAAATTTATTTTATCACTCTATAATTATTTTTAAATTTAGATATCGTCTTACAGAAAAATTTTAAAAAGCATGCTCATTATACTATAATCGAAATTAAATTAAGATGAGCACAACAAAAAATTTGAGTCAAAGATTACGATCCTTAGATTTTTTTAGAGGGGCTGTTATGTTCTTGTTAGTAGCTGAGTTTTCGGATCTTTTTGGAGTATTAATGAATACTGGCAATGAGTCAATTACTACCATAGCAAATTTTCTATTCCATCACGTAAAATGGGAAGGTCTCCATTTTTGGGATTTAATTCAGCCTTTTTTTATGTTTATTGTTGGGGTATCTATTCCTTATTCCTATGCTAGCAGATTGAAAAGAGGAGATTCAAAAAAGCAGATTAGAAATCACGCTTTTCGCCGTTCTTTTCTTTTATTAGTTTTTGGATGGACATTATACTGTTTAGATCAAGAAAAAATTATTTTTCGGTTTGATAATGTTTTAGCTCAACTTTCTTTTACTTACTTGATTACGTTTTTTTTAGTTAAAAAAACACCGAGGGTACAATCTATTGTTGCATTGTTATGTATTGTTGCTTCCGACCTGCTCTATCGTTTTTTTCCAGTTGTTGGTTTTGATCAAGCTTTTATTGCAGGACAAAATTTTGGAGCTTGGTTCAATATTTTTATTTCAGGTTATGAATATGAAGGACATTGGGCAGCCTTTAATGCACTTCCAACAGCTGCTCATACAATCTGGGGATTAATGGCAGGACAATTGTTGATGAGCACTTATACCGATACAGAAAAACTGAAACGCCTTATCATTGCAGCTCTTATTTGCTTAGCTGTTGGTTATACTGTAAGTATATTTACTCCGGTTATAAAACGGATATCTACAAGTGCTTTTGTATTCCTTTCTGGGGGATGGACTATTTTGGCTTTAGCAGCCTGTTATTGGGTGATTGATATTAAATCCTATATAAAGAAAACTTTGGTGTTTAGAGTTGTGGGTATGAATCCCCTATTTATTTATATTTATAGTTCTATTGGCGGTGGGGATTTATTTCGGAAAATAGTAAAACCATTTACCAATAGCTTTATTCAAGGCTATTCGCCTTGGCTAGCAAGTTTTATTTTAGGTCTAATTGTCTTGTTTTGTCTTTGGTATGTTTGTTATTGGTTGTATCATAAGCGAATTTTCATAAAAATATAAAATGAGATTAATTATCCTTTTCATACTAACAAAAATTAATTAATCATGAAAAATATACTTCTTCTATTCGTTATTATGTTGCTCTTTTCTTGTTCCGAGCAAAAATTAGAGTCTAATACTTTTGAATTACTTCCCTCTACTCAACAGTTTTCCTTTAACTCAGAAGTGTCCACTCTAGATGCAAGTGCTTTACAATGGTCATACAGTACTCAAGGTAATACCCTACCTATCAGATATGGTGTTTTAAAAAATTTAGTTCAAATAGAAACTGCAGAAATAGCACAAATTCATTTTAATATTAATCCTAAAGTTGGGCATCAAGCAGAAAGTTATTTGCTTAAAATTGAAGAAGAAAAGATCCGTATTGAGGCGCAAGATGAAGCTGGTTTATTTTATGCATTTATAACTCTTTCTCAAATTATAGATGATGCTCAAGGACAGACATTACCTATATTAGAAATCAATGATGCACCAAAAATTGCCTTTCGCCCAATTCAAATAGACATCAAACATCACCTAGAAAAAAAAACCTATTATTATGATTTAATGGATCATTTGGCGCAATTAAAAATCAATGGAGTGATTCTGGAAATTGAAGATAAATTACAGTATGAACGTCGACCAGAAGTGGGAAGTGAGGATGCTATGTCTATTAAACAGTGGAGAGCCATAAGTAAATATGCACATGAGAGAAACATCAATATTAGCCCATTAGTACAAGGTTTAGGACATGCATCTTTTGTGCTAAAACACAAAATCAATTTTCCACTTCGTGACGATCCAAAAAGTGACTGGGCTTTTAATCCCTTAGATCCGAAAACCTATGAATTGCAATTTGACCTCTATCTAGATGCAATGGAAGCATTTCCCTTTGGAAAATATCTTCATGTAGGAGGTGATGAAGTAAAAACCACAGGACGAAATAGTGGGATGTCATCCTTAGAATTAAATTTAATTTGGCTAAATAAAGTCAGTGTTTTTGCAGCAGAGCACAATCGAATCCCTATTTTCTGGGACGATATGCCTCTCAAAGAAGCGGGACTAATGTCTCCTATTTATGATAGTAAAATGAGTGAGCAAACTGTTGATTCTATTTGGGCTAAAAACGAACTCAATCTCAATCAATTTATCACAGAGTTTCCTAAAAACTGTGTGTATATGCGTTGGAATTATCATTTGGCAGAATCCTACGGAAATGGGAAGGCTATGGACTGGTTCTCTTCCAATGGATTTAATGTAATGGGGGCAACTTCAGGACAAACCCGATGGACCTTAATGCCTCAAAGAGAAAGTAATATAGATCAAATAAAAATCTTTGCGCAACAATCTATTGATAGAAATTACAACGGATTACTATTAACCCTTTGGGATGACGACTCTCCACATTTTGAACTCTATAAACGGGGAATTGCCGCTTTTGCAGAATATAGTTGGGCGGGTATGAAACGTACCAAAGAAGAATTTAAAACTAGCTTTAGACATCGTACTTTTGGATCGTCCTCTAAATCTGAAGACTATGCCTTTATAGATGCATTAGATAAACCCGTTGCTCTTTGGACTAATGTGTTGTTGGAAGAAGGGATTCATCGTAATTCATTAGTGCATAGAGAAAATGTGATCGAACAATATGTTATGGATTTACCCGATTTTAATGACAAAGGGGCTTGGGCTGCAAAGTATGCTAATCGTTTAAAAAATATTTCCGAGCAAAATGAAAATTTAAATAAAGTAAAAAAAATCCTTGCTAAATTAAAATCACAGGATTCCAAAAATCAATATACAATTGCAATTTATGAGCAAGTAAGTGCCTTGGTAGAATATAATTTTGAAGTCCTAAAAAAAATTGAAGCTTTTGATCTTGCCATTACAGCTAATGAGGAAATAAAAATTTTATTGCAACTGCAAGAGCTAATACAAAAATTTGGATCGTTTCGACAGGAATTTGAAAAAGTATATAGCCAAACGAGAATTCTCAATAAACCTGAAAATTATATCCTCGATCAAGATCATCACAATCATCCGGCAAATCAATCCATTAATTTTGATTGGCAATTTATATCTGAAATCCTTTTTTTAGAAAAATTAAACACGCATTTTAAAACCAAAATTGCATGGCAGGAGGGAACAAATCCTGTTCTAAAATAATTATAAAATTATTTTTTTTGGTATTAAATAACCACTCATTTTCTAATCGGAGATATTGAATAATTAAAACTTAAATTTTCTGGTTTGATTTTATACTCTTCGTGAGGTTGTTTCCCCCAACTATCATCTCCCCCAACACCCATTTGCCTATAGTTAATATTTAGATTGATGAGTGGTCTTTTATTAATATCATAGGTATGGGTTTGTGTTTTTCTATTTCCTCCATCAAAATCGTCATTATATTGATGATGGGAACTAAATTCAAAAACATTAGAAGCTTCTATGATAATACCATTTCCTTCTGAATTACTTAGAGAAAGCCACCTTGTATCAGTCCTATTGCCATTTTCCTGGGGTCTTATGTATGGAAAATACATTTGTGAAACTTTATAATTATAAAGTCCTACAAGGGAAGATGTTTTTCTGTCTTGATAATTTTCATGTGGTCCACGTCCAAACCATTTAGCATTATCGTATGATTCATTAATTATAAAATTAGTACCAAATAATGGAAGAATCGGTAATTTATTAGATATCTCTGATAAAGAAGTTTTGACATTAATTTTTCCATTTGTATTTACATTATATATTACTTCAACAAATCCTTTAACATTTGGCATATAATACTTGGTCTTTATCTCTACTCCTTGACTTTTAAAATTTTTAACTCTAATATTCTCAAAGTCTTGTTTTTTTGATGCTTGTTTCCAAACCTTTAATTTAAAGGGCATTGAGAATCCATAATCATTATCTATTGGGGCGCGCCAAAAGTTTGGTTTTATCCCTTCTAAAAGAATATTCTCATTTCCATAGTTTATTTCAATTAATCTTCCGTTTTCTTTATTAAATGACACTTTAAACCCCTCACCAATTAAGTCTAATCTCTTTTTATTTTGAGTTATTTTGATTGATTTCTTATCTAATTTTTCATTTAGAGAAGCCCTTATTCCACCGAGAAAAAATTGATCATAAGCAACTGTATAATCTTTAGGAATTAAATCTTCATTCAATTTCTTTTTTGCATAAATATTGAGGTGATATTCCCCTAATTTATCAACCTCTGGGATATCTATTTTTACCAGTTTTGATTTGTATGGTGCTAAATCAAATTCTTTTATTCTACCCATAGAAATTTGTTCCCCATTTTTTAAAAGCTTCCATTCAAAGTAAAATTCATTTAAGTTCTTAAAATCATATTTATTTGAAATTAAAATTTCTCTCTTTTCTATACTCTCTATTTTAAATTTAATGCTCTGATATACTTTTTTTACTTCCTTAAGTGAGGGGTGTGAGGATCTATCAGGATTAACTAGTCCATTATTACAAAAATTTTTGTCATTTTGATAATTTTCTCCTCCCAAATCACCACCATATGCCCAATATTCTTCTCCTGCTTCATTCTTTGATAAAATACCTTGATCCACCCAATCCCAAATAAATCCACCTTGCATTATATCGTAAGTTTCGATTAAATCCCAGTATTCTTGAAGATTTCCAACGCTATTTCCCATTGCATGAGCATATTCACAAAGAATCAATGGACGAGTTGGATTATTTTCCGCGTAATTCTTCATCTGCTCAATAGTAGGATACATAGGTACCTGAATATCTGTATTTGAATATTTTGTTGCACCCTCATATTGAACTGGTCTTGAATTGTCATTATTTTTTAACCAATCATAGGTTGAAAAGAGATTTTCTCCGTTACCAGCTTCATTTCCTAAAGACCAAATAACTATGGAAGGGTAATTTTTATCTCTCTCATACATTCTTTTAGTTCTGTCAAGATGCATATTTTTCCATTTTGGTAAATATGCAGGATGAATTGCTTTTCCTTTAGGGTAATTATCAAGTCCTTGATTTGTAGTTCCCATTCCATGTATTTCGATGTTTGCCTCATCAATGACATAAAATCCATATTTATCACACATTCTATAGAAAAAAGGATTTTTTGGATAATGACTACATCTAATCGAATTAATATTATTCTTTTTCATTAGTTCCAAATCTTTAATTAAAAGGTCTTCACTAACAACATGTCCATTCTTCTGGTGATGGTCGTGAAGGTTTACACCCTTCATAAGGATAGGTTTGCCATTTACTAAAAATTGATTATTCTTGATTTCTATATTTCTAAATCCAATACTAATTCCTGTCGCTTGTACTTCTTCTTCATTTATTTCTATCAATAAATCATAAAGGTGGGGTGACTCTGCAGTCCAATGTCTTACGTCTGAGATTAATTTTTCAAAGGTTGAGTTATTAATACCAAGGTCTAATTTTATATTTTTTTCTTCTTTGAATATCTCCTTATCATCATCAAGTAATTTAACTGTGATTTTTGCACTTCTGTTTTTTAAAGAATTGTTATCTATTTTTAGATCTAACTTAAAATCTCCATCTTTAAATTGGTTTATCAAGTCAGCTTTTACCTTAAAATCTTTTAGAGAAACTTTATTTTGAGCATATAGATAAACATCTCTCTCAATTCCGGATAATCTCCAAAAATCTTGATCTTCCATGTAGCTGGCATCAGACCATCGCATGACTTGAACAGAAAGTTTATTTTTTCCTTCAACAAGATGTTTTGTAACGTTAAATTCAGCAGGTGTTTTACTTCCTTCACTGTATCCTACCTTTTCACCGTTTAACCAAATATACATGGCACCACTTACTCCTTCAAAATGCAGATATATATCTTTGCCTGACCATTCATCTGAAATTTCAAAAAATTTAATGTAGGATCCATTATTATTTTGTTCATGCGGAATAAAGGGAGGATTTGCAGGAAACATATATTTTATATTTGTATAAAATGGAATTCCGTATCCTTTTAATTCCCAATTTGATGGGGTTTCAATTAAATCCCAATTAGAAAAATTGTAATCATTAGCATAAAATCTTTTTGGTCTTGATTTTACATCATTTGAATAATAAAAATGCCATTTACCATTTAAAGATTTATAATAAGTTGAGTTTTTCCAGTCCTCATTAAGTAAAGCTTCTTTACTGGTTTTATAACTGTAAAATGTTGCTACAGGTTCCTCTCTATTTATCTGAAATATTTCAGGATTTTCCCATTCGGGATTATTCCATGCTATGTCATCAGGATAATTAAATTGAACAAGATCGTCATCTTGTGATAAAATATCCTGGGAAAAAAATATAATAAAAAAAAATAAACCATTTATTATACTTTTCAAAAGTTCATTTGAAATGTTGTTGTTTAATCCAAAGGAAAATAAGATTATTGAAATTCTATTTATGTTAATTCTATTCATGTTAAAAAGTTACAAAAAAATATATCTATTAAAAAGAGTAATTAGTATTGGAATTTTATCTTTTCCAAGTGCCTCCGTACTTATAGAAGGGATTTCCTTTTTTTAGTTTTAGTAAACATGGTTTACAGGTGAAAATCCAGTCCTGACTTTCCTTGAACTTTATTCGATACATAGTTTTGAAGTCGTTATTGCAAATTTTGCAGAGTTTTTGTCTCATTCATCAGACTTTTTCTGCTGAGACTTTAAAAACATTAAATAAAATGAAAATAACATTATTATAAATCCAGTTATTGTGAGAATGTATTTTCCTAAAAAAATATCATCAGCCATTGAAATAAAAAATCCTATAAAGAAAACTCCAATATTATTTTTAATTATATATTCTTTCATGAAACTATATTAAAGCTTTTTATTTCCTCTTTAAAAAAGTACTCAATTTGAATAGGTTGGCAACAAACTTCACAATCCTCAATATAATTTTGCATATCATCTGAGCTTTCTAATAGCATTGAAATTTTCTCCCAACAATGAGGGCATGTAAAAAAATGTTCTATCATTTGAAGACTTTAATTAAATAGTAAATTCCCAAAAAACTTATACCTGTGATTAATATTTTGTCTGCATACTGCTACGACATTAGTTTAAATAGACAAGCAAACAAAGTGATAGAAAATCCTAAATATTTTATTTTAATCATTTATAAGTTTATTTATAGCTTCAATCAATTCAAATAACTAAGATTTTCAGTTAATAACATATATTAGATTTATAACTGTTCTATTAAGCCTTGTGGGTGTTGAGGGATTCGAACCCCCGACTTCTACCCTGTCAAGGTAGCACTCTAAACCAACTGAGCTAAACACCCAAAATTTTATTTTAATGATTTATAAACAGCCCTTCTGAATTCCTTTTGAGTGTCAATATTAGAAACGCTTTGCCTGGATCTTGAAAGAAAAATGGCAAACATGTTTTTTTCTGGATCAATCCAAAAATGAGTATTATGATATCCAGACCATCCGTATATTCCTTTAGAAGAACTTGTGCCATCTATCTCTTGATCCTCTAATATAAATAGTGAAAATCCATAGAAAAAACCTAATTTTCTTGTATCTGCATATTCTTCATGAGGATAAGATTTAGAATGTTTTCTAGTCATTAAATTAATACTGTTCTGGCTTATAATTTTTTTACCATTAAATGAACCTCCATTTAGAAGCATTTTACAAAAATTTGAATAGTCCCCTAAGGTTGAAATTAATCCTTCCCCACCAAAATAGGCTTCATTATTTTCTTTGTAAGACAATTCATTCAGCTCATAAGTAAATCCTTTTAAGGCCCCAGTATTTATAAAAAGGGGTTGGAATCTTTTTCTTTCATCATCAGTTAGATAAAATTTTGTTTCGCTCATTTCAAGAGGATCAAATAATTCTTTTTTCAAAAATTCATAAAAGGTTTGATTTGAAACAACCTCAATAACTCTTCCAAGCACAGCTTGATTTATACCATAAAAATATTTTGATCCAGGCTCAAATTTTAAAACGATTTCTGAGAGGTCATTTGTAAAATCTTCCAAGTTGTCATATTTGATTGAATTTGTATATCCGTAGCCATATCCTGGATTACCATAATAACCAAAACCAGATCTATGTGCAAGAAGGTCTATGATTTGTATTTGATTTTCACAAGTCATATTTCCACTTTCAGTTTCACAAGTCATATTTTTCAATCCTGGAACATATTTAGAGACATTATCAGTTAATTTAATGAGACCCCTTTCTAAAAGAATCATTGTTGCAACTGTTGTTATAGGTTTTGACATCGACCATATAGGGAAAAGAGTTTCCATATACGGTTTGTAACTTTGATTAGATATATTTTTGTCTCCTTCTTTATTAGAGTTTTGAATATTAAAAAATATTGTCTTTGAATCTTTATAAACCATTGCAACATTACTTCCAGTTATCTCATCATCAATTAGTCTTTCCTGAAAAAGTTTAATTTCATTAAATTGAGAAAAAGAGATAGATTGAACAAAGAGTAAAAGAAAAATAATTTTTTTCATTTTTTTATTAAATTTTTTTGTGTGGCGATAATTTTTTTCAAATTGGTCTAAAAGAAAGTCAATTGAAGGCTATATCACAAAGTTAATAATGGACTTTTAAGATTTATGTTTTTAAAGGTGGTTGTAATAGAATTCTTAGTTATTAAATATCTGATTATTGTACACTTAGAAAACGTCCTTTTTTATCTCTTCTTTTCTCCCTAGCTTGAGCTCTTTTAAACTGAACTCGAGTATATCTTTTTCCGTCTATAAAAACGGAATCTACTCCATCAGGAAAAACAAAATTTATTATACGCCTGGACATAATCAAAAATAAAAAATTATTTTAATTATTAGGTCTTTTGGTTCTTTAATTTAATTTAAAATTTGAAAAAATTATTAATTTTTTCGCTTCCAAATTTGGGTTCTACCCAGCAATGAAAAGCCAAGATAACCTCTTACTTTTAATGTGTTAATATCTTCTAAATTTAAATAACAATCATATACTTTTCCAGTCTTAGGATCCATAATGGTTCCATCCTCCCACACATCGTCATTTAAATTCAAATCCTTTACAATTACAAGCCCTGCAATAGGTTTGTTTTTTTCATCTCCCCTACACTCAACACAGAGCTTCCCCTGATCTTCTGGTAGAAGTAGCCGAACAATTTTTCCATAAAGCTTACCCTCTTGCTTGTATATTAAAACTTCCGATTTTTCTTTACTAGTTTTATCATCTTGGGTAATCCATAAACCTTCTACTGTAGTGGGCTGATATACATAAGATAGAAGAGCAGTTATAACTAAATAAAATTTTATCATAATATCATGAGTTTGTTTTTTATTAAAATTATAAAATCTCTTCTTATTTTAGTGTTTTAATATTTTAAAAATGATTTCATTTGTAAAACGTTTTAAATTCGTTATTATCTTATTGCCCCTAGCTTTATTTATTTCTTTTTTAGACAAAAAAATAATACTAGGTTTTTTATCTTCCAATGAGGTCCCAGATCATTATCTTTTTTTAGGCTCTTTGGTTATTGTTATTTGTATTTTAATCTTTGTTGTGCTTCGTTTTGATAAAAATTTAAATTCATAATCTATAATTTCATAAAAAAACTATGAAACATATAAAAATTAGTGACATTGAGGATATGTCAAAAATCTATCGTCTTAATTTAATCAATAGTGTTACTGGATACAAATCAGCTCATCTAATCGGTTCGCAAACATCAAAAGGGAATACAAATCTAGCTATTTTTAGTTCTGTTGTTCATTTGGGAAGTAATCCTGCGTTAATTGGATTTATAATCAGGCCCACAACAGTTCCGAGGCATACCTATTCTAATATAAAAGCTACAGGGACATTCACTTTAAATGCAATATCAAAAAAACAAATTGCAGATGCTCACCACACTTCAGCAAAATATCCTGAAAATATTTCTGAATTTGATAAAACCAATCTAGAAATTGAAAAAAAAAATGATTGGAATGCTCCCTACGTTAAAAAAGCTCCAATTCAAATGGGCTGTCGCTACCAAAACGAATATCATATTAATGAAAATGATACTATAATGATTGTTGCAAGTATAGAACATCTATATATTTCAGAATCATTACTTCTAGAAGACGGTTGGGTCCAATTAGACAAAGGAGATATTATTACTATTAATGGGCTTGACGGGTATGCAGCTCCACAACTTCTAGAACGATTCCCTTATGCAAGACCCAAAGCATAAAGTGAATTCAAATAAACTCCAACAGGCATGGGTCTCCTATGCTTTGTCCAAAAGTGAAGCCATCCCTTTAATACTGAGGGAATTAGAAAAAGAAACTTATCAAAAAGTATTACAACCTAGAATGTTAAGCAGTCCACTTCAAGGGAGGTTGTTAAGCCTTTTATCACAGCTTATTCAACCAAAAAAAATTTTAGAAATTGGAACCTTCACTGGTTATGCGAGTCTTTGTTTAGCTGAAGGTCTAAAAGAAAATGGAGAACTTCATACAATAGATTCTAACGAAGAGTTGATAAAATTTCAAGAAAAATATTTTTCTAAAAGTGATTATTCCAAAAATATTCAAACCTATTTGGGTCTGGCTTTAGATACACTCCCTAAGATTAAAGGTTTGTTTGATTTAGTATTTATTGATGCAGATAAGGTAAATTATGATAACTATTTTGAACAGGTGCTCCCAAAAACTAGAAAGGGGGGATTAATTATCTCAGATAATGTGATGTGGAGTGGAAAAGTAATTCAAAAGGCTGATCCAGATGATTTAAGTACTATTGCCCTTCAGGCCTATAATTCAAAGCTCAAATCTGATCCACGCGTTAAAACAGTTTTACTTCCTTTTAGGGATGGCTTGAGTTTAAGTTGGGTTCGTTAAAGGTCACGTTTTATTGAATCTCCTAAGTCGGTAAAATCTTTTTTAACTTTATCAACTTCTTTCTTAAAATCCTGAGTTAAATTTTTCGTGGGGTTTTGAATATCAACATCTGTACTTTTTTGGATTTCACTTTTGATATCATTTGTAGCTTGACGTACTTGTGTCATTCCTTTAGCCAATGTTCTTGCTATAGAAGGTATTTTATCTGCTCCTAATACTAATAAAACAATAAAAAAAACAAAGACGATTTCCGCCCCACTTATAAATAAAAGCATGTTTCTGTTTTAAACAAAGATATGAGGTTTAAAAAAAAATACCTAAACCTTTATTAGAATGAGTATTTTGATTTACTATCCTTTAATTTTTTCTTTAAATCTATCAAAATCTGAGGGTGCCTCTTGTTTTGGCCAATTGTTATTATCTATATTTACATCTGCAGTTTCAAAATCAGGATCTATTGTTACACCAATTAATTCTTTATTTGAGGCAATTATTTTTGTCACGCTTGAATCGTTTTTTCTCCATAATTGGGCGGGATAAACTATACGTTCTGTACTTCCGTCAGAATATTTATATTCAACTATTAATGGCATAACAAGGCCTCCTGGTTTTTCAAATTCTACTTCATAAAAATATTTGGGTGTCTCTGTTTTTATATCTATTGCTTGTTCTAATAAATAATCCTTTAAAATTTTAGAGTTTTCAACAGGATTTTTATCAATTAAATCAGGATTAAATGACTCACTGTCTTGATCAATTTTAAATATCAAATCAGGTAAATTTTCTAAATCGTATCCGTAGGATTCTAATTTTGATTTCGCCTTTTGGTCTGGTGAATCAGAAAAATAATATTGATTAACATTTTTAACTCCAATATCAACTACATCTGTAGAGTAAAACCAACCCCTCCAAAACCAATCTAAATCAATAGCTGAGGCATCTTCCATAGTTCTAAAAAAATCTTCTGGAGTTGGGTGCTTAAACATCCATCTTTTTGAATAAGTCTTAAAAGCATGGTCAAATGCTTCATGTCCCATAACAGTTTCTCTTAAAATATTTAAAGCTGTAGCGGGTTTTGCATAAGCATTAGGCCCCAGTTGATAAACATTTTCAGGATTAGACATTATAGGTGCAATGAAATCTTGATTTCCCGCCATATATGGTACAATCTTACTAGCTGCTCCTCTGCGTGACGGATATTTCTCGAGACCACCAATTGATTCAGGGTATGAATTTCCAAAATCTTGCTCAGTTAAGTATTGTACAAAAGTATCTAATCCTTCGTCCATCCATCCCCATTGGCGCTCATCTGAATTAACTATCATAGGGAAATAATTGTGTCCAACTTCATGAATGATCACGCTAATCATTCCAAACTTGGTTCGATCAGAATAAGATCCATCTTCTTCAGGTCTCCCGAAATTAAAACAAATCATAGGATATTCCATACCTATATTTCTTGCATGGACTGAAACTGCTTTGGGATAAGGATAGTCAAAGGTGAATTTCGAATACGTTTTAAGAGTCTGTATGACAGCCTTAGTCGAGTATTCCTCCCATAAAGGATTTCCTTCTTTTGGATAAATAGAAACTGCAATTACTTTGTTTTTGCCAACATTGACTGCTTGACGTTCCCAGATAAATTTTCTAGATGAAGCAAATGCAAAATCCCTAACATTTTTTGCCCGAAATCTCCAAATACTTTTTGATTTTGAAAATAATAACTCTTTGGAAAGAGCTTCTTCTTGATTTACAATTATAATAGGTTTATCATAACTTGAATTAGAATCTTGAAAACGCTTAAATTCTTCTCTTGTAAGAACCTCTTTAGGATTTTGAAGGCTTCCAGTGGCCTCCAAAATATGATCAGAAGGTACTGTTATATTTACCTCATAATCACCAAATTCTAATGCAAATTCACCATTCCCCCAAAATTGGTAATTCTGCCATCCCTCTACATCGTTATAAACACAAAGTCTAGGGAAAAATTGAGCTATTGTATATACTTTGTTTGAATCATTTTCAAAAGTTTCATATCCGGAACGTCCCCCATAATCCATTCTATTATTGATATTATACCACCACTTGATTTTGAATTCAAAAACTTGTCCTGGAGCAATTGCTTTAGGTACATCAATTCTCATCATTGTTTGATTTATTTTGAAAGAAAGTGGTTTGCCATCAAGATCACGAACCCAATCAATATTAAACCCTCCATCAAAATTATCTTTTACAAAACTTCTGACAAAAGATGATGGTCTTTGAGTTACTGAATTCCCAGAACTATTTTTTTCTAGGTTAGGAGCATCTTTCTTTCGTATATTTTGATCTAACTGAAGCCATAAATATGTGATCTTGTCTGGAGAGTTATTATGGTATTTAATAGTTTCTTCCCCATAGAGCATACTATTTAGATCATCCAATTCAATGTCCATTTTATAATCAACTTTTTGCTGATAATATTCAACTCCTGGTGCTCCAGAAGCATTATGGTACTTGTTTGGATCAGCAAACTGATCGTACAACTGCCTAAATTTATTTTTATTAGTATGCCCTTTTTGGACTTGAGCATTAACCATGAACGATGCTATTAATAAGAAAGCAAGGGAATTTTTAATATTAATACTAACTTTTTTCATAATCAATTATTGTTATTTTTAATTCGGAATCATAAATATACATAAAAGTAATTTCCGCCTTAATTTAAAGAAAATCTTATCACTTCATTGTCAGAGTGTAATAAAAAACTCTTTCTTTTATTTCCATTCTTAAAGTGAATAATATTTTGCTGATCTTTAAAGAGACTAAATAAAATAGTATTTTGAACAGTTATGATTTTTGGTGATATTGTCCCTTCAATTTCCATATAACATTGAAGTATATCATTTTTGTATTCCTTACCAAGAAAAGAATAGTTTTTCCACTCTTGATCTATTTGAATCTTTAAGCTCTTTTTTAAAACATCTTCTAAAGCTAGATCTATTTTTTTTGAATTAGAATCTGGATAAAGTGTCAATTTTGGATTTTCAAGTTGTAATAAAAGTTCAATATCATCAATAAATAATTGACTTGTAATTTGAAGGGAACTCTTTTCTTTTTTATAAACTAAATTAGTTGTACTAACATAAAACTTGTGACCATCTTGATTTTTTGAGATAAATGAAAGAAATAGGAATAAAATAGATGGGAAAAATGACATGTTATTAGTTATTTCTTATTCATTGTATTGAATATTTTTAAAATCTTTACTCTTGTTAATTAAATAGTCAATTAATTGAAATTGTTTTTCTTGTTTTAATAACTTGCCAGTGGTTAATTGTTCATCAACATATTCTAAAAACCCTACAATTTGTTCTGTAGTTAAATCTAAATCTTTTTCAAAAAAAGTGTTATCAAAAACTAATGGTAATATTTCACTTGGTTTTAATCGAAGTTGTTCTTCTTCTGTTTTATTTGAAAAAGCTTTAGCCAATAACTTCGCAATATTTACAAAATCAATTCCATTTGAAATTACTCGGTCCCTAATGGCTTGATTCTCTAATTTAGAGGACTTGTCAGTTTCGTAATCAAAACCTTTAAATTCTTCTTCTTTTAAGTCTAAAAATTTTTCTACATCTTCTGTAGTTACAACCACTTCTTTGAGCTCGTTTATATTTTCATTAACTGAAACAACTAAGCGATTCTTTTTCAAAATATCTGGTGTTATTTTTACAGTACGAATTTGGTATTGGATTGAAGAAAAAATAATATTATCGCCCTCCGCAACCTCTATCTCAAATTCCCCATCGCTGTTTGTAATTGTATTAATTTGAGCTGTATTATTTACAACGTTAGCTGCTATTACCTTGGTATTCTTATAAAGAAGCTGACCTTTTATTATCTTTCTTTCTTGTCCAAAAACAAGGAATGAAAATAAGAGATAAAACCATAAAAAAAATGTATTTTTCATATTATAAAGATAGTTTTGTATGTTGAAAAAATACCCTATTAGTTGTTAATTTTTTAATGATGAAATTTAAGATTTTAGAAATTGAGGCAAGTATGACATATCTGTTAAGACATCAACTACTAAGAAAAGGTAAGCCATATAACAGTTGTTTTTTTGATCATGATGAAGCTAAAGAAACTATTCACCTTGGGGCTTTTCATTCTAAAAAACTGATTGGTATTCTTAGTGCATTTCAAAAAACATTTCCACAAAATAATGATCTTAAAGCAGTCCAGTTAAGAGCTATTGCAGTTGAACCTACTTTTCAACGTAAAGGTATTGCATCTATGCTTATTCAGCATGCTTTAAAAAAAATCAGATTGATTCAAAGCCCAGATTGTTTTTGGTTAAATGCGCGTGTGCAAGCAAATACACTATATCTTGAAAATGGTTTTACACCAATTGGAGAACCATTTGAAATTAAATCTATAGGTAAGCATCAACGTTTCATTAAATACCTTTATAATGACAAATAAACTATTTATTCTAATAATTTTAATTTTTATTGTTCAAAACCTAAGAGCACAAAATGAACTTAGGTTTTCAAGAGCTAAATTGATGGGACAAAATGACCCTGAACTTTACAGTAAATCAAATGGTTTGATTCCTCAGGTTGCCGAGGCTTTTGAAAAAATGAAAATAGCGGCTCTAAAAGCAGGATTTGATATTAAAATTGTTTCAGCATATCGCTCATATGATCGTCAAACTGCTATTTGGAATAGGAAATTTAAAGCCAATAAAAGTAAAGGATTAAGCCCTGAACAAAATATTGAAAAAATTATTGAATATTCTACTCTTCCAGGAACTTCAAGACATCACTGGGGAACAGATATCGATATTATTGATGGATTTAAACCCAGAAAAGGAGATTTATTACTTACAGAAAAATTTCATGGGCAAGGACCTTACGCTCCATTAAAAGTTTGGTTAGATAAAAATGCAGCAAAATTTGGATTTGTAAGACCGTATACAAATGATTTTGAAAGAGGAGGCTTTAAATACGAACCCTGGCATTACAGTTATGCTCCGTTAGCCATTCCAATGCTAAAGTCCTATTTAGAGCTAGATCTTAGTAGTCTTTTAATTCCTGAAACCCTTGAGGGAAGAGAGCACATTAGCCCAGCTTTTCTAAAAAAGTATATTAGGGAAAATGTGTTAGGTATATCATCAAGTTTAAAATGATTATAAAAAACTAAAAGAATATTTTGTTGCTTTGTAAATCATCTAATAAAAACCGGATGCATATCATCAATTGTATCTTCATCGCTATATTTATATCCATCTACTGAGAATGAAAGAATATCTTCTATACTTGATGCACCAAGATTTATAAGATGACGTGCCATCATTCCACGCGCCTTTTTAGCAAAAAAAGAAATTATTTTAGGTTTTCCATTTTTAAAATCCTTAAACACTGGGCTTAATATTCGATTATCAAGTAAGTCTGTATCTATTGCACTGAAATATTCCTTACTAGCCAAATTAACAATTAACTCAGCTTCTTTTAACTCACTTTTAAGTTGGGTTGTTATTTTATTTTTCCAAAAAGAATAAAGATTTTTACTAGAACCTATGTTAATTTTTGTTCCCATCTCTAAACGATATGGCTGAATTTGGTCCAAGGGCTTTAATATACCGTACAGACCTGATAAAATTCGAATTTGACTTTGCATTTGATCAATTTTTTCTTTAGGTAAATTATATGGGTCTAATCCTTTATAAACATCACCAATAAATGTATAAATTGCAGCTCTACTGTTTTGTTGATCAATTTCTGAGCTGGTAAAATTTTGGTTTCGTTTCCAATTTAAATCAGCCAATTTCTCTGAAATACTCATTAATTCTTTTAGGTATTTTGGAGATTTTTCCCTTAATAAAGAATTGATAAAGGTTGCCTCCTTCATAAATTTTGGTATAGTTACTCGTTTTGTTGGCATTGAACTTTTTAATTCGAGAGACTTTGCCGGAGAAATTAATATCTTCATAATCTATAATTTTAAAAACTAAAATTACAAGCTTTTAAATCTTTATCCAAGTATGATAACTCGTACTATTACATTCTAATCTATAAACTCTTCTGTTGAACGTATAGTCGCCACTTTTTTAGAGTATTATTTAGGTCTTCAGGCATTGGAGAAATAAATTCCATACTCTCACCAGTGTGAGGATGAATAAAGCCCAATGTTTTTGCATGTAGCGCCTGACGCGGCAATAATGAAAAACAATTTTGAACAAACTGACGATATTTGGTAAAGCTAGTACCTTTTAATATAACATTTCCACCATATCGAGAATCATTAAATAAAGTATGTCCAAAATATTTCATATGAGCTCTTATCTGATGAGTTCTTCCTGTCTCTAATTGGCATTCCAAAAGAGTAACGTAACTAAAACGTTCCAAAACTTTATAATGAGTTATTGCTTCTTTCCCCTGAGAATTATCCTCGAAAACAGTCATTTGTAACCTATTTTTTGGATGGCGTCCAATGGCTCCTTGATAAGTTCCTGAATCTTCTTCAAAATTACCCCAGACTAGTGCAATATACTTTCTCTTTGAGGTTTTATCAAAAAATTGTTTTGCTAGCTTTGTCATAGCAGATTCTGTCTTTGCAACAACTAATAATCCACTTGTATCTTTATCAATACGGTGAACTAGCCCTGGTCGATTGTTGGAATTTTTTGGTAATTTTTTAAAATGGTGTAATAAACCATTTAATAAGGTCCCTGAATAGTTTCCATGGCCCGGATGAACAACCATCCCAGCGGGTTTATCTACTACAATAATAAATTTATCCTCATAAATAATATTTAAGGGAAGATCCTCAGATACAATTAAATTTTCATAGGGTGGATGTGAAAATAAAACTTTGACTTGATCTCCACCTTTAACTTTATAATTAGACTTCACTTCTTTGTCGCCAACATAAATACTACCTGATTTTGCTGCTTGTTGGATTTTATTTCGAGTTATATTTTCAATACGAGACATTAAAAATTTATCAACTCTAAGCGGTGACTGACCAAAATCTGCAATAAAGGAAAAATGTTCATAAAAAGAATCAATGGGAGGAATATCCTTAAAGTTAGATTTATCTTCTTCCATTTCCTAAAACTAAATCTATTTTACTAGCCTTAGACAATATATCTCCTGGCATAATCTTCCTTCCTTCAAAACGAATCTCAAGAACCATATCTTTACCAATATTATCCATGTATGTCAATTCACCAACTTCAAAACCAGAGGATTTAATAATTGACTCAGCGTTTCGCTTAGTGATTTGAATTATATCAGGTACAGTGGCTGTTCGAAAGCCCGAAGGATTGATAGTGAAGTAAATCATCCGTTTTTCTTTTACTTCACTTCCAGCTGAAGGTAAATGAGAAATTACTGTTAATGGTGGTCTTTTTGGATCAAAACTTGAAGAATCAGTTAACTCAAAGCGTAAATTTTCATCTTCTATTATTTTGGGTAATAAAGCAATTTCAATGCCTTCAAAATCTGGAACATTTTGATATTTATTATGATTGGTATAAACATGAAGGCCCAATGAAATAAAAATAAATAAAAAAGTAGTTGAGAGGATTATATAAAAAAGATGTCTATAAAATGATATATTAAATAAAAATCGTAAAAATTTCATCGTATTAATTAGTAAGTAAAGATAATAAAACCTAAGCTTTTTGATTGCTTTGAAATGATATACCTTTGTAAATAAGTGAAAATTATGAACAGAAAAAAAGTTGGCGTCGTTTGTGGAGGATATTCCTCTGAACATAATATTTCGCTTCAAAGTGGTAAAAATGTTTACTCGGCTCTTGATAGAAAAAAATGGGAGGTTTTTTTGATTGTCTTAACTAAAGAATCATGGACTGCAAAAGACGATTCAAGTAATGTTTATAATGTTTCAAAAGGAGATTTTTCTCTTCAAGGATTAAATACTTCAATTCAGTTAGATCTAATTTTCAATCTTGTTCATGGTTCCATTGGAGAAAATGGGCAGCTAGCTGCCTTATGGGAGCTTATAGGAATTCCTTTCACCAGTTGTGATAATTATAATGCATCCCTAACCTTAAATAAAAGAGATTGTCTCACCATTTTAAGAGAATGGAATGTCTCAACTGCAAAATATTATACTCTTGATAAAGGTGATAAGCTTGATCCTAATAAAATAATCGCCTGCGTTGGCCTTCCATGTTTTGTAAAAGCTAATAGAGCAGGAAGTAGCTTTGGAATATACAAAGTATCCGAAGAAATTGATTTAATTAATTCTATAGAAAAAGCTTTTAATGAAGATTCGCAATTGATTATTGAGGGTTTTTTAGATGGTCGCGAATTTTCTGTAGGTACTGTTGAAATTGATAACAATATAATTGCTCTTCCAATCACCGAAATTATTACAAACAATAATTTTTTTGACTTTTCAGCAAAATATGAGGGACAGGCAGAAGAAATTACTCCAGCTAACATTTCCAAAAAATGGAAAAAAAAGTTAGATGAATTATCAAAAAATATTTACTCAAAATTAGGTATGCGAGGCATTATTAGAAGTGATTTTATCATTAAAAATGGAGTGCCCCACATACTAGAAATTAATTCAGTCCCAGGAATGACAGAAGAAAGTATTATACCAAAACAGGTTAAAGCATTTGGTTTGAATCTATCTGAATTTTTGACTAAGATCTTATTACAAACAGAACACTACCAAAAAATAAATTAAATATGAAAAGATATGTGTTTCCTGGTTCTTTTGATCCTATAACCGTGGGTCACCAAGATATTATTCTAAGAGCTCTACCAATGTGTGATGAGTTAATAATTGCAGTTGGAGAAAATTTAGATAAGAAATACCTATATAATTTAAAAGAACGATTAGGTTTTATTAGTGAGACCTATTTAAATCAAAATAAAGTTAGAGTAGAATCATTTAATGGTTTGACTATTGACTTTTGTAAAAAAATTCAAGCTACTGCTATTATAAGAGGACTTCGAAACCCAGCTGACTTTGAATTTGAAAAAAGTGTTGCACAAATCAATAGAAGACTTTCTGGTATTGAAACACTTTTTTTACTGACTGCGGCTGACTATTCGTATATCAGTAGCAGCATGGTAAGAGAAATTATCAATCATAATGGTGATTATTCATCTCTTGTTCCTGATGCAGTTAAAAACAGTAGATAAATTATTTAATTTCCTCAAGCACAATTTTAATATTTTCGTAAGCATTTTGCATTAAAATAGGAATTTCAGTATTAGCTTTCCAAACTGCCATTTGAATGTTTTCCTCAGTTTGAGGCACCAATTGACCAGTAAAATTTGTTTCCATTAGGAACCAGTGAGTTTTCTTAATTTTATATTTTCCATTTGCATTATAAATATGGTAAGTTACTGGTAAAGCTTTTTTAAGAAGTAAATCACCAACTCCAGTTTCTTCTTGGACCTCTCTAATTGCAGCATTAGTTAAAATTTCTTTTTTTTCTATTTTTCCCTTAGGAAGATCCCATTTATTGTTTCTATATATAAATAAAATACTTCCATCTTTATGCTTTACTAGTCCGCCCGCAGCATCAACACAAGAGAAAATTTTAAATAAATGCTTTTCGAATTTTTCAGGCTTTAAATGATATAAATAAACTTTAGAAACTGATTTATCTTTGAGAGCTTTTATTATTGATTTTGAATTTGCATATTTAAAAAAAAATAAAGGGGTGCTGTTTGTGTTCTTATTCAAGTCTGATGTGAAATCAAGCAGCTTCTGATTGTAAAAAACTTTATACATTTGTGTATGATTATTAATAAAAATATAGCGCATCAAACCGCTCTAAATCTTTTACAAATTAATGCAATTAAATTGGATCCAAAAAATCCATTTACTTGGGCAAGTGGATGGAAATCTCCGATATATTGTGATAATCGAATTGTACTTTCTTATCCAAAGATCAGGAATTTTTTATCCCAAACTCTTGCAGAGAAAATAAAAAAAGATTTTGAAGGTTTATATATTATTGCAGGAGTAGCAACAGGAGCGATTGGAATAGGAATGCTAGTCGCCCAAAAGCTTAATTTACCTTTCATATATGTCCGCCCTCAACCAAAAAATCATGGCCAAAAAAATCAAATTGAGGGTCAATTATTGAAAGGAGAACGTGTATTAGTCATCGAAGATTTGATTAGTACAGGAAAAAGCAGTTTAAATGCTGTAAAAGCACTAAAAGAAAATGGGGCTGAAATATTGGGAATGATGGCCTTATTCACATATGGATTTTCAATTGCTGAAAAAGCATTTGATAAAGCAGGGATTAAACTACAAACTCTTTGTGATTATCAAAATTTAATTTCAACAGCATTAGAAAAGGGAGAAATTTCTGGGTTACAATCAGAAAACTTGAAAAATTGGAGAAAAAATCCAGAAATATGGAGTCCTAAAGTTCATTAGAATTATAGTTAATCCGTATTTGATTGCTGGTTTTTTTTAATACTTTCTTTTCATCAGTTTCTATTATTAAATTACCCTGAGCTGAAACTCCAAGTAACTTGGCTTTAAAAATACTTGATTTAGACTTAAAAGTAACCTTCTGGTTTATTTTCCAAAGTTGTTGATTATAAGTATGTAGTAAAGTGTCTAAATTTCCAAAATCAGTTTTATATAAAGCTTCATAAAGCCAGGGCATTAGGGCATTTAATAACTGTTTTTGATTCCATGTTTTACCAGATACTTTTTTTAATGAAGTTGCATTTGGAAAATCATAAAATGAGCTATGGCTTAGATTTAGGCCTACTCCAACTATGGAAGCTTTAAGTTTCCCATTTTTAAAAAAATTCTCAATTAGAATTCCACCTACTTTTTTGCCACATGACAAAATGTCGTTTGGCCATTTAATTGAAAGTTTAGGGATACCGAGTCTTTCTAGTGATTTAATAATTGCTAGAGAAACTACCATACTTATCAAAAAAGGATTAGAAATATCAATATTCTCGAAGAGACGAAAAACACTAAAGGTCAGGCTATCTTCGGGTGTAGACATCCATTTATTTTTATGTTGACCACGACCTGAAGTTTGATTTATTGCCCAAACTAAATCACCATCAGAAAAATTTTGTGTTTTGTATTTTTTTTTCAAAAAAGTATTTGTGGATGGAGTGGCATTAAGTTTGATTATTTTAAAATAGCTCATGTTTAGACAATGTATTCGACTTAAAAAGTAATAAATTTGTATAAATTAATATTGCTTAATGGTAGACAAAAAAGAAAGTATTAACTTACTTTTAGATGAAATCATCCTCGGGATAGAAAATCTTAAGGGTGAAGACATTCACAAAATGGATCTCAGGGATATTGAAAACACACCTTGTGAGTTTTTTATAATTTGTAGTGGTAAATCAAATACCCAAGTTTCAGCAATTGTCAACTCGATAAAAAAGACGGTAAGTAAAGCATTAAAAGAAAAGCCACATCATACTGAAGGTCTTGAAATAGCAAAATGGGTTCTAATTGATTATGTAAATGTTATTGTTCATGTATTTCAAAGACAAACTCGCGAATTTTATAATATTGAAGAATTATGGGGTGATGCAATAAGTACCCAAATTGTTTCAAACTATTAAAATAATATGAAAGAAGAAAAAAAACCAACCCAACAAAAATTTAATGTCTACTGGATTTATGGTACCATTATTTTTGTTCTGTTAGCACTCAGTCTTTTCGGAGGTAATGATTGGAAAACAATTAGTAAAACTAATATTTCAAATTTTGAAAAATTTCTAAATAATGGAGATGTAAGTGAAGTTACTGTAATTCGAAATAAAAGCAGTGTTCGAGTTACACTTACTCCAGAAGCACTTAATAAGAGTGATCATCAAGGAATAGCTTCAAAAAATATTTTAGGTCAGGAAAATATTAGTGGCCCCCATTATCAATTTGAAGTTGGGAGCTTAGAGTTGTTTGAAGAAAAACTAGAAAAAGCTCGAAATAACGGGGTTCCTTTCCGCCTTGAGTTTATCACTGTAGAAAACAGATGGATGGATACCGTAATAGGCTTTTTACCAATTATTATCATCATTGGTGTTTGGATTTTCTTAATGAGAAGAATGTCTGGTGGAGGAGCTGGAGGACCAGGGGGTCAAATATTTAGTATTGGTAAATCAAGAGCTAAACTATTCGATAAAAACACAGATGTTAAAACTACTTTTAAAGATGTAGCTGGCCTGGAAGGAGCCAAAGAGGAGATACAAGAAATTGTAGATTTTCTTAAGAGCCCACAGAAATATACTATCCTAGGTGGAAAAATACCAAAGGGAGCACTATTAGTAGGCTCCCCAGGTACAGGTAAAACTTTACTAGCTAAAGCTGTAGCTGGTGAAGCAAAAGTACCTTTCTTTTCTCTTTCAGGCTCTGACTTTGTAGAAATGTTTGTAGGTGTTGGAGCTTCAAGAGTTAGAGATTTGTTTAAACAAGCAAAAGATAAGTCGCCTTCAATTATTTTTATAGACGAGATTGATGCAATAGGAAGAGCAAGAGGAAAAAGTAATATGACTGGTTCTAATGATGAGCGTGAAAATACTTTAAATCAACTTTTAACCGAAATGGATGGTTTTGGAACAAATACCAATGTTATTGTTATTGCGGCAACTAATCGTGCAGATGTTCTTGATAAGGCACTTATGAGAGCGGGAAGATTTGACAGGCAAATTTATGTAGATCTACCTGACTTAAACGAACGAAAAGAAATTTTTAAAGTTCATTTAAAACCACTTAAAACAATTAAAACACTTGATATTGACTTTCTAGCTAAACAAACACCTGGATTTTCTGGTGCTGATATTGCTAATGTTTGCAATGAATCTGCCCTGATTGCAGCAAGAAAAAATAAGAAATCAGTTGGTAAACAGGATTTTTTGGATGCTGTAGATCGCATCATTGGTGGGTTAGAAAAGAAAAATAAAATTATTACTCCCGAAGAAAAAGAAACTATTGCATATCATGAGGCTGGACATGCAATAATAAGTTGGTTACTTGAACATGCAGCTCCTTTGGTTAAGGTGACTATAGTGCCTAGAGGTCAATCTTTAGGAGCAGCGTGGTATCTTCCAGAGGAAAGACAAATTGTAAGAACAGAACAAATGTTAGACGAAATGTGCGCAGCTTTGGGAGGTCGTGCAGCTGAAAAAGTTGTTTTCAATAAAATTTCTACTGGAGCTCTTAGCGATTTGGAAAAAGTTACCCGCCAGGCAAAAGCTATGGTATCTGTCTATGGATTGAATGATACGCTAGGAAATATCACTTTCTATGATTCCTCTGGACAATCTGACTATAGTTTTTCAAAGCCTTATTCTGAGGAAACGGCACAAATTATTGACAAAGAAATTTCTAAAATTATTGAAAAACAATATGAGCGTGCTATCGGACTTTTAAAAAATTCAAAAGATAAATTAAAACAATTAGCTGAGAGGCTTTTAGAAAAAGAGGTTATTTTTAAGGATGACTTAGAGATCATATTAGGTAAAAGACCCTATAAAACAAATGATGAGAAAATAGAAGAAGCTAAAGTTCTTAAAGAAAAAAAATGATTTGAATAATGGGGATATGGAATAAGTTTTTTGGAAAAAAACACTCTTCAAAACCAGAAAAAAGTCCTTACCTCCCTGAATCTGAAGACCCAGTTGATATTACTTTTGTAAAAAAATTTACTGAACAAGGCGGTTTGTTTCTGTATAATGACTCATCAAATCTTGTTCAAAAAAACTTTAGCAGAATTTGTCAGGAAAATAATTGGCAAAGAAGTGAAGTAATTTCTCTTAATCGAAATCTATCTCAACATTTTGAAACTAATTTCATCGATCAAACCTCTGGAAATCTTAATCAATTTAGAGCCATTTTAATTAAATGTGAGTTTTTAATCAGTAATACTGGTAAAATCTTACTTAGCAATCACCAAATTAATCACTTTAAAATTAAAGCTCTGCCCCAGACAATTATTGTTATAGCAAAAATAAATCAAATTACAAGGGATGTAAGTCAAGGAATGACTTTACTAAAAAATAAATATATTAACACTATCCCATTAAATATAACAACATTAAATATTATCCTTACTGACGATAACAACATAAAAAATGAGGACAAAGAGACTAATGCAAAAAACATATATTTGTTGTTGGAAGATTTTTAAAGTTTATGAAAGATTTGAAAATAAGAAGTATCTCTGGACTTCTCTATGCAGCTCTAATTACATCTGCTGCACTATATTCAGATCTTAGTTTTATTACAGTTATATCTATATTTACCACTCTAGCACTTTATGAATTCCAAAAGTTAATTGACTATAAAAGTCCTGTCCCACTAATTTTGTTTGGCCTTATTATTTACCAATTTTATGGGCAAAAGCTAAATCCTTATATTCATCTGAGTTTGTTGACTCTAAGTATTGGTGTGAACTTTTTATTGGCCAACTTCTTGTTTTTACAAAAAAAAATTGTTTTAAAACCAATGTGGAAAATCTATATAACTTTATTCTATATAGTAGCATCAGGATATTTCATTATTGCTAGCTCAAATCTTAGCTCTTCAATAGATAATGGTGTTTCAATTAGCATGTATATTCTTGTTTGGATTAATAATAGTTTTGCTTACTTAATTGGTAGAAAGTGGGGAAAAAGACTTTTATTTAAAAATATCTCACCCAAAAAAACTTGGGAAGGTTTTTTGGGAGGCGCATTAATGTGTTTTTTTGCAAGCTTTTTCTTAATTGGCTATCATCCTACTTACCCTTTATGGACTTTCCCTTTATTGGCTCTAATTATTGCTGCGACTGCATCTGTTGGAGATCTAATTCAGTCAAAATTTAAGCGTCAGGCAAAAGTCAAAGATAGTGGCTCCCTTATACCCGGTCATGGTGGTTTTTATGACCGCATGGATAGTATTTTATTTACTGCACCATTTGTTTATTTATTTTTAATGTTTACTACTTATGTTTCATAAAGAAGGTCATCAGATAATTCTTTCTTCATTTTTAGTTGCTTTACTAATAACTTTTTTAGCCGAGTATAAAATTGAAAATCAGTTTTTATTAAAAATGGCAATTCAAATTTTTGGACTTATTCAATTAGTTTTGGTTCTACAGTTTTTTAGAAATCCAAAGCGAGTAACTCAAATCAATCCTTATCACCTAATTGCTCCAGTTGATGGAAAAGTAGTTATTATTAAAAAAGTTTATGAAAAGGAATATTTTAAAGATCAGCGAATTCAAGTATCTATTTTCATGTCACCACTTGATGTTCACGTTACTCGATATGCTATGAGTGGAAAAGTGAAGTTTTGCAAATATCACCCTGGGAAGTATTTAGTTGCTTGGCATCCAAAGTCTTCTGAACTAAATGAAAGGACAACTATTGTCGTTGAAAATAAAGTTTTTGGAAAAATACTATACAGACAGATCGCTGGGGCATTTGCACGTCGTATTGTTAACTATGCTGAAGAAGGCAAGAAAGTTGTTCAAGGAACCGATGCGGGATTTATAAAATTTGGATCTCGTGTGGATTTATTTTTACCCTTGGAAACAAATTTGGATATCAAATTAAATGATTTTGTAAAAGGGGGCGTTCAAGTAATTGCGCATAAAACTTAAAGTGCTGACAAACTTTTTTCTAACAAGATGATTTTTTGTTTTATATCGAACATTTTCTTTCGTTCAATATTAATTATATCCTCTGGAGCATTAGAAACAAAATTCTTATTTAGGAGCTTTTTCTCTACAGATGCCAAAAAACCTTTTGCATAAGTCAATTCATCATTTATTTTCCTGCGCTCAGCCTCAGAATCTTCAAGTGAATTTGAAGGAATAAATAATTCAAAAGTACCAACTCGAAAGCTTCTTCCAAAAATATCTTTAGGTGCACTACTATAACTTATTGTTGAAACAACTCCAAGTTTTATAATACTATCTTCGAAGGGGAGTAAGGAACAGCTTCTAGTTACAAAAAGATCAATTTTCTCTTTTAACGAAATATTTTTTTCTTTTCTAAAATTTCGAATTCCTACTATAACCTCTTTTGCCTTTTCAAAGTCTTCTAAAGTATTTAAGTCATATTTATTTATAGAAGGCCAAGAAGATATTGCTAGAGCCTCATTAGAGTTTCTATTTTTGATAAAATGCCACAACTCTTCCGTTAAAAAGGGCATGAAAGGATGTAAAATGCGCAAATTATTTTCAAAAAATGCGACTGTTTCATTGTAAGTTTCTCTGTCAATTGGCTGACCATAATTAGGTTTAATCAGTTCTAATAACCAAGAGCAAAAATCTTCCCATATTAATTTATATATACACATTAAAGAGTCTGAAATTCTATATTTTTGAAAGTTTTCATCTACCAAAACTAAGGTTTTTTCAAATTGATTTTTATACCATTTCAGGGCCTCCTTTGCAGATGAGGAAATAGTAATATTTTCATCGATTTCCCATCCCTCTATAAGCCTAAAAGCATTCCAAATTTTATTTGCAAAATTTTTACCTTGCTGACAAAGGCTTTCATCAAAAAGTAAGTCATTACCTGCTGCAGAACTCAACATCAAACCTACTCGGACAGCATCAGCTCCATAAACATCTATTAACTTTAATGCATCTGGTGAATTACCCAATTGTTTAGACATTTTTTGTCCTTTTTTATCCCTTACTAATCCAGTAAAATAAATATTAGAAAAAGGTTTTTCCTTTCGATACTCATATCCTGACATTATCATACGCGCCACCCAGAAGAATATAATATCAGGCCCTGTAACTAAGTCTTGAGTAGGGTAGTAATATCTTATATCAGAATTATTTGGATTTCGAATTCCGTCAAAAACAGAAATGGGCCACAACCAAGAGGAAAACCATGTGTCAAGTACATCTTCATCTTGCTTAAGATCTGAAAGCGTTAAATTTTGATTATTTGTTTTCTCCTTTGCCTTTAATAAAGCTTTTTGATCTGAAATAGCTACTACAAAATCTTCATTTCCCTCCCCATAATAATAAACAGGAATTCGATGACCCCACCATAATTGTCTAGAAATATTCCAATCACGAATATTTTCCATCCAATGGCGATAGATGTTTTTAAATTTCTCTGGAAACATATCTATTTCACCTGAATTTAAAACTGCTTCTATAGCTGGCTTAGAAACATTGTCAGTTTTTAAAAACCACTGATAAGATAGTCGAGGCTCGATGACTTCATTAGTTCGTTCAGATGTTCCAACTTTATGAATATGGGATTCTATTTTTACAACTAAACCTGACGCCTCTAGATCTTTTATAATTTTTATTCGAGCCTCAAAACGATCCATACCCTGATAATCTAATCCTTTTTCGTTAATGGTAGCGTCAGAATTAAAAATATCAATAATCTCTAAATTATGTTTTTCCCCCAAAGCTTTATCATTTAAATCATGAGCTGGGGTTACCTTTAAACAGCCTGTACCAAAATCCATTGTTACATATTCATCCTCAATTATTGGGACTTTTCTTTCAGTTAAAGGAACCCAAACCTGTTTCCCTTTTAAGTGGATAAAACGATCATCATTCGGATTAATACAAACTGCAGTATCTCCCAAAAGTGTCTCAGGACGGGTAGTCGCTATAATGACTTTTTCATTTGACCCTACAATTTGATAAGCTATATAATAAAGCTTTCCAGTTTTTTCTTTATAAATAACCTCCTCATCTGATAATGTAGTCTGAGCTTTAGGATCCCAATTTACCATCCTAAATCCTCGATAAATTTGACCCTTTTCATATAGATCAATAAATACCTTTATAACCGATTCAGACATATCTGGATCTAATGTAAATTTAGTTCGATCCCAATCACAGCTACACCCAAGTTTTTTAAGTTGTTCTAATATAACACCACCATATTCTTTAGTCCAATCCCATGCATAGTCCAAAAAAGCTTCTCTAGTTAGGTCATCTTTTTCAATTCCTTCTTCTTTAAGCTTTGCTACAACCTTTGCTTCAGTTGCTATGGAAGCATGATCAGTACCCGGAACCCAACAAGCATTGTACCCTCTCATACGGGCTCTACGTATAATAATATCTTGAAGAGAGTTATTCAACATATGTCCCATATGCAAAACACCTGTGACATTCGGAGGTGGAATCACAATGGTGTATGGTTCTCTATCGTCTGGTACTGATTTAAAATAGTCATTTTTTTGCCAGTGTTCGTACCATTTACTTTCTATAGTTTGTGGATTAAACTTAGAAGGAATTTCCATAGATTTTTTTTCAAATAATTATCTGATATAAAAGTAAGAACACTTAGTCTATAATAAAAATGAACGCTGTTTATTTAAAAAATATTACTTTTAATGAAGAAACTGTTTTATGATAAAAAATATCTTTTTTGCATTTTGTCTAGTTTTAAGTATATATACAAAAGCTCAGGAAATTGGTCCTCTAATAAGCTTTGAAACAACCTTAATAGATTTTGGCATAATTGAAAATAACGGTAATGGTATGCGAACCTTCGGTTTTAAAAATATAGGAGATCAAGATTTAATCATTAAAAATGTTCAATCTAGTTGCGGATGCACAATTCCTAAAAAGCCAGCTGGACCGATAGCTCCAGGGGAGAAAAGTGAAATTGTAGTTCAATACGATACAAAACGCGAGGGCCCTTTTAGAAAGACAATAACAGTGACTACAAATATTGAGAAAAATCCTATTTCTGCTCTAAAAATAAAAGGAACTGTTCTTTCAAAAAAATAATGAAAAAGTAGTTTTCTAATTATACCTTAGAAATTATCAAAAGACATTAAATGATATTTTACATTAAGCTTATTTATCATTGTGTTTCAATTGAATTTTTAGCATTTTTGTTTTTTATTTGAACCATGCCAAAATTATCCAAAAAAGGGATCAAACTTCCAACCTCCCCCATTCGTAAGTTAGTTACGTATTCTGATGAAGCAAAATTGAAGGGTATTCAAGTTTTACATTTAAATATTGGCCAACCTGATATTGAAGCACCAAAGGAAGCGATAGCTGCAGTAAAAAATGCCTCTTTAAAGCTACTTCCCTATGGCTCATCACAAGGAGAAATATCTTATCGGAAAAAGTTATCTAATTACTATGAAAAGAATAACATAATAGTTAGTCCAAATGATATTCTTATTACTACAGGTGCAAGTGAGGCATTGACCTTTGCGCTAAACGCTATTTGTGATGCTGAAGATGAAATCATTATTCCAGAACCTTTTTATGCAAATTATAATGGTTTTGCTAGTGCTGCAAGTGTTAAAGTAATACCAGTTATTTCGGAATTTAATTCACGATTTCAATTACCTGCCCTAGAAAACATTAATAATAAAATCACTGATAAAACAAAAGCGATATTACTTTGTAATCCAAGTAATCCTACAGGATATGTTTATAGTAGAGATGAAATAAATACATTATGTGAATTGGCTATTAAGCATAATATTTTTTTAATTGTTGATGAGGTATATCGTGAGTTTATTCATGGAAACAAAAAACATTATTCTGTACTTCAATACTCCAAAGGATCTGAACACACGGTAATGATTGATTCAGTATCCAAACGCTACAGTCTGTGTGGAGCAAGAGTTGGAAATATTGTTTCAAAAAATAAAGAGCTTATAGGTAATATTCTAAAATTTGCTCACCTTCGTTTGTCACCACCAACTTATGCTTTAATGGCGAGTGAAGCTGCTTTAGATGCACCTGAAAGCTATCTTAATAGTGTGGTAGCAGAATACCAAAAAAGAAGAGATATTCTAATAAAATCCTTGG
The DNA here is from genome assembly GCA_902606525.1 of uncultured Bacteroidota bacterium. Taxonomy (GTDB): domain Bacteria; phylum Bacteroidota; class Bacteroidia; order Flavobacteriales; family Flavobacteriaceae; genus MS024-2A. The sequence continues at coordinate 6,078 of CACLGW010000007.1, read as the reverse complement.
AAAAAATTCCTGAAGTGGAGGTATCTCATCCAATGGGGGCATTTTATTGTATAGTAAGACTTCCTGTAGATAGTGCCGAAGACTTCTCTAAATTTCTGTTGACTTCTTTTCATCACAAAAAAAGAACAGTAATGTTAGCGCCTGCTACTGGTTTTTATTCCACTCCTGGTGCAGGTCAAAATGAAGTAAGAATTGCTTTTGTTCTTGATAGTGAAAAGCTTGTTCAAGCTTCAATAATTTTAGAAAAGGGTTTAAAGCTATATAAAAATATTTATTCTGAAGCTAAAGCATGATGAAACAAAATATTTCATTAAAAAACTATAACACATTTGGGATTGATGTTAAAACGAAATCTTTTATATCTATTAAATCTAAGAAAGACTTACTTGAAATTTTAGATTTGATTAAAAACCACTCCTTTCGAATTTTGGGAGGAGGTAGTAATATTCTTCTTACAAAAGACTTTTATGGGCTTACAATATTAATGCAGAATAAAGGTATCAGAGTTTTAAGTGAAAGTGAAAATGAAATAATAGTTGAAGTTCAAGCTGGTGAAAACTGGCATGAATTCGTTTTATGGGCTCTTGAAAGAGATTACGGTGGTATAGAAAATCTTGCTTTGATTCCAGGAAGTGTTGGAGCTGCTCCAATTCAAAATATTGGTGCTTATGGAGTTGAATTGAAATCAGTTTTTCATAGCTGTAAAGTCTTAGACCTTGAAAGTTCATCTTTTAAAACTTTCGATAAGGAAGCTTGTGAGTTTGGTTATCGTACTTCTATTTTTAAAAACCTCCTAAAAGAAAAAATAATTATTACCAGCGTTAATCTAAGACTTCAAAAAAAACCACACCAAACTCAAACAAGCTATGGATCAATTCAAAATGAGATAAAGAAGAGGCCTTTAAATATTCAAAATATTGCAAAAGCAATAATTTCAATAAGAAAATCCAAACTTCCTGATCCAAAAGAAATTGGAAATTGTGGAAGCTTTTTTAAAAATCCCGTGATTACTATTCAACATTTTGAAAAACTTCTAAGAACCTTTCCAGAAATACCTCATTACCCTGATAAAAAAAATAAAGTGAAAGTTCCTGCAGGATGGTTAATTGAAAAATTAGGGTTTAAAGGAAAGCGATATGGAAATGTTGGAGTTCATAAAAAACAAGCCTTAGTTCTAATAAATTATGGGCAGGCTGAAGGGAAAGAGGTTTTAGAACTGGCAAGCAAAATTCAAGCCCAAGTCCTAAAAGTTTTTATGATTAAACTTGAAATTGAGGTAACCCTAATGTAGTCTCTATTATTTATTTTTTGAATCAATCCAAATTGTCACCGGACCATCGTTGACTAAATTTATTTCCATATCAGAACCAAAACTTCCAGTTATTACAGGTGTTGAAAGTTTTAATTGTGAAGCTTCGATAAATAAATCATATAGTGGAATAGCATGTTCATGCTTTGCAGCTCGAATATAAGAAGGTCTGTTACCTTTTTTGGTCTCTGCCATAAGCGTAAACTGACTGATCACCATTAAGTCTCCTTGAACATCTAAAAGTGATTTATTCATCATCCCCATTTGATCTCCAAAAATTCTCAAATTAAGAACTTTATTTACTAGCCAGTGTACATCATTTTCATTATCGTTTTGTTCTATACCTAATAAAATCAAAAGTCCTAGCCCAGAAGATCTTTTTTCATTTTTATCAATTAAGACTGATGCGTGTTTTACCCTTTGAATTACTACTCTCATATCAATTTCTTTGAAGATTATCTTCAGATATCATTTGAATATAACTCTGATATCTACTAAAAGCAATTTCCCCGCTATTAACTGCAGAGACTATTGCACACTCAGGTTCTTTTTGATGTAAACAATTATTGAATTTACATTCTGATTTTCTAAAAAGAAACTCAGGAAAATAGTTTCCAATTTCAGTAGGTGACATATCAACTACACCAAATCCTTTTATACCAGGGGTGTCAATTATTCTAATACCTTCTGTTAAGGCAAACATTTCTGCATAAGTAGTAGTGTGAATACCTAGTCGATGATGATTTGAAATAGCTGACGTTTTTAAATTTAAGTTTGGGGATATAGAATTAACTAAGGTTGATTTACCTGCACCGCTGTGACCAGAAAACATAACTACTTTATTTCGCATCAAATCCTTAATCTGATCGATATTTATGCCATCTTTTGCAGATATTTCAAAGGTTTTATATCCTATATCCTCGTAAACTTTTTCTAGCTTACGTAAAGTTTTTTTATCAGAATCTGAGTAGGTATCAATTTTATTGAATAGTAGAACAGCGTTTATATGATAAGCCTCTGCAGTAACTAAAAATCGATCAATAAAAGCAGGTAGAGTAGGAGGATTATTTAGTGTTACAATCAGAAATATTTGATCGATATTAGAAGCAATAATATGAGTTTGCTTTGAAAGATTTACTGACTTTCGGATAATATAGTTTTGACGCTTTTCGATTTTAATGATACTTCCCTCAGGTTTTTCAGCCTTTTTATCTATCTCAAAAAAAACATGATCTCCTACTGCAATAGGATTAGTGCTCGTGATGCCTTGAAGTCTGAGTCTTCCTTTTATCCTGCATGAATAAAAAATTCCACCTGACTCTACAGAATACCAGCTACCTGTAGACCTATAAACAGTACCTTTTTTCAATAGTTTTATTTACAAAGAAACAGCTTTTTTTTCAGCCAAACTGATTCCTCCCAGAGAAGACTAATTTGTATCTTTACAAAAACTTTTACTTATGAGCCAAAAAACACTGTTGATGATTTTGGATGGATGGGGAAATTCTACAAATTCAGATGTTTCAGCTATTGAAAAAGCTCAAACACCCTACATAGATTCACTCTATGAAAATTATGCCCATAATATATTAAGAACAGATGGTGAACATGTAGGTCTTCCAAAAGGTCAAATGGGAAATAGTGAAGTAGGACATATGAATCTGGGTGCTGGAAGAGTCGTATACCAAGATTTAAATAAAATTAATTTAGCCGTTTCAAATGATTCTTTTCGTGACGAAGTAGTATTGACAAATAGTTTAGAATATGCCAAAAAAAATAAAAAAAGAGTTCACCTTTTGGGATTACTATCCGATGGTGGAGTTCATTCGCATATAAGTCATTTAGAAAGTGTGTTGGAACTAATTAAGGAATATAAACTTAATAAGGTTTATTTGCATGCCTTTTCAGACGGACGTGATGTAGATCCAAAATCTGGTATCAGATATATTGAACGAATTGAAAATAAAATGACTAAAACCGGTGGAGAGCTCGCTAGTCTTATTGGTCGATATTATGCGATGGACAGAGATGAGAGATGGGAGCGAATCAAACATGCTTATGATCTTTTAGTCCATGGAAAAGGAAAAGCCACAAATGATTTTAAAAAAAGTTTAATATCAAGTTACGATGAAGGTATAACAGATGAATTCATTAAGCCCTTATTTAAACCAAATTCTGAGGGTAAATCAATTACAACAATTAAAAATGGTGATGTTGTGTTATTTTTAAACTTTAGGACTGATCGGGGAAGAGAGCTTACTAAAGTTCTTTCCCAAAAAGCATTCCCTAAGTACAATATGGAACCTCTAAAACTTAAATATTTAACTTTAACTAATTATGATCAGTCCTTTAAAAATATTGAGGTAATTTTTAATAAAGATAATTTAAGAGATACCCTAGGATATGTCTTGTCAAAAGCAGGTAAAACTCAAGTTCGAATTGCTGAAACTGAAAAATACCCTCATGTAACCTTTTTTTTTAATGGAGGAAGAGAGGAGCCTTTTGATGGAGAGGAACGCATTCTATGCCCGTCACCTAAAGTAGCTACTTACGATTTAAAGCCAGAAATGGGTGCATATGAAATTCGTGATTCAATTATCAAAAAGATTGAAACTAGCTTGCCAGATTTTATTTGTTTGAACTTTGCTAATCCAGATATGGTAGGACACACTGGCAATTTAAGTGCTGCCATTCGTGCCTGTGAAGTTGTAGATCAATGTACGGCTGATGTGGTAAAAGTAGCTTTAGAAAATGAATATGCTGTGATTTTAATTGCTGATCATGGAAATTGTGAAACCATGATAAATCCTGACGGTAGCCCAAATACAGCACATACTACAAATCCAGTTCCTATTATCCTGGTAGATAAAGAAAAGAAAAAAGTAAAACAAGGAGTACTCGGAGATGTTGCTCCAACCATTCTAGATTTAATAGGGATTGACCCTCCTAAATTAATGATTAACAATTCTTTACTGATAAAATAATGAAATCTCTTGAAAAATTAATCGTAGAACGACTCACATGTGAACTTTTAAAATGGGTGCAATAGTTTTAAAATCCCTTGAGGAAATTGAATTGATCCGTGAAAGTGCACTGATAGTTTCAAAAACACTAGGTATACTAGCTTCGGAAATCAAACCAGGTATTACTTCTCTAAAACTGGATAAAATTGCTGAAGCTCATATCCGAGATTATGGTGCTGAACCTGGATTTTTAGGATTATATGATTTCCCTAACACACTATGTGTGAGTCCAAACTCACATGTTGTGCATGGTATTCCAAACAATACTCCTTTAGAAGAAGGAGACATTATCTCCATTGATTGTGGTGCACTAAAAAATGGGTTCTATGGGGATCATGCCTACACATTTGCTGTAGGTAATATTGATTCTAAAGTTGAAAAATTACTCCGGATTACTAAAGCGTCACTATATGAAGGAATTCGAACTTTTAAGGAAGGAAATCGAATTGGTGATTTAGGGTATAAAATTCAAAGTTTCTGTGAAAAGGAGGGTTATGGTGTAGTTCGTGAGTTGGTCGGTCACGGGTTAGGTACAATTATGCATGAAGGACCTGAAGTACCAAATTACGGCAGAAGAGGAACAGGAAAAAAGTTTTTAAATGGTATGGTCCTAGCTATAGAACCAATGATTAATCAAGGAACCCATAGAATTAATCAACTTAAAGATGGGTGGACCATTTTGACAGCTGACGGAAAAATAAGTGCCCACTATGAACACAATGTAGCTTTAGTTGACGGAAAACCTGAATTACTCTCCAGCTTCAAGTATATTTATGCTAGTCAAGGTATAACTAGCGATGAAGAAGAAGGATTGAGAAAAAATCCATTAGTATTATGAGATTATTGCTAAGTCTATTTCCAAGACCTTTTTTAATTAAACTAAGTATCTGGTTTAGACCCCTTATCAAATTGTATTTTAAGGGAACTCAGTTCGTGGATCCAATTGATGGAAGTTCATATAGAAAATTTCTCCCCTATGGCTATCAAAAATTTCGGAAAAATGCTCTTTGCCCAGGAACACTTTCACTTGAAAGGCATAGATTGCTATGGCTTTATTTAGAAAGGGAAACAAGCTTTTTAAAACAGTCACTTAAGGTATTACATATAGCTCCTGAACAAGTTTTATATAAAAAATTTAAAAAATTTAATCATTGGAAATATACAACAGCAGATCTTAACTCACCTTTGGCCGACATCAAAGTAGATATTTGTAAACTTCCATTTAAAGAAAATTCTTTTAATCTAATTATTTGTAATCATGTATTGGAACATATTCAAGACCATATCAAAGCTATGAGTGAGTTGTATAGAGTATTAAAAAAAGGAGGAACTTTGATTGCACAGGTTCCAATGGATATAAAAAGAGAAAAGACTTATGAAGATTACTCAATTACCAGGCCTAATGAAAGAAGTCGTGTTTTTGGTCAATACGATCATGTTAGAGTTTATGGAAAGGACTTTTACGGTTTCTTGGATCAAGTAGGTTTTAAGTCTAAAGGAATTCCTTTTATGTCTAAATTAAAAAAAGTTGAAATTAAAAAGTATTGTCTTCAAGAGGAAATGATTCCTGTGGCAAAAAAAAATTAATGGACTTTTATTGTGAAGAAAAGCCCGATGAAAAGACTTCCTTTATCCCTCCATCCTTGGTTTCTATAATCCAATAGGCTTCTAGATCATCTTCGTCTTCAATTAAAGCCTTACTATCTTCAAATGGCATAACCATTAATGCTGTAGCATATGCATCTG
>CACLGW010000006.1 GCA_902606525.1 uncultured Bacteroidota bacterium | reverse complement strand
AAATAACTCTGTAGGTAAAGGCGGAGCTCCCGATCGAGATGGTATTGTTACATTAGACGCATGTGTTATGGACCATAATGGGAATTGTGGAGCTGTTTTGGCTGTAGAAAATATTATGCATGTAGCTGCATTAGCTCAAGATGTAATGGAAAAAACTCCTCATGTTATTTTGGCCGGTGAAGGTGCTAAAAAATTCGCTGTTGAACAAGGATTTACCGTAGAAGCTTTAGAACAACTTATAGAAGTTGGATTCGATTGTATATTAACTTCAGGGCAAAGTGAAAAAGCAATAGACGGGATCAGCAAACTAATTGATTGGAACAAGAGATTTGGTTCGAAAATTAATATCATGCCTGGAAGTGGAATTGGAATAGATAACTGCAAAATTTTTAAAGAATCAGGATTTTCTTCTATTCATCTATCGGCTGGAAAAGAATCGAACAAAGTAAAAATACCTAATGGAGTGAATAAAAAATTGTCATTTTTAAATCAACCACTAAAAATTACTAATATTAAAATACTTAGTGAAGTGGTCCAAGCTTTCAAGTTTAATTAAATAAAATTAGAATTCCTCCAAATGCTGTTAGAAACAGAATAAGTTTTCGAAATGTATTATCATTTATTTTTTTTACAAGAATAACCCCAACAACAAGTCCTAGGATGACAAATGGAACTAATTCTAGACTTTTTAATATTGAAGCCTCGTTGATGGTGCCCCATGACCATATATGGAATGGTATTTTAAAAGAATTAATAACGAAAAATAACCATGCTGCTGTTCCTATAAAAGTGTTTTTAGGTATTCTCATTGCTAAAAAATAAATATTAGAAAAAACTCCTGCTAAATTTCCTACCATAGTTGTGAAACCTGCTAAAGTTCCCATGGAGCTGACAAAAATTAAATTTCTAGGAATATTTTTTTCTTTTTTATTTTCCATTAAATACATTAGACCTACGCTGAATAATATTATTACTGCCATTCCATATTTAAATAAATCATCAGATATATAAGACCCTCCAATAACTCCTATCAAAACCCCTAAAACCATCCAGGGAATCAGTTTAATAATATAGGACCAATCAACATAGCGTTTATAGTAAGTAATTGCAAATACGTCCCCAACAAGTAAAAGAGGCATTAAGATTCCAGTAGAATTTTTTGCACCATATACCAATGCAAAACCAGTAACTATTAGAGTTGCAATACCTTTTATACCAGATTTTGAAATCCCAAGTAAAAAGGCACAAAATGCAACAACACCGAAATCAAATAAATTTAATTCAAACAAAAAGTTGAAATTTTAGAATTGAAGATAATCGACAATCACTAATACAATAATTAATTTGACCACTCAACTATAGACTTATTATTTAAGCGGATATAGTCTTTATTTCCTGCTTTTTCAGCAAGTTTCAAAGAGTTTTTTGATGCTAGTATCGCAGCTTCCTTTTCATTTAATTCAGCTAGAATTAAGGCTTGTTGTCTATACATCCAATATTTGCCCCCATCCATATCAATAGCTGTGGAAATCCATTTTTTTGCTTTCTGTAAGTCTCTTCCACTTTCTCTAAAGTAAATTGCAGCTGCGTAATAATCCCGAGCCGTTGGCTTACCTCTCATTACCATATTTATTGAAGCCATTGTTTTTTCATCTGTGGGTACTTCAAGTGGTATAGATATTTTGGTGTTTTCCCATTCAAAATCGATAGTCGCACCTTGATTTGACAAATTATCAATAGCTACAGTGAAGTGCTCCTTAATTTGTTTTAGTTTCTGGGTTTTTATTTCTACAACAGCAGCTACATTATCTGTATCCCATTTATCAGGTAAATTCCAATTATCATATTGTGTATAAAAAAAAACTTCCCACATTGATATTCCAGGACGAGAAAAGATAGAATATTTACCAGCTTTTAATGATTTTCCTCCAACCTTCACATCGTCGCTAAAAGAAATTATAGTGTTTGCGTTAGCACCAGTTCTCCAAATCTCACCGAAAGGAACTAAATCTCCCATGATTATTCTTCCTCGTATGGCAGGTCTAGAATATTCTATTTTGACTTCAGTCAGACCAACTGTTTGATTAATTGAAGCTTTGGGACTAGATTGAGGTGTTTGGATTTGTGCTAAACTTGATGTGCAACAAATAATTAATAAATACTTTATTTTTTTCATTTTTTTTATTTTTATTATTCAAATATAATTTATAGTTGTTAAATGTTTAAACTTTTATTATTAACCGTTGAAAATATAAACAATTATCTTGTTTAAGTTACATACAAATATGTTAACCATTGTTTATATTTGTAACAAAAATTGCTATGAAAATATATCGTTTAAAAACGATTCAAAACCTACCTATATCTAAAAATCATGCATGGAATTTTCTGTCTGATCCGAAAAACCTTAAAAGAATTACACCAGACTATATGGGATTTAAAATCCTAAATGATGTGCCTGATAAAATGTATGCTGGACAAATTATTCAATACATTGTTACTCCATTATTTGGTATTCCAACTAAGTGGGTTACTGAAATAACTCATGTAGATAAAGGTAATTATTTTGTAGATGAACAACGCTTTGGACCATATTCTCTTTGGCATCACAAACATTTTATAAAGTCAATTGAAAATGGAGTCGAAATGATTGATATAGTGGATTATAAAATTCCATTAGGCATTATTGGAAGAATTGCTAATCCAATACTTGTAGCTCCAAAGCTGAAAGAAATATTTGAATACAGAAAAAAAGCATTAATTGAATTATTTGGACCTTACTCATTATGATTAAAAATAAAAATATATTAATAATTGGTGGAAGCTCAGGAATTGGCCTGGCCTTAGCTGATATTCTTTCCACATCAAACGAGATCTATATAGCTAGCAGATCAAGCGACAATTTAACGGGGCTTAACGCGCATCATATAACTTTTGATGCAACTTCAGAGATTTTAGACACATCTACCCTTCCTGAGAAGCTAGATGGTTTTGTTTACTGCCCAGGAAGTATTAATCTTAGACCTTTTAAGGGGCTTTCGGTAGAAGCATTTGAAAAAGATTTTCAAATCAATGTTACCGGTGCTATCAATTCTTTGAAAAACGTTTTAGGAAATCTAAGTGCGTCTGGGAACGCATCTATAGTATTTTTTAGTACAGTTGCAGTTCAGACAGGTATGCCTTTCCATAGTTCTGTAGCCACATCCAAAGGTGCTTTAGAAGGTCTCACACGATCACTGGCTGCAGAATTTGCTCCTAAAATTAGAGTAAATGCAATTGCACCTTCTCTTGTAAATACTCCGTTAGCTTCTAAATTTTTAAATAATGATACCAAAATAGAAAAGGCCAATGAACGTCACCCTCTCGGTAGAATAGGTAGTGCAAAGGAAATAGCTCAAGCTGCTGCTTTCCTTCTTGGCGATGAGAGTAGTTGGATGACTGGTAGAGTTTTACAGCTTGATGGTGGAATTGGAAATTTAAAAACATAAAAAAATTGAAAAAATATACCTTGTTTTGGTTCAGACGAGATTTAAGAGTTGATGATAACCATGGATTTTACCAAGCATTACAAGGAATTAATAAGGTTATACCAATTTTTATATTTGATTCAAATATCTTAAATAAGCTTGATAAAAAAGATGCTCGAATAGAATTTATTTTGTTAGCCTTAGGTGCCATTGATAGTGCTATGAAGAGGAACAGATGTACCGTCGGAATTTATCATGGCACTCCTAAGGTAATCCTTAATGAACTAATTGAAAAATGGCCTATTAGTAAGGTCGTTTGTAACGAAGATTATGAACCTTACGCAACAAAAAGAGATAAAGAAATTAAAAAATTTCTTAGTCAAAAAGGTATAATTTTTGAACAGTATAAAGATCAGGTAATTTTTCAGAAAAATGATGTCATTAAAGATGACGGAAACCCATATAAAGTGTATACTCCCTATTCAAAAAAATGGTTATCTCTTTATAATGAAAAACCAATTATCCATTTTTCCTCTGAGAATTTATTAGATAAATGTTATAATTCTAGTTCACTTCCTAAGTGTAGTTTATCAGATCTTGGATTTTTCAAAAGTAATTTAACCCAACCTAAGCCAATTTTAAATAATACAATTATAGATGAATACGAAGAAACTCGAAATTTTCCTTCATTAGACAAAACTTCACGAATTGGGGTTTGCTTGCGATTTGGTACTATCAGTATTAGAAAAGCTGTTGAACAATCTATAAGCAGAAAAAATCATACTTTTTTAAAAGAATTGATTTGGAGAGAATTTTTCATGCAAATTTTATGGCATTTCCCTCACACTAAAAAATCTAGTTTTAAACCACAATATGACCGTATTGAATGGAGAAATGATGAAAATGATTTCAAAAAGTGGTGTATTGGTGAAACTGGTTACCCATTTGTGGACGCTGGAATGCGTGAGTTGAATCAAACTGGTTTTATGCATAATCGAGTCCGTATGTTGGCTGGAAGCTTTCTATGTAAGCATCTTTTAATTGATTGGCGATGGGGTGAAGCCTATTTTGCAAAAAAACTTTTTGATTATGAAATGTCCAGTAACATCGGAAATTGGCAATGGGTCGCTGGCTGCGGTGTTGATGCGGCACCTTATTTCAGAATCTTCAATCCTACAGAACAAATTAAAAAGTTTGATAAGGAATTTAAATATATTAAAAGATGGGTCCCAAATTTTCAAGAAACCAATTATCCAAAGCCTATAGTAGATCATAAGGAGGCAAGAGAAAGATGTTTACTTACTTATAAATTGGCCTTAAATAAGATATGAAGAGAATTTTAAAAAGAAATCTTCCACAAAAAATTTGTTTAAAATGTGGACTACCTTTTTCTTGGAGAAAAAAGTGGGAAAGAGATTGGAATCAAGTAAAATATTGTAGTAAAAGATGCAGCACGTTATAAAAAAAGCTCTAATATGGCTACGTAACGATTTGCGCTTAGAAGATCACTATGCCTTCCATAATGCTGCAAATAAGTGTGAGCAGATAGTTGCATATTTTGCCTTTGATCCAAAACAATTTATCGATACCCCTTTGGGTTTTAAAAAAACAGGGAAATTCAGAGTTCAATTTCTAATCGAATCTCTAGAGCAATTAAAAGAAGATTTAGCAAAAAAAAATATATCCATTATCATAGAATGCCAAAGTCCTGAGATCGGAATACCTAAATGGATTGATACTCTGGGCATAACTGATTTTTACTATCAAAAAGAGTGGACCCAAGAAGAACAAAATATTTCTAATGCATTAAGAAGTAAACTTTCAGATAAGGTTTTGGTTCACTCTTTTTACGACCAGTTTTTATTTCACCCTGAGGATATACCTATGGAAGTTGAAAATATACCTGAAGTTTATACTGTTTTTCGAAAGGAATGTGAAAAAAGTTGTAAAGTACGTTATAGCTATCCTGAGATTCCTTGTTTTCCTAAACAAAATATTTTAAATAAAGATTTTAAAATACCAGTTTTAGCTGATTATGGGTTTGAAGATATCAAACTACACCCTAATTCAGCTTTTCCATTTAAAGGCGGTAGTAAATCAGGAAGAGATAGATTAAACAATTACTTCTGGGAAACAAAAAAACTGTCTTATTATAAGCAAACCCGAAATGGCTTAATAGGTAAAGATTATAGTTCAAAATTATCTGCTTGGTTAGCAAATGGATCTTTATCTGCTCGTCAAATATATTGGGAGGTAATGAAATATGAAAAAGAAATTAAAAAAAATCAATCCACATATTGGATGATTTTTGAGTTAATTTGGAGGGATTATTTTAAATATATTTCACTTAAACATAGAAATAAAATCTTTCAGTTAAAAGGGATTCTAAGCAACAAATACAATTGGCTTAATGATAAGAATAAATTAAATTCTTGGATAAATGGAACTACTTCAGAGCCTTTTGTGAATGCAAATATGATTGAAATTAAAAAAACAGGTTGGATGAGCAACCGTGGAAGACAAAATGCGGCTTCTTTTTTTGCAAGGGAGCTTTTGATGGATTGGAGGATGGGGGCAGCTTATTTTGAATCTCAATTAATAGACTATGATGTTCATAGCAACTATGGTAATTGGATGTATGTTTCAGGTGTAGGCAACGATCCCAGGGATAGAAAATTTGACATATCATGGCAAGCTCAAAAATATGATTCACAAAATAAATTTCAAAATTTATGGCTACAATAGAAAAGTTTGCGTCAATAGTCTTACCAAATCAATTGTTTGAAAAATCACCATTACTGTTGAAAAAAAATAAAATTTTTTTAATCGAAGAGTTTCTATTTTTTAAAAATTATAGGTTCCTAAAACAAAAACTTGTTTTTCACAGGCTATCTATGAAAAAATATGAGAACTATTTAAAAAATATTGGTTTCGATGTCGAGTATATTGACTCAATAAGTGAGATGTCAGATATAAGAAGTTTGATTGAAAAAATTTCAATTAAATTTAAATCAATTAGAATAATCGATCCCGTTGATTATTTAATTGAAAAAAGACTAAAACGTTATTGTAAAAAATTTGATATTAAACTTGATTTATTAGAAAATCCAATGTTTATAAATAAAAAAGTTGATTCTGATTTTTTCAAACCTGAAAAGAAAAAATTTTTTCAAACGTCTTTCTATAAATTACAAAGAAAAAAAACTGGAATTCTAATGGATGAAAGTGGAAAGCCTGATGGAGGTGATTGGACATATGATTCTATGAACAGAGAAAAATATCCAATCAATAAAATTCCACCAAAAGTAAAATCTGTTCTCAATGAAAAAGTACTTTTATCAAAATCATTAGAATATGTAAAAAAAAATTATCTTAAAAATCCAGGAGATTTAGATGGTAATTTCAATTTCCCAACTGATTTTGAACAGTCGAGAAACTGGTTTGAAAGTTTTTTAGAAGAAAGATTCAAGGAGTTTGGACCTTATGAAGATTCAATAGTCAATAATGAAATTTTTTTGAATCACAGCTTATTATCCCCCTTGCTAAACACAGGTCTTCTCGATGTTAATTTTGTATTAGAAAAGACGATGGTTTTTTACAACAAAAATGACATTCCATTAAATTCATGTGAAGGCTTTATACGACAAATTATTGGATGGAGAGAGTTTATTAGGGGGATTTATATTGTCAAGGGTAGCGAGGAAAGAACTAAAAATTTTTGGGGTTTTAAAAGAAAAATACCTAAATCATTTTATGACGCTTCAACCGGCATATTACCTGTTGACGATTCAATAAGAAAAATTTTAAAAACTGGTTATGTTCATCATATTGAAAGACTTATGATTCTCGGAAATTTTATGTTGTTGTGTGAGTTTGACCCAGATGAGGTTTACAGATGGTTTATGGAAATGTTTATTGATTCATATGATTGGGTCATGGTTCCAAACGTTTATGGAATGAGTCAATTTGCTGATGGAGGACTAATGTCAACAAAACCCTACATTAGTGGGAGTAGTTACATACTAAAAATGAGTAATTATAAAAAAGGTGAATGGTCTGGTGTATGGGACTCCCTTTTCTGGAATTTTATAGATAACCACAGAGATTTTTTTGACAAAAATCCAAGAATGAGAATGCTTGTTAGAAATTTTGATAAAATGGATATTGATAAAAAAACTAATCTTCTCAAATCAGCGCATTCCTTTTTAGAACAAATCAACTAATCTCTATTTATAAAAATTAATTTTCGTGAAAAAATTATTTTCAGACACTTTCGGTAGTTTTTAATTATGAAAACAAGAAAAAATTCAATTGTAGTTGTCTGGCTGAAAAGAGATTTACGCTTAATGGACCACGAGGCACTCTCATCTGCCTTAGCAACTAAAAAACCGATATTAATGCTTTATGTTGCTGATGACTCCTTAATTAGTAGTAATTATTTTAGCCATCGTCATTTCAATTTTATAAAACAGTCTTTAGAGGACTTGAATAAAAGATTAAACTTATACAACACCGAGGTATTATCCGTAAGTGGTGAAATTGTATCAATTATCGAATCCATTAACAAAGAATTTGTGATAAAAGAGATTTTTTCTCATTATGAAACTGGCATAAGTATAACATATAGAAAAGATAAAAATTTAAAAGAGTGGCTTGCAAACAATAAAATTAAATGGACAGAAAAGAGACAGCAAGGAGTTTTTAGGGGCCTAAAAAACAGAGTAAACTGGTCCAAATATTGGAATTTATTTATGCAGGAGCCTTTAAAGCCTATCCCAAATAAAAAAAGTAAGTTTGTTTCTAAAGATTTACTAAGTAGTATTAAATCAAAGTTTAAACTCTTAGACTTAAAAACTCCCATTAACAGTTTAATTCAACCTGGGGGAACTTACTATGCATATCGCTATTTGGATTCATTTTTTGATTGGAGATATATTAATTATCAAAAACATATTTCCAAACCAGATTTATCTCGTAAAAGTTGTAGTAGACTTTCACCCTACATTGCTTTCGGTAACATATCGGTACGTGAGATTTTTCAGCGCATCAATCAAAAAAAAATCAATAGTAAGAAGACTTTTGAAACTCGTGCATTTGAATCTCGACTAAGGTGGCAATCACATTTTATTCAAAAATTTGAAATGGAGTGTAGTATGGAATTTAAAAGTGTCAACCGTGGCTTTCACCATATAATAAAACCACTAAAATTTAATTATATTAAGGCTTGGGAAAATGGAAATACTGGAGTTCCTATCGTAGACGCATGCATGAGATGTTTAGTTGAAACAGGCTATTTAAATTTCAGAATGCGTGCATTAGTAGTGTCTTTTTTTGTTCATCATTTGTGGCAGCCGTGGCAGGCTTGTTCTGCTTTTTTAGCTAGACAGTTTCTGGATTTTGAACCTGGAATACATTTTCCTCAACTTCAAATGCAAGCAGGAGAGACTGGTATAAATACTTTACGAATTTATAATCCAATTAAAAATGGTTTAGAACACGACCCGTTTGGTATTTTTACCAAAAATTGGGTACCTGAGTTAAGTTCATTACCCCAAAATTTGGTTCATACTCCTTGGAAAATAACACATTTTGAGGAAGAGATGTATAATTTTAAAAAAGGAACAACCTACCCTCATCCAATTATTGATATTAAAAAATCAAGAAAATATGCATTAGATGAACTCTTTAGTATGCAGAAACAGCCATTAGTGTTTCAAGATAGAAGTCGTATATTAAAGCGTCATACTTTTAATAAAAAACGAGATGTTTAAATGAAAAAAAATAAACTTTCCTTAACAGATGAGCAAATAGACAGAGTTATCGAAATGGGCTGGGAAGATCGTACTCCTTTTGATGCAATTTTATCTCAATTTGGTTTAAAAGAACAGGATGTTATAAAGCTGATGCGTCGTGAGTTAAAACCCTCAAGTTTTAAGATGTGGCGGGCTCGGGTTCAAGGTCGGGGAACAAAACATAGTAAAAGTAGATCAAAAGATGTGGATCGATTCCGATGTTCTCGTCAGCGGAGTATTAGTAATAACAAGATTTCTAAAAAATAATATTAACCATAAATAGAAAATATAAAATATTAATTTCAGCTCAGATTTTCAGCTCCTTACACGCTTAATTTTTGCTCCAATCTGTTTTAAACGAACATCAATACTTTCGTATCCTCGGTCGATTTGTTCTATATTATAAATAGTACTGGTGCCTTTCGCAGAAAGTGCAGCAATAAGTAAAGAAACACCTGCTCTGATGTCAGGTGAAGTTAGTGTTGCAGACTTTAATCTAGATTTAAAATCATGACCTATTACAGTTGCACGGTGAGGATCACAAAGAATTATTTTGGCTCCCATATCTATGAGTTTGTCAACAAAAAAGAGGCGACTTTCAAACATTTTTTGGTGAACAAGAACACTCCCTCTAGCTTGAGTTGCTACTACTAATATTATACTCAATAAATCTGGAGTAAATCCAGGCCAAGGTGCATCAGAAATCGTTAAAATCGATCCATCAATAGAGCTTTGTATTTCATAGCCATTTGTATGAGCAGGAACGAAGATGTCGTCATCTCGTTTTTCTATCGTAATTCCTAGTTTTCCAAAAATAGATGGCATTTGACCAAGATATTCCCAACGAACATTTTTAATGGTGATTTCACTTTGGGTCATAGCAGCAAGTCCAACCCAGCTACCTATTTCGATCATATCTGGTAAAATATTATGATCAGTACCTTTTAAGGTCTTCACTCCTTCAATGGTAAGTAGGTTTGACCCTACACCACTAATTTTAGCTCCCATACGATTAAGCATCCCACATAATTGTTGGATGTAGGGTTCACATGCAGCATTATAAATTGTTGTTTTTCCTTCAGCTAAAACAGAAGCCATCAAAATATTAGCTGTTCCTGTGACAGAGGCTTCATCTAAAAGTAAATCAGTTCCCTTGAGTTTTTTAGCTTGGACATTATAAAAAGAATCTTCTCGATTGTAATTAAATTTTGCTCCAAGTTTTACTAGACCATCAAAATGAGTATCGAGTCGTCTCCTACCAATTTTATCTCCACCTGGAAGAGGAATACTTCCTTTGCCAAAACGAGCTAAGAGTGGACCAACTAGCATAATTGAACCGCGAAGCCCTTTACCGTCTAATTTAAATTGATCAGAGTTTAAATAATCCATTTTAACCTTTTTGGCTTTAAAACGATAATGCCCCTTGGCTAATTTTTCAATGATTACTCCAAAATTTTTAAGTAATCCTATAAGTTTATTAACATCTATTATATCAGGAATATTTTTAATGGTAATAGCTTCTGGAGTTAACAAAACTGCACATAAAATTTGTAAAGCTTCATTTTTAGCTCCCTGTGGTGTAATGGACCCTTTAAGAGTATGTCCACCCTCAATTACAAATGATTCCATTTAATTTAGTAGCGTTTTCTGTTTCGTTTTCTTGGTTTAGTATGATTACTGCTTGGACCATTACCATTTTTATGCTTAAATCTCATCAAGTCTGCTGATTCACTCAAAGGTAGTTGTGAGGCAGCTACTTTTAATTTTCCGTCAGATAACTCACCTAGATGGCCTAGAATGACGACATCTTCAACAGTATCTTTATTCCAGCTTAAGAAGTTTTTCTTCATGTGATTTGCTATAGTGAAGACTAATACTTCTTTTAATTCACTTTCTTCCCAATTTACAGCAACATCAATCATACGTTTGATGTTATTTCCATAGAAACGGTATTTAGGGTAGTTTTGAGGGTAGGGAAGTTTTTCAGGTTTCATGTCAAGTAGTTCCTTCTGAGGTTTTTCAAAAGGACTTTCAACATCAATATTAAAATTAGCCATTATAAAAAATTGGTCCCAAAGTTTATGTTGAAAATCTGGAACATCTCTGAGATGAGGGTTTAGATTTCCCATGACACCAATGATAGCTTTAGCTTTTTTATTTCGCTCCTCTGTGACAGGCTCTGCTAAAGCTTGCTCAATCATAATGTGGATGTGTCTTCCGTATTCCGGGATTATAAGTTGCTTGCGCTTCGTATTATATTGCAAGGTTTCCATAAAATTTGTTGCTAGTAAGTATGTGAGTGATGTAAATATTACGCAAAATAATAAAATCAATTGAATTCCAAAGGAATCCATTTAAAATTACAATGTGATAATTCCTTCAAGCTTACTACTTTTTTTATAAATATTGATTACATCTTCTGGATTTGTCATTTTAATTCTTATACTCAAACTAGTAAATGTTTTTTTTGATGATTTTTTTTCTGTAAACTCTGCTTCTTTTGGATCAAATAAAGATTTTATATCATCTAGATGAGGTGTTTCAGATTTAACAATAAATTTAAAAAGATAAAATCCAGGCCAACTTTGAGATTCTAAAAGTTGATCATAAAAGCGTGAATAAAAATCTTCTGAATGCTTATTATAATACATTAAGACTACTACTTTTGTGTAAATATAATAGTTTTATTATTGGTTGCGAAGCGTAGAAATAAAAGAGTATTAATTACAGGAAGTCCCGGTGCGGGTAAGACAAGTATTATAAATGGGTTAAACAATAAAGGATACTCAACTTTTTCAGAGTTTTCGCGAAGTTTAATTCATGATGCAAAAATCAAAGGAATAACTAATTTTTTTCTTTCAGACCCTTTTAAGTTTAGTGAGAGACTTTTAGAGGAAAGAAAAAAACAATTTTATACTTCTGAAGGCATTATTAAAGCCAAAGACAATATTGTATTCTTTGATCGAGGTATACATGAGATTTATGCTTATTTAAGGGCAATCGGTAAAAAAGCTCCTGAATTAAAAAAACAAATCTGTTCTTTTAAATATGATCTAGTTTTTTTGTTAGATCCTTGGGAAGAAATTTTCGAAAAAGATAATGAACGCTTAGAAAGTTTTGAGCAGGCACAGAACTATCATATACATATTAAAAAAGCTTATGGCAAGCAACATAATTTGATAAAAGTACCGAAGTTAAATATTAATGAACGGATTTGTTTTATAGAATCGTTTTTTAAGAAAAATAGATAAAATTAAGTTACTTAAAAATATTGGGGCTACTCTCCATTTCTTTTTCACCAAGAACAAATTATTAATAGTGTTTTTGAAAAGAAATAATATAATCAAAGCATATATAAAACTTAGCAGGTAATTAGGTTTTTTCAGCTAGCTGGTGTTTAAAGTTTAGTGGTTTATCAATAAAAAAATCTTTTAAATGAATTTGATATCATGAAAAAAAGAATACTTGTGTTTAAAATTAATGGAACCGATATTGACATTATACCACTAACAGCTCTTGAAAACTAATATAAAGTAAAACCTACAATTGACTTAGCTCAAAAAAAATAATTTTAATTAAAAAGAAAAAATTGTACTTATAGTTGAGTTTTTGGAAAAATACTCCTAAGATTGTTGTAATATTCATGCATCTAACATTAAATAGAAATTGAGATCAAGGTTATTAACTAAATAATTCAGTTAAAATTTTGTTTACTAGATTAAGCAAAATTTGTATTTTGATAATAAAGCTTTAAAAGCTAGTTTAAAAATTCTTTTTTAATATGATGAATAAAGAAATCTCTCTTCCATCAATTGTTTTTTTTGGTACTCCCGAATTTGCAAGTTACTGTCTAAATGCTCTATTAAATGCTAAATTTAAAGTTTTATCGGTTGTAACTGTACCAGACAGAAAAGCAGGAAGAGGGAAAAAATTAACCTCTTCAGCTGTAAAAAAAGTAGCGGAATCTTATGGAATTTCAATTCTTCAGCCCACTAATCTTAAATCACCAGAATTTATTTCTCAGTTAATCGATCTTAAAGCTGAAGCCTTCGTTGTTGTCGCTTTTAGGATGCTGCCTAAAATTATTTGGTCCCATCCAAAATTAGGAACAATTAATCTTCATGCCTCGCTTTTGCCAAATTATAGGGGAGCTGCTCCCATTAACTGGGTTTTAATAAATGGGGAACAAAAAACAGGAATTACTACTTTTTTAATAGATAATAATATTGATTCGGGCTCAATATTATTAAAAAAAGAAGTTTTAATAGAACTAACAGAAAATGCTGGTACTTTGCACGACAAATTACTTTATTATGGTGCGCCCTTGTTAATTCAAACTATAAAGGGAGTTAAATCAGGGAAAATCAAGCCGATTAAGCAAGATATTTTAAAATTAGAATCTAAAGCTCCAAAATTAACAAATGAAAATACAAGATTAGATTGGGGAAGTAATTTAAAATTATTAAAAAATAAGATCAAGGGCTTAAGTCCCTATCCTGGTGCATGGTCTTTTTTTGAAAATAATGGAATTACAGAAAGATTTAAAATTTTAAAAGCAGAAATAGTATTTGAAAAACATATCCATCCTCTAAATCAGATATTAATAAAAAAAGATCAGATCTATATCACAAATGCGCAAGGATATTTAAATTGTCTTGAAATCCAGCTACCGAATAAAAAAAGAATGTCAGCTAAGATACTTCTTAATGGCTACAAATTTACTTCTGATGCCCGTGTTTTGTAATAAATAGACTTATCCTTATCAACAAAACAGCTTACTTATTAACAAAACTGTTGATTTCCCTAGGTTTTTTAAGCCTTAAAGGAAAATCCATATAAATTTGTTATATAACCTTTAATAAAATAATTATGAACAAAACAGAATTAATTGATGGAATGGCAGCTGATGCTGGTATTTCTAAAGCAGCAGCAAAAAAAGCTCTTGAATCTTTTTTAGGTAGCGTGTCAGGCACATTGAAAAAAGGTGGACGTGTTTCTCTAGTTGGGTTTGGATCTTGGTCAGTATCTAAAAGAGCTGCTCGTGATGGAAGAAACCCACAGACTGGTGCTACAATAAAAATTGCAGCTAAAAATGTAGTTAAGTTTAAAGCAGGTGCTGAATTATCAGGATCAGTTAATTAGACTTGTTAAAGTATTTAAATTAAAGCTCCCTCGTGGAGCTTTTTTTTGTTAATTTAACTTAATGGATATAGGGAATTTACTTGTTGCTACTCCATCTATAATTGGTGATTTTAACTTTCATCGTTCTGTTATTATAATTACAAACTATAAATCATCGGGAAGCCTTGGCTTTATTTTAAATAAAAAATTAGAATATACACTTGGTGAAGTTATGGAGGGTGTTAAATCTAATTTTCCCCTCTATTTTGGCGGACCAGTCGAACAAGATAATTTATTTTATATCCATACTTTAGGCGACAAAATTTCTAATAGTATTCCTATATCAAAAAAACTGTTTTGGAGTGGTGACTTTAAGGCTGTAAGTGATCTTTTAATAAAAGGAGAACTTACTCAACATAATATTCGATTTTTTCTAGGTTACAGTGGATGGACCAGCGGACAGTTAGAATTAGAAATAAATGATAAATCTTGGGAACCTTTTGAATTAAAATCAAATTTAGAATTACTCAAAATTCCTGCGCTAGACATGTGGCGAGAATGTATGGTAGCTCTTGGGGGACAATATTTGCTATGGTTGAACACTCCAGAGAATCCAAATGCTAATTAAACAAGTCATTATTTAGGGCTCTAAAAATTTCCTGACCTTTTATTTGGGAGTAGGATGTTTTACGATAATTAGAAACGCTTCTCAGACCTATTTCAATTGAGAGAATCAAAATTTCTTCTGATTTTTGAAGTTCGAAGGGGTTCAACTTACACTCAAGAATTGAATAAAGAGTTTGTTTTCTATCAAGCCATTTATTAAAAGCATTACGAATAGTGTAGTTTTGACAACCTTCTTCCAATCTTGGTGTCAATAATTTAGTCCCTTGGAGGAGATAAATACTACCCTCTAGACTTTCTACAAGGTTTTTATTTTCATTTAAAAATATAATATCCTCCAAACCATTTTCTTCGGCATAGCGTTTTGCCATAATCCTAATTCCCCAATTAGTTGGAGTTAGATTAGATAAGTTACTAGAAGATATAGTAGCTTCTTTATATAGGTCAATTTTATAAGGAATGTTAATTGATTCTAGCGGTTCTGTTACTCTTAAACTAATAATAAATTGAGTACTGCTATTGAGCTTAATAAACTGTAATATAAAAACAGCATTTTCTAATTTTTTTTGTGTTTGAATAAGCTTTTGAAGTTCATCTTGAAAAAAATCCATTGTATAATTCATCGGAATTTTAAAACGATATCTTCTTAAAGTTGAAATTATTCTAAAATAATGTTCCTCTAATAATAGAATTTGATTTTTATTGAAACGAATGGTTTCGTGTATACAAAAATTTGTATGTAAGGCACGAATCAAGTCATCTTCACCCTGATTTATTCTTGAAACTATAGATCCATTGCAGTTAAACATAAAAATAGTTTAGCTTGATCCTAAAACCTGCTTTAAACTTGAAATTGAATTATCCCAAAGCATTTTAGACTCCTCTAATTCGTCTTCCTCTGAATAGTCGGTGACAATTAATGAAACATCATTTGTTAGATCATCCACTTGAATTTTGAACTCGAAATAATAGTCGTTTCCTTCCTCTATGTCATTTTTCCATTGAAAACGAATACGTTCATTATTTTTTTTCTGTAATAATACGGCGTATTCCTCTGAATCGTCCCAAATAAAAGTGAAGTTTTCCCCACGGGAATTAACATTGTCGGCAAACCATTCACCAAGGCCAGAAGGTGTTGAAAGATACTGATATAACATCTGTTTTGAAGCATGGAAATCATACTCAATGGTATAGCTTATTTTATCACTCATTCTAAATATTTAAAGTCCTCAATATATTGAAAAAACAATAACAAGTGTATTTATTTTAAAATATTTTCAAAAGGTTGTTCGTAGTTGATTATGTTTTTATATTTACCCACCATAATGGCGAGGTAGCTCAGCCGGTTAGAGCGTCGGATTCATAACCCGGAGGTCGGGAGTTCAAGTCTCCCTCTCGCTACTATTAGGGCCTTCAGTCGAAGGCCTTATTTATATTTTTTAAGAAGCTTTTGGAAAAAAACACCAAGTGTGACGGTCAATATAGCACCTATTAGATTTAACCATAAAAAACTTATCAAATCTTGAATAAAAAGTATGATAACAATACACTCAGAAACAACTGCTGACCAAAAAACTGCCTTTGCATTTACACTTTTTATAAAAATAGCAACTAAAAAAATTCCAAGTATAGTTCCATAAAACACAGAACCGATTATATTGATTAATTGAATTAAATTTTCAAATAAACTTCCAATACTCGAAAAAATGATAGCGATAAGTCCCCAACATAAGGTAAATACTTTTGATGCGTTTACATAATGCAATTCTGATTTTGCACCTACGTTTCTTTTATAAAGGTCAATCGTTGTAGTTGCAGCAAGAGCATTAAGTTCGGAAGCCGTTGAACTCATTGCTGCAGAAAAAATCACAGCAATGAGTAAACCGATAAGCCCCGAAGGAAGCTGACTGAGAATAAAAGAAATAAAGACATAGTCTTTGTCATTTATTTCTTGTTCTGGAACTGCCATATTAATAATTGCTTTTGCTTTGGTTCGTTGAACTAATTCTTTTTTTCTCAAATATTTAATCTCCTCTTGATTTTTTTGCTCTATTAATGCATTCTTTAATGCATGTTGTGTTTTTAAATTTTCTATTTCTAAAGTTTTGAATGCATCTGCTTCTTTTGTGTTTTTTACGGCTGCAATAGCCTTTGGATTAAAATTTAATGGTGCGTATTCAAACTGATAAAATACAAATACCATAACACCAACTAAGAGGATAAAAAATTGCATAGGAACTTTCAGTAGGCCATTCATTATTAATCCCATTTGACTTTCTTTTAATGACCTTCCAGATAAATAACGTTGTACTTGAGATTGGTCGGTTCCAAAGTAAGAGAGGGCCAAAAAGAACCCTCCTGTTAAACCACTCCAAAAAGTGTATCTATTATTTGGGTCTAAACTAAAATCTAAAACATCTAATTTTCCTGCTTTTCCTGCAATCTGAAGTGCATCCGAAATGAAAATATCTTTTGGAAAACTTTTAAGGATATATCCAAAAGCAATAAACATTCCAAGGAAAATTATAAACATCTGTTGTTTTTGGGTAACATTAACTGCTTTGGTTCCCCCAATTAGTGTATAGGTAATAACTAAAGTTCCAACCAAAAGAACCATGAGCTTTAAGTCCCAGCCTAAAACAACACTTAAGATAATGGCTGGGGCATATATTGTAATTCCTGCCGCAAGCCCCCTTTGTAGAAGAAATAAGATAGCAGTTAAAGTTCGTACTTTAACATCAAAACGATCCTCTAAAAATTCGTAAGCTGTGTACACTTTAAGTCTATGATAAATTGGGATAAAAAACAAGCAGACAAATAACATGGCAAAGGGTAATCCAAAATAAAACTGAACAAAACCCATACCATCGTGATAAGCTTGGCCTGGCGTAGATAAAAAAGTAATAGCGCTAGCCTGAGTAGCCATAACTGAAAGACCTATAGTCCACCATCTGGCTTCATTTCCCCCCTTTAAGTATTCTTGTATATTTTTATGGCTGTTGTTTTTCCATATACCGAAGAGAACTATAATTGTTAAAGTGGTAATAAGTACGATCCAATCAAATAACTCCATTAATTATAAAATATCATAAAAATGTAAAAACCAATCCAGTACATAAAATTTATGCCTATGAGCAAAAAGTAAGAGGAATATTTCATTGTCCGTAAGATATTAAGTTTATAAATAAACGATAAGCTCCGGGGACACCTGCAGGTAGTTCACGAAAAAAACTTAAACCTGTAAAAATAAATTTTCCTTTTCCACAATCTGCAACTAGTAGACTTCCTTTTTTTGATTTTTCTCCTTTATCATTCATAGAGAACATGCTTTGGTAACGATCATCCCAATCATAGGCAAAGTATAAACCTCGTTCTTGAACCCAGCCATCAAAATCTTTTTGTGAAATTTTATTAGGCTTATTTAAAAGAGAATGGTCTTTTTGTAAAAAACGAACTTCTGCATTCTCATCGGTGACTCTATCTCTGGAGATTTTAATTGGGTAAGGTGCCATTTTTGATGAATCAAAGCCTCTACTGGTATTGTATTGAACAATTACTGTTCCTCCTTGTTTTGCATAATCCCACAAAATTTGATTCTTATATGCTAAATCTTTATGGACATTAAAAGCTCTAATACCAACTATAAGAGTTGGGTAAGGTAAAAGTGTTTCTAATCTTAGTTTATTTATATCAATTTCAGTTACTGATATACCTACATTTCGAAGACTTTCGGCAACTTTATCACCTGCTCCATCAAGATAAGCCACTTTATTAACCTTAGTTTTAAGGTCAATCTTAGAAGCAATAGTTTTATTGGGACTTAATAAAAATTGTTTTGAAATGTGAGAATAATCAATTTCCACTAGTGACTTATCAAAGATTTTTTCTCCCTCAGTAACAATAGAAGAAAAGGTTCCAGTATTATTTCCTTTTGGAGGAGTTACTTCAAAAATATATTCTTTTGAAGTTCCTTTCTTTTCGATTTCAACTTTTTTATGTTGCGGAAATACTGTCCAGCCTTCTGGAGTCCTCAATTTTACTTTACCTTTAAAATTGTTAATGTTTGAGTGAACTTGAAGGTGGATTTTTTTAGCTTGATCATCTTGAAATAAAATCACTTTCTTATTGAGTTGAGTTGTTATACGTGGTAGAATTTGAAAATCTTGAACTAATTCTCCAGCAACCCTGTCAGTAACCCTATAAGTAAGTGCAATATCAATTGGAATAAGTATATTATTAATTTGAAATAAGATATTAACTTTTATAGGATTTGGGGTTTCAGGCATACCTTTTAAGCTGTCCTTTTGAACTAAATAATTACCCAAATCCCCTTCTTTTAATAACCAATAGGGAGTAGTATTTTCATTAGGGAGTTTAATATTTCCAAGGCTTTTCCAAACTTTATTTTGGATTAATATTTTTGAAGGTTCCAGTTTTAAAAGACCCTTAATAGATTTTAATTTTACCGAAATAGGGCTCGGATTGACAACTTTAATCTCTACAGGGATATGGGTATCGGCAACACCTGTTTCATTAAAAGTATTGAATTGCAATCGAAGTCCTAAGCAATTTTTTATCAAATTTTTTGCTTCTGCTAATTTTATTTTTTTCCAATGATTGATTTCAAGATTTCTTATTGATTGATAGACTTCTGCTAGAGCAGAAACACTTTTATAGGGTTTTTCTATATCAAAATCAGAAATTATTGCTTCAATTTGTTTATTAATATTACTGCCTCCTTTTACACGATTCCATGAAGTATCGATTCCATCCAGTGGATTAGTGTTAGAGGGTTTGCTTCCATTAATTAATTCTAAGTATTCCGTTTGGCTTCCCAATTGAGGAGAACTGCCAAAACCTTGTGATTTATGTTGACTTCGACTTTTAGCAGCAACTTCTTCATTAGTTCTCCCTAAAAGTAAATCTACAGGATTACTTTCCAGAGCTATCATATTGCTTTTATCAGCTTTTTTAAAGTTTTCTCTTCCACCATATGCCCACCAGGACGTATTATAAAATTGACGATTGGTTTGCCAAAGGCTTACGCGATTCAATTGTTTTGGAAATGCATTAGGATCGTTTGTTAAATGAAAAGCTTTTTCACTGAGTATGGATGAACTGGTATGATGGCCATGTGTACTCCCTGGAGTACGATGATCAAATCGATGGATTATAATGTCAGGTTTAAAAGCTCTAATACGAAAGACAATCTGTGATAAGATTTCTTTTTCGTCCCAAATATTTAGAGTTTCATCCGGATGTTTAGAAAATCCGAAATCATTAGCTGTTGTAAAAAACTGTTGACCTCCATCAATTTTTCTTGCTTCTAGAAGTTCTTGAGTCCTAATTAATCCTAGTCCTTCTCTTAATTCAGTCCCGATTAGGTTTTGACCTCCGTCACCTCTTGTGAGGGAAAGATAGGCAGTGCGGGCATTGTAGTGATTTGAAAATAAAGAAATCAAACGAGTGTTTTCGTCGTCAGGATGTGCAGCAACATAGAGAACTGAGGAAAGGGTATTGAGCTTTTTAAGTTGCTTAAGGATTCGGGCACCATCTTGACTAAAGATGGCCGAAAGGCTAGTTAAAAACAAAAACAAGAATAATTTTTTCATCAATAATTTAGTTTAATCCCAATGAATCTCGAAAACTTTCATCCCCAAGTTTATTTAATTTCCAGTAGGATAGTTTTAGGGTTTTTTTTATTTGAGCACTAGTGGTTAGATCTTTATTTTTTAAATCTTGTTCAGTCCATCCAATAATCTTGAAAGGAGCTTTCGGCTTAAAATCTATAGTAATCTTTCGATATAGTTCAGGATAGATTATAGAGTAAGTATTAAAGCTTTGATTTTGTTCCAAAAATGCTTCTGCTTTGTATAACTGAATAGGTTTATGTTTAAGGCGTAAATATTCGAAGGAAGGAAGTAATTGAAAGGATCCCTCAGGAAGATGTTCAGGTTGGGTTCGGATCCATATCCAAAGCTCCTCTTCTGTTATAGCATCTTGGAATTTGAAATTTTGATCCGATTCGCCCTCAAAATATGAGTGACTACTAATTTCTATAGCTTTTTTTCGGTTAAGTTGAAGATAGGATTGTCCACACCATTCTTGTATTGAGGTAGTGGCTTTTATCATAGGTTTACTTTGTCCCAAACGCGAAAAAATACTAGTCATAATGGAATAAGGGTATATGCCTGTTAAAAAGTTTTTGGTGCGATTTAGTTTCAATATACTGTGTGATGCTTCAGATTTTTGATTGGCTTTTACCTGTTCCTTGGACAAGAAGTCTTCGGTAACATAAATCAATACTGCACTACCTTTCCTAGGAGAACCATATCGAGACTGGTTCAATTCATAAGTACTTATTTCAGCTTTTCCATCAAACCAATAATTCTTAAATTCGTCATTCAATGGAATTGAAGTTGAATATGAAGGTCTTGATTTTGAATCAGTGCAACTTATTAGAACTATTAAAATAATAGGCATTATCATTTTCATAGGTTCAAGATATTGTGAATTTAAAAAATCGACTAATTTTCACTTATAATTTCTTTAATTTTTTTCAATACTTTGGATACTGGAAGTCCGACGACATTTGAATAACAACCCTCTACAGAGATGACGTTTTGTATTCCAAAAGAATCTTGAATTCCATAACCACCAGCTTTGTCTATCGGCGAACCCGTTTTAATGTATTTTTTTATTTCTTTATCTGAGAGTTCTCCAAAGGTAACTTTAGAAACTTCATAAAGTATTTCAAATTTTTCTTTTTGTAAGAAACCTACTGATGTTATGACCTCATGACTTGAGTTTGAGAGTGTAGCTAACATTTTTTCTGCTTGTAACGGGTTTTTTGGTTTTCCTAAAGATTGATTTTGGTGCCAAACTATTGTATCTGCGGTAATTATCAATTGATTATTTTTTATTTTACTGATAAAAGGGTTGGCTTTTTGACGGACTATATGTTGGGAAATTTCGATGCCATTGAGTCCCGAAGGAAATTCTTCAGTTACAGGGATTACTTTAACAACGAAAGGGAATCCCATTTCTTGAAAAAAAGCCTGCCTTCTGGGTGAACTAGAAGCTAAAATTATTTCAAATTCTTCTTTTTCGATCATTTAATCTTTTCCAGCACCTATATCCAAACCCCATTTTTCTTGAACACGAAGTACTTGTTCAATTATTTCACGAACACATCCTTGTCCTCCATTTTTATGTGAGATATATTTTACAACTGTTTTAACATCTGAAACCGCATCTGCAGGGCAACAGCTTAGGCCTACTTTTTTCATTATTGGAATGTCTGGAATATCATCTCCTACATACAAAATTTCTTCAGGATTCAATTCATGATTATCCATTAAATCTCGATAAGAGTCAAGTTTATTATGTGCTCCTAGATAAATATCATGAACACCTAAAGCTTCAAAACGGTCACGAATAGATTCATTAGTTCCCCCGGAGATAATGACAATTTTATACCCTTGAAACAAGGCACACTTAATTGCATATCCGTCTTTGGTATCAACCGAACGCAACATTTCCCCTTTACTTGTAATTAAAACCTTTCCATCAGTTAAAACCCCATCTACGTCAAAAATAAAGGTTTTAATTTTAGGTAATAATGATTTGTAATTTTTATTGGACATCATTTTTTTGAATAGCCAAAGTTAATACTTTATAAATTTCTCTTACCCTATAATCTTTTATCAAATCAAGATGATTTGAAATTGTTTTTTTATCTTTTCGAATAGCAGGTCCAGTTTGTGCAGCCCTTGGGCTCATGGTTTCCAATTTATCGATTGTTTCCTGCATTAACGGTTTTAAGAGATTAAAAGGTACGTCATTGATTTTACAGATCAAAGCAGCTTCATAAAATAAATGATTAGTAAAATTATTAACAAATATAGCTGATAGATGTAATTTTGCTCTTTGCTTTGAATTCATTTCATAGAAAGAAGCTTTCATTCCTTTAGCCAGATTTTTCAATATTATGAGGTCTTTTTTGTTTTTACTTTCTATAATAATTGGAACGCTTGAAAAATCAATATCCCTGCCTATACTAAAACTTTGTAAAGGATAAAATACTCCAGTACGTTTTTGATTGGTAATATTTAGGGAAACTCCACCAGCAGTATGAACTATAAAAGCATTATTAGGCAGTTTTTTAGAAACTTTAAGTATTGAATTATCAGAAACAGCTAGAAGATAAATATCTGCTTTTTGTAGTTTATCAACCTTTTGAACTATAGGAATTCCCTCAGGTGTTACGGTCTTTTTACTTGATCTTACTACCCATTGAATTATATCTAAATCTTTTTTATAAATAATTGTTTTATAAAGCTGACTACCAAGTTTTCCAGAACCTATCAGAATAATTTTCATTAAAACCAAAAATACAAAACCATAACGATATTGAGTTTAATTCAATTTTAGATATTATACTTTTAAAAGTAAAAAGAGGTAGCAGAATTATTCTACAAGCATTATATTTGCTTTTGAAAGATGATTTAATTGATGAAAGAAAGGTTTCTTAATATTTTGTTTTCCACAAGACTTACCGCCATATTTTTCATAATATATCCTACCGCAATGGCTTTTGGCACTTTCATCGAAAGTTGGTACAGTACAGATACTGCTAAAATTTGGATATATAATGCTTGGTGGTTTGAGCTTATCATGGTTTTTATGGCAATTAATTTTTGTGGTAATATTTTTAAATATCGCCTATATAAAAGGGAAAAATGGGCAGTATTACTTCTACACCTTTCATTTCTTTTGATTCTTTTAGGAGCTTTTGTTACTCGTTATATTGGCTATGAAGGTGTTATGCCTATTCGTGAAGGGATGACTGAAAGTAAAATACTATCTGATAAGACCTACCTAACAATATATATTGACGGTGAAATTGATGGACAGCCAAGAAGAAAGAAACTTGAGGATGACCTATTATTATCCGAACACGCAAAAAATGAATTTTTGTGGAATAATGATTTTAACGGACAAGAATTTACGGTTTCTTATGTTGATTTTATCGAGAATGCTACTGAGGGTTTAGTGCTGGACGATAAAGGAGAACGTTACCTCAAAATTGTTGAAGCGGGAGATGGTAACCGCCATGATCACTATCTTAAAGAAGGTGAAATTGCAAATATTCATAATATTTTATTCACATTAAATCGTCCTCAAGAGGGAGCTATTAATATTACACTTAAAGACGGTCTATATACAATAAAATCTCCCTTTGCTGGAAAATATATGCGTATGGCTGATCAATTCGAAGGTGATATTGAAGCTGAAACTAAAACTCCCCTCCAATTACGTTCATTATATACGCTGCCCAATTTTCAATTTGTAATTCCTGAACCGGCACTTCGTGGCAGAATTGACATTGTAAAGGCAGATAATCAGGGAGAAGCTGTTCAAAATGCACTTCGACTACAAGTAGAGTCTAAAGGTGATTTTGATATAATCACTTTACTTGGTGGAAAAGGAGTTACTAATGACCCCAAAAAAGTCTCCGTTGGAGGATTAGATTTTTATTTACAGTTTGGTTCTTTAGCTTTGGAATTACCGTTTGCAATAAAGCTTAATGACTTTATTGCGGAAAAATATCCTGGAACAGAAAAGAGTTATGCGTCATTTATGAGTAAGGTTAGGGTAGAGGACAAAGAACCTTTTGATTATGACATTTATATGAACCATGTCTTGGATCACAAGGGCTACCGATTTTTCCAAGCATCTTTTAATCCAGATGAAAAGGGAACCATTCTTTCAGTAAACCATGACTGGTGGGGAACATACATAACATATCTGGGATATATTTTATTGTATTTAAGTATGATTGGAATATTTTTCATAGGAAAGACAAGATTCAAAAATCTTTCTAATGCTCTGGATAAAATAAACCAAAAAAAAAGAGCATTGGGATCTTTCATTATATTCTTTATTTTACAATCATTTAATTTAAACGCTCAAGCTTTAGGTCAATTCCAACAAGGGGCAATTGATTTTGACTCAATTATTAGGGCAGATGCTTTTTCTGAAGTACATGCAAGTAAATTTGGTGAATTGGTCATTCAAGACTCTGGTGGAAGAATGAAGCCAGCAAATACTTTTTCTTCAGAACTTCTTCGAAAGGTAAGCAAAAGGGATACTTACAAAGATTTAAACTCGGATCAAGTATTATTATCTATAATGAACAATCCTGCTGTTTGGTATAATGTTCCTTTGATTTATTTAAAGCGTGGGAATGACAGTATTCGAATGCTTATTGGAATTAACAAAAAAGCAAAGTATGCACCTTTGCTTTCTTTTTTTGATCTACAAGGTAATTATAAACTCGCTATTCCTTTAGAAGATGCTTACCGTGCATCTGTTCCGAATCAGTTTCAAAAAGATTTTATTGAGTTAGATCGCCGAGTTAATCTTTTATATTCTGCTTTGGAGGGAAAAGTGATGCGGATTTTCCCCATTCCCAATGATGTTAATAACAAATGGGTTTCTTATCCAGAACTAGGAGAATCTAATTTTATCGGTAAAGACTCATTATACGTTCGAAATATTTTACCTCTTTACTTTCAGTCCTTGCGACTTGCTCAAGAAGATCAAGATTATAAACAGGCAGATAATCTATTGGAAAGTATTCATGGTTTTCAAAAAAAGTTTGGAAGTGAAGTCATTCCCACTGAGGATAAGATAAAAGCAGAAATCTCATATAATAAATATGATATATTTAAAAACTTGTATACTTGGTATATTTATGTAGGAACTTTATTTTTTCTTGTTTTAATTGTACAAATTTTTAAGTCAAATCGCTTTATTTCACTTTTGGTAAGTGGTTTTCAAGTTATTATGGTAGTCATTTTTATATTTCATACTGCTGGACTTATATCTCGTTGGTATATATCTGGCCATGCACCATGGAGTGACGCATATGAATCGATGATTTATGTAGCTTGGGCTACTCAGTTCTTTGGATTAGCTTTTGGTCGTAAGTCTGCCTTAACAATGGCTTCTACTTCTTTTGTTGTAGGAATGATCTTAATGATTGCCCATTGGAATTGGATGGATCCTGCTATTGCCAATCTTGTTCCTGTTTTGGATAGTTATTGGTTGATGATTCATGTAGCAGTAATTGTTGGAAGCTATGGACCTTTTGCTTTGGGAATGATAATAGGTGGTGTCTCTTTATTTCTGATGTTAATTATTACAAATAAGAATAAACAAAAAATAAAATTACAAATCAAAGAGCTTACTATAATTAATGAGTTAGCAATCACTGTTGGATTGATAATGCTTACTATAGGAAATTTTTTAGGAGGAATGTGGGCTAATGAGAGTTGGGGAAGATATTGGGGCTGGGATCCAAAAGAGACATGGGCCTTGATAAGTATTATGATATATGCTTTTGTTATTCATATGCGGTTAATTCCTGGACTTCGTGGCCCATGGATTTTTAATTTAATGAGTATAGTAGCTTTTGCAAGTATTTTAATGACCTATTTCGGAGTAAATTTTTATTTGGTAGGACTTCATTCATATGCAAGTGGTGACAAAATTATTACTCCAAACTTCGTGTATTATTCAATTTTTATAATTGCACTTTTAGGAACTTCTTCTTATTTTAAGTCAAAAAAACTCAGCTAAACAATTATTTATTAATTGTATTTGAAGTGTATGAGTAATTTTAATAAAGAAGTTTAATTAAATTCATATAAAAAATGAGAAATAAGTGGCTTTTATATTCAATTAGTGGACTTTTGCTTTCTGGTTTTGGGCTCTCTCTATTAGGCGAAGCCATAATATTTAAAATTGAAAATAATTTTAATTGGTTTTATTGGGGAACTTCTGCTTTAGTTGTATTTAATACCGGTATTTGTATTATAGGGGAAGCAATTATTATAAAGTTGAAAATGCAGAAATGAATTCATCTTCATCAGACCCTTTTAATATCTCTTCAAAGGACTTTTCGACAATTGAGTTAGCTTGGTTTAGATCAAAACCTAAGCCTATAACTAATCGATAAATTAATTTTTTTTCTTCTTCATCAGCTATATGGTCTGCAAAAACCATTCTAGCTAAATCATATAATCGCTCAAGGCGTACTTTTTTTGAAACAGGTGGATTGATTGGGTAATTATCAATATTTTCAATAATAGAAGCAACTTCAGACTCATCAATTTCAAGATTAATAGCGGTGCGATTTATAAAAGCTTGTTCTTGATTTGAAATTTTTCCATCTGCTAAAGCTATTCGGACAATCGCTGCAAAATGATCTCTATTTCTTGATTTGAATTTTGAAGTATATAGGTTAGATAATGACATAATTTTAATTTTTTAAGGCTAGAGTGATTCTGAAATTTCAGTTAGATAATTGTAATGATTCTTTGTAGAAAATGTTCCTTTTTTGCTTTGTCTTATTGCTTTTTTGTGAATATTTTTTTGAAATTTTAATATAGAGGTTTTTATAATAGGATTTAAATTTTTTTCAGATAAAAGAGATTTAATAATTTGTGTAAAACGAATCTGAAGAACCATGTGAAATTTATCTAATGGAGCATCTGATTCAAAAAAACTTAAATATAAATGATTTATGAGTTCATGAGGATCTAGTCCCTTGTTTACTAGGGTTAATTCTGAGGAAAGCAATCGATTCAATCGCTTAACACTTAAAATTTGATTTAATGCTGCGTATTGAAGGTTTTGTATTGTTTTCAACACTCCTTCTTTTTTGATTTTCGAAATCAATTCAGTATCTATCAACCAGTTTTGGGTAGTCCATAGATGTTTATCTAAAAAATGTAATGCTCTTTTTTGTTCCGAATAGCTCAAATTTTTATAAGGTATATTTTTTTGCCCTTTAACCATTATGGTTTCATTGATTCCACCAATCATTTTAATGACGTGATAAACGTACCTTCTATAAACAGAGATCATCTCATTATACAATTCATTAAGATCTTCGTATGACTGACCATTAATTGTAGTCCATTCATCTAAATTATTTGCAACAATTTCTAGATTTTTTAAACCATATATACTTGCCCTAATAGGGTCATCACCGATGTTTTCAGTTTGAGCATTAGGATCATTTCCACCTGAACCAAACATAAATAAGGGTTTCATACTCCTATCATTTACCATTTTATTCAAAAAAACTTTTTCAGTTTCTGAAGTTTCCATAGGAAAATATCTATAACCCCATTCTATGGAATAATCATCATAAGGGCCCAATTGTCGAATAAAACGAATATTTTTATCACCTGGTTGAGCAATATAGTTATAGCGTGCATAATCCATAATAGTAGTTGCGATACCATATTTTTGTGTAAAAGATCCAGATCTCAGTGAATCAACCGGATAAGCAGAACTTGCTTTCATATTATGTGGCAGCCCTAAAGCATGACCAACTTCATGAGAAATAACACGCCGTATCATTTCCCCAATTTCTTCTTCTGGTGTGTCCAATGTTCTGGCTTTTGGATTTGCTGCACCTGTTTCTAACAAATACCGATTTCGATATGAGCGCAGATGATTATGGTACCAAATAATATCACTTTCTAATATTTCACCAGTGCGAGGATCAGAAACACGCGGTCCTGTAGCATTTCTTGTGGTTGTTGCTACATAACGGACAGAAGAATAGCGAACGTCTTCTAAACTAAAATCAGGATTTTCATCTTTTGTAGGTATTTCCCTTGCAATAATTGCATTTTTAAATCCTGCTTTTTCAAATACTTTAGCCCAGTCTTCAATTCCTTTTTTAAAATATGGAAGCCATTTACGAGGAGTTGCTGGGTCTAAATAATAAATTATTGGTTTAATTGGTTCCACAAGCTCACCCTCAGAATAGGCATCCTTGTCTTTTGGTTCAAGACGCCAACGCTGTATTATAGATATTTCATCGGATTTTAGTGCTTCAGAACTATAGTTAAATTTCTTTAAATTAAACCATCCCACTCTTGGATCTAAATACCGTACAGGCATAAGATCGTTGGGTAATAAAATAATTGAATGGTTGATTTGAAAGCTAATTGTTTTAGTTAGGTTATCCTTGGGAGCTTTGCTTGCTTTGTAGGTTAATGTATGAGTTATCTCTATATTTTCTTGGAAACTCTTAACTTTATCAATAAAACTTCTCTTTGAATCTACACTTCCTATACCAAATTGCTTTTTTTGTGTAGTACTCAAAATATTAAAGCCAGGCGAGTCGTTATTAAAATAATTACTGACATCAATTAAAAAATTATCTTTTTCAGTGTTTTTTATTTGAAAGGCCACTAAAATTGGAGGAAAATTGTTTTGAGCAACACTTTTAGCAATAGGATCTTCAATATTAGCGATGTTTGTATAGCTTTTTTGAATAATGAGTATTTGATTATCTTTTTTAATAAAATGAATGAGTTGCTCACTAGTTTTTGATCCTGCATTTTGGTAGGCTTGAAAATTAGATGGAAATTGGACAAATCGAGTAACCATCAGTAGGTCTTTATTTAATAAATCCTTATTGATTCCAAAAAATATTTTATTTTCTTTCCCATAATAAGTAATAAGCCCTTTTTGTTTATTCAGACCTTTTGTCAATGAATCAATTGATTTGTCTAGATCATTATCAATATTTTGTGCTGCTAACAAGGTGTTAAAACAGAAAATAATATTTAAAAAAGAAATTCTAATTTTCATTATATTTTTTTATTACAATATCTAAAAAATCAATGAATTCAATTGTTAAAGCACAAATTAAATAGTAATTTAGGTTATGTAAAACAAATCTTTTATGAAATCTTTAATCAGTCCACTGTTGACACTACTATTGTTAGCTCCCATCCAATCATTGGATGCACAAAAAAAGAAAAAAAATAAAACTAATTACACGCCCCAAACAATTTCACTAGATGCGTTTCAATTACGAAATGTCGGTCCTGCCTTTTTATCTGGTAGAATTGCTGATATAAAATTCCATCCAGAAAATGAAAGTATATGGTATGTTGCTACCGGATCATCTGGAGTTTGGAAAACCGTAAATGCGGGAACTACTTGGTCTCCAATATTTGACAATGAATCATCTTATTCAACTGGATGCATAACCTTAGACCCCTCTAATCCTGAGATTGTTTGGGTTGGGACAGGTGAAAATGTTGGAGGAAGGCATGTAGCCTACGGAGATGGTATATACCGAAGTGAAAATGGAGGAAAGACGTGGACTAATATGGGTTTAGGGAAGTCTGAACATATTTCTGAAATAATAGTTCATCCTGATAATTCCAATATAGTTTGGGTGGCAGTTCAAGGTCCTCTTTGGACCAAAGGTGGAGAACGTGGCCTATATAAAACAATTGATGGAGGTTCTTCATGGAAAAAAGTATTGGGAAATAACCAATGGACAGGTGTTACCGACATCATGATTGATCCCCGAAATCCAAATATTTTATACGCAGCTACATGGGACAGACATAGAACTGTAGCCGCACTGATGGGAGGGGGTCCTGGAACTGCTATTTATCGTTCTGATAATGCTGGTGATAACTGGAAAATATTAAAAACTGGATTACCAAATAATCCTGATTCTAATAATGATGGTATAATAGACGATGACGATTCACCAAGGCGAAATATGGGTAAAATAGGATTGGCAATCTCTCCTCAAAACCCAGATGTCGTATATGCTGCTATAGAATTAGATCGTAAATCTGGAGCTGTTTATCGTTCTGAAAACCGGGGTGAATCTTGGGAAAAAATGTCAAACACTGTTTCTGGAGGTACAGGACCGCATTACTATCAAGAATTGTATGCAAGTCCTCATCAATTTGACAGACTATATTTGATGAATGTTAGGGTTCTTACCTCTGAAGATGGAGGTAAAACTTTTGTACAACTTAAAGAAAAGGATAAGCATTCAGATAATCATGCCATTGTATTTAAAAAAGATGACCCAGATTATATAATGTTAGGAACTGATGCTGGTATTTATGAATCTTTTGATCTTGCTGAAACTTGGCGTTACGTGAAAAATCTTCCTCTTACACAGTTTTACAAAGTAGCTGTCAATAATGCGAAACCTTTTTACCATATTTTTGGTGGAACCCAAGATAATGGTTCAGCTGGAGGTCCTTCAGCGACTGACGAGCAAGAAGGAATTGCAAATAAACATTGGTATAAAACCCTTGGTGCTGACGGACATCAATCTGCAACTGATCCTGTTTATAATAATATTATTTACGGTGAATATCAACAAGGTGTTTTATTTCGTGTAGATTTAACTACCGGAGAGAAAGTTTCTATTCAGCCAAAAGCTAGAGAGGGTGAACCTCACGAACGCTTTAATTGGGATGCTCCTATTTTAGTAAGCCCTCATAATCCTAAAAGATTATATTTTGCTTCTTACAGAGTATGGAAATCTGAAAGTAGGGGTGATGATTGGGAGCCAGTTTCTGGAGACCTTACTAGAAATGAAGATAGGCTTACATTGCCCATTATGGGACGAAAACAAAGCTGGGACAATGCTTGGGATGTTGGTGCTATGTCAAACTATAATACCATTACCTCACTTGCTGAATCTCCTATTCAGGAAGGTTTGCTTTATGCTGGAACAGATGACGGATTTATTCAGGTTTCGGAAAATGGAGGAGATTCTTGGAGAGAAATCCCTGTAACTAATTTGGGGCTTGCACCTAGAAGTTTTATAAATGATATTAAAGCAGATCTTTTTGACGCTAATACAGTTTATGTATCATTAGATAATCATAAAGAGGGAGATTTTAGTCCTTATTTGTTTAAAAGTACAGATAAAGGACAAACATGGTCTTCCATAAGTAGTAATATACCAAAGCGAACTTTGATTTGGAGAATGGTTCAGGATCCAGTTAAAAAGAATTTACTTTTTGCAGCTACGGAATTTGGAATCTATACCTCTTTAAATGGTGGAAAGTTGTGGCAAATCCTTGATGGAGCACCAACTATTTCTTTTCGAGATTTGACCATTCAAAAGCGAGAAAATGATTTAGTCGCAGCTTCTTTTGGGCGCGGATTTTTTATTCTTGACGACTATAGCGCCTTAAGAGAGTTTACGAAAGATAACTTGAATCAAAAAGGAAAACTTTTCACCCCTAGAACTGCAAAGTGGTTTGTTCCAAGAAGTAAAATTGGCAATACAGGTGCAGATTATTATTTTGCAAAAAACCCAAAATACGGAGCAGTTTTTACTTACCATTTGGCAGATGATTATAAAACAGCCCAGGAAATAAGAAGAGATAAAGAAATAGAACTAAACAAAAGAAATGCCAATATTAATTTTCCAGGGTGGGAAGCTTTAGATGCAGAACTTGAAGAAGAACCTGCACATGTGATTTTGACCATTCAAGATAAAGAAGGCAATGTTATAAACAAGATTAGCAAAAGAGCTAGTGATGGAAGTCATAGAATTGCTTGGGATTTCTCACATTTTAATCCTTATCCTATTTCTTCCGAATCTACTAGATATAATCGTAGTGGCGCCCTAGCAAAACCAGGCATCTACCAGGCTTCATTAGCTTTAGTTGAAAATGGCAAAGTTACTCCGCTTGACGGACCAGTATCGTTTGAAGTAAAAGCAATCCGTGAAGGCGTTTTAAAGGGGATTGGTTATGAAGAATATAATACTTACTTGAATGAAATTTCAGAACTCTATAGTAACATCAGTGCTGTTGAGGATGAATTGTCTGAAAGTATTAAGATGCAGAAGGCAATGGCAAATGCTCTAAAAATAGCAAAAATACTTCCTGGCTCCCTAGAGCCTAAAATTGCTGGTTTAAAAGCTGATTTAATTCGAATTAAAAAAAGTATATCCGGAAGTCCATCTAAAAGCGAAGTTGGTGAAAAAAATCCATCAGGTTTAGATAATTATTTGTACAATGCAACTTTAGGATTAAGAGACTCTTACGGTCCTACACCACTTCACATGAAGAGTCTAGAAATTGCCAAGAAATTATTAGCAAATTTACGTACCGAAGTTATTTCAATAATTAAGAATAAAATACCAGAAATTGAAAAAGATTTAAAAGAAGCTGGAGCCCCATACATTATGGGCCAAGGCATCGATTAGATATCAATATGTTTAAAATGGCTGTTATTTACAGACCTTTTTATTAAGAGTTGCTTGTTGGGAAGCTAGCACTTAATTCAAAACACTCAAGTGAAAAGAATTTTGTTGAAGCTAGCAGATGATCAAAAATATCAGCTGAAATATGCTCGTAATTTTTCCATTCCTTATCCTTGCTAAATACATATACCTCTAAAGGTATTCCTTGTGCAGTTGGAGCCAACTGACGGCACATTATAGTCATCTCTGGGTTTACCATAGGATGGTTTTCTAAATATGCTTCTGTATAATATCTAAATAAACCTAAATTCGTAAAGTTTCTACCGTTAATTAATAAACTTTTATTAGCCTGTTTTTGAAAATTTGCATTTTCTATTTCAAGACTCCTTTTTTTTAAAAAATTAGTTAAAAGATCTATTTGATTTAATTTTTGAATTTCGTCAGATTCAAGAAAACGAACACTACTTACTTTAATTAGTAAAGAACGTTTGATTCTTCTTCCAGCTGATTCACTCATGCCTCTCCAGTTAATAAAAGAATCTGAGATTAATTTATAGGTTGGTATTGATGTTATAGTTTTATCAAAATTTTGCACCTGGACTGAAGAAAGGCTAATTGAAATTACATCTCCATCTGCATTACTATTCGGCATACTAATCCAATCTCCAATTCGAACCGTATCGTTAACTGCAATCTGAACGCTGGCTACAAAGCCCAGAATAGTGTCTTTAAAAACAAAAAGTAATACCGCAGATAAAGCGCCCAAAGCTGTAACAAAACTCCAAACGTCCTTCCCGGTTAAGATAGAAAGAATTAATATAACTCCCATAAACCAGAGAAAAATCATTACAACTTGGAGATAGCTGTCTAAAGGCTTGTCTCGAAGAGCTGGAATGGTTTTTAAATAGTCACTTAAGGCTTTTAAAACAGCCCGAATTATACTAAGCAATAGAATAACAGAAACAGCCTCTATTAGATTCTTAGAGCCAATATATAAGTTGATGTACTTTGATTCAAATAGATTTGGAATGTATGCAAAAACAAAAAAAAGAAAAGGGATATATGATAACAGTCTTGGAACATTGTTTTTTAATAGTAAGTCATCAAAAGAAGATTGGGTTCGTTTAGCGATTCGATTAAAAAGATTAATAATGATTTTTCGGGAAATCCAAAATATTATTCTTCCGACTAAAAGAATCGATATAAATAATAAAATTAGGGTCAAATTTTCCGCTAAAAAAGTTGACATACCATTTTCTTCAAAGACTTTTATTAAATATTTTTCTAATTTGAAAGAATTCATAAATACTATTTTAGTAAAAGTAAGTTTTAGTTTCCATAAATTTTGTTGGCCGTGGCATATTTTGCAATTGCAATAGACAGGGCTTCATAATCTTTGATATCTGTAAATGGATTCATCATTACTGTCCTTAAATATCTTTTTCCTTGAATTATACATGATGTGATATAAAACTCACCAGAGTTAATCAATTCGTAGCGTAGCGCGAGTTGATGTTGATCATTAATAATATCAGGCTTATATTGAAAACATAAAATATTAGACTCGGGTGGGTAAGGGCAATAGAAGTCTTCTAGGCTATTAAGATAATTATATAAATCTTTAGCTTGTTGAAAGCTGTTTTCGATAAATCTTACAATAGCTTGTTGACCCTCCATAGCAAAACTCCAAAAAAGTTTTGTTCCTAGTGCTGATTTGGTGCATTCTATAGTAAAAGGCATAGAATCCATTCCAATAACTTCATTTTCATGAAAAACATAACTTCCTTTTTGATGAAAGCTATCCCACATTTGTTCTTGTTTTTTATATAAAACAGCTGTACACAAAGCAGGTACTCTCAACATTTTATGCGCATCCCAAATAACAGAGTCTGCTTTTTCAATACCCTTGACTTTGTGACGATGGTCATTAGAAAGTAGGGCAACGGCTCCATGCGCTCCATCAACATGAAACCATAATCGATGTTTTTTGCAGAAAGCGGCCATTTCTTCTAATGGATCGAAAAGACCAGTAGAGGTGGCACATGCATTAGCAACTAATGCCATAACACGTTTTCCTTCTTTTTTTATTTGTACATAAACTTCTTCTAAAGCTGAACTGATAATAACCTCATTTTCATCTACTGGAATAGGTATAAAAGCCTTTTTGCCCATCCCCATTATTGATAATGCTCTTAATATAGAGTAATGAGCAGTACTTGGCCCCATAACAACTAAATCTTCTGGATTTCCTTCCTCCCATGCCTTTGGTGAAATTGCAGCACGAGCAGATGATAAGGCAGTCATGTTAGCAATAGATCCCCCGTGGGTTAGAATTCCACTACCGTTTTTATTTAACCTTTTAAAGTCGCTAAGATCCTTTCCTTTAAACCA
The DNA here is from genome assembly GCA_902606525.1 of uncultured Bacteroidota bacterium. Classification (GTDB taxonomy): domain Bacteria; phylum Bacteroidota; class Bacteroidia; order Flavobacteriales; family Flavobacteriaceae; genus MS024-2A. Next base: position 16,599 of record CACLGW010000006.1, on the reverse strand, counting down.
TCCGAGCTTATTTAACATCCAGTTGATCATAAAGCTTTCAAGGGTTGCACCAGCTGGCCCCATTTCGTAAAGAGAACTAGGATTATTAATTGTGCCATTTATCCAATCTGGGATACCCGAAAGATCGTGAGGTACAGCTACTTGATGACCCATATATCTGGGATTCTTCAAACGGTTTGTATTTTCAAGGTAATTAGATATAAATTTTTTAAGTTGCTTGGTGCTCTGAAAGCCACTCTCAAAGAGAGATTCTACTTGTAATAATTTTGAAATATCCTCTGGTGATTTTTGTTTTAATACAAACGAACCCTCAGAAGTACTTTTTTTAATATAGTCTTCTAATGCTCTAGCTACAATGCTTTTAACTTCGATAAAATCGAAAGGAATTTTATTTAATTCTTGTTTCTTGATAATTTCTTTTCTTCAAAATTAAACCAAATATCAGTTATCGTAAAATATTTATAAACCAATCTTTTAATAAGATAGTTTAAACTAGAATCCAAATTTTTCTGGAAGCCAAAGTGTGATCTCAGGAAAGTAAGTGATAAGTCCCAAGGCAACAATCATAGCTATGAATAAAGGTAAAAGAGGCTTAATCACTTTTTCAATACTAGTTTTAGCAATACCAACACCCACAAATAATACGGAGCCTACTGGTGGAGTACAAAGTCCAATACATAGGTTCACAACCATAATAATTCCAAATTGTATCGGGTCGATTCCGATAGATTTAATCACTGGTAAGAATATTGGAGTAAAAATTAATACGGCTGGTGTAATATCCATAAAAATACCTACAAATAAAAGTATGAGATTGATCATTAAAAGAATAATAATTTTATTATCACTAATTCCAATTAAAAAATCACTAAGATTTTGCGGAATATTTTCATAAGACATAACCCATGACATACTCATGGAGCAGGCGATTAATAGTAACACAATTGAACTAGTTTTCGATGATTCTAGAAGAATTATTGATAAGTCTTTGAATTTAATTTCCTTGTAAATAATACCTAAAACAAGAGTATACAAAACGGCAACTGCTGAAGCTTCAGTAGCAGTAAAAAATCCAGCCACGATTCCTCCAATTACGATAAAGAGTAACAATAAGCTAGGTAGTGCACTTAACAAACTAGAAAATACTTCTTTCACACTACTTTTTTGAGAGATTACATAGCCTTTTCGTTTAGCCCAAATTGAAGCAACAAGCATCAGAAAAAGACACGTAAGAATACCAGGAATATATCCAGCAAGAAATAAAGCCGCAATAGAAACTCCTCCGCTAGCTAATGAATAAACAATCAATACATTACTTGGTGGAATCACTAAGCCCATCGTTGAAGAAGTTATGTTAACTGCTGCACCATATTCCTTATCATAACCTTCTTTTTCCATCTCAGGACCTAAAATGGCACCCATAGCAGATGCAGAAGCCATAGCAGACCCTGCAATAGCTCCCATCATCATAGCAGAAATAATATTGATTAATGCTAATCCACCGGGCAAAGTACCTATTATAGATTTAGCAAAACGAACTAAGCGTTGAGCAATTCCTCCATGAGTCATAAGTTGACCAGAAAGAATAAAAAATGGAATTGCTAATAATGTAAAGCTATCTAATCCTGTCCCTATTCTTTGAGCAATTGTGGTTACAGCTGTTAAGTTTGGTAAACTAATTAACAGAGTCAAAAGTGAGGAAAGCCCAATACCCCATGCTACTGGGGTACCGATGCCTATTAGTAATAAAAAACTCAATGCTAATATAAAAATTGCTGTGGCTTCCATTGATTAACTTTTCTCTTGGGTAAGTTTATAAAAAATAATCAATAGCCCACTTAAAGGAATAATAGAGTATACTAAAGCCAAAGGAATTTGAAGCGAGGGAGAATACTGTTCTAACTTTAAAGTGATATATACTAAATGAATTCCACCTATAAGCATGACAAAAACAGCAAAGCTCAATGTAGAAAATAGTACAAAACGATCTATTTTATTTCGAAGGGAATTATTAAGTTTTTTGACGAAAAAATCTATTGCAACATGTTCTTGTTTTCCTGATATATAAGCTGCTCCTAAAATACCTAACCATATCATAAGATAACGTGCTAACTCATTTGTAAACGCACTAGGGTTGGAGGTGAAAAATCTAGTAAAAACTTGCCAAAGAACATTTAACACCATTCCACCAAGGATTAAAACTAGCAAACCCTCAACGATTTTATTAACCTTAAATCTAATCTGCCTCATCACGAATTCGTTTAATTAGTTTATCCATCTCAGGGTCTTTTTTAAATTCATTATTCATTTGTTGTGTAGCTTTTTGAAAAAATATTTTTTTGGGATAGCTCACTTTAACTCCAGCTTCAATTATTGCTTGCAAAGATTTATTTTCTGACTGTATCCAAAGTTCACGTTGATAAGTAACGGATTTATCAATTGCTTCTTGAAGCCATTCTTGTTCATTTGGTTTCAAACTATTCCATAAATGTGTACTAGCCAATAAAACATCAGGAATCATTGTGTGTTCATCAATGCTGTAAAATTTACAAACTTGATAATGACCTGAGAGATAAAAACTAGGAGGGTTGTTTTCTGCCCCATCAACAACACCTTGTTGAAGAGCAGTATAGAGTTCACCCCATGAAATTGGTGTAGGGGATGCCCCCAGATTATTCACCATATCAAATGCCGAAATACTCTCTTGAACCCTAATTTTTAAACCTTTAAGGTCTTCAGGTTTATCAATTGGATGGTCTTTTGTATAAAAGCTCCGACTTCCTGAGTCATAAAAACCGATTCCCTTTAACCAATAATCATCACCCTGTTTTAACAATTCTTTTCCAATTGGACCGTCTAACACTTTAAATAGATGTTTTTTATTATCGAATAGAAATGGAAGACTGAAAATTTTGAATTTCGGCGCAAAATTTTCTAATACAGCTCCTGATACTTTAGTCATATCTAGACTCCCAATTTGTAGTAGCTCTAAACATTCACGTTCGCTTCCTAATTGTTGATTAGGATAGATCTGTATACGCATTTTACCATTTGAAATTTGTTTTAGGTGAACATCAGCCTTTACCATGGCTTGGTGAACAGAATGACTTATGTCTAGGCCATGTCCTAATCGAATTAATTTTATGGAGGAGTCAGACTTACAACTTTGAAAAAAAAAAAGTAGAAGTAACATTAGGCCAAAGAAAAATGTCGATTTATTATTATTGTTTTTCATTTAAAATCAAAATAGTTTTTGGTATTGTGATAACTGATGTCGGAAATAATTTTTCCAATCCAATTAATATCACTAGGTAGATGTCCCTTTTCTAAATCGTTACCAAAAAGATTACATATTAATCTTCGAAAGTATTCATGCCTTGGAAAAGATAAGAAGCTTCTAGAATCAGTTAACATTCCAATAAAAGAACTGATCATTCCCATATTGGACAGAGTATTTATTTGATCTGTCATACCGTCAATTTGATCCAAAAACCACCACCCTGAACCCCACTGTATTTTTCCTTTACTAGTCCCATCATTGAAATTACCTATCATTGTAGCCAACATTTCGTTATCTGCAGGGTTAATATTATAAAGGATTGTTTTAGAAAGCTCATCTTTTTCATCGAGTGAATCTAAAAATCTTGAAAGTGAAAATGCAATTGGATACTGACCTATTGAATCCCAACCAGTATCTGGGCCAAGTTTTTTAAGCATTCTACTATTATTATTTCTCATAGCTCCAAGGTGAAACTGCTGTACCCATCCAAGTTTATGGTATGCTTTGCAAAGAAAAATAAGAATCGCTGTTTGAAATTTTTGAATTTCTTCCGATTCGAGTATTCCTCCCTTTCTTTTTTTACTGTAAATTTTTTTGATTTCAGCCAAACTAGCAGATTTGAATGGGATATACTCTAGACCGTGATCTGAGATCCTACATCCTTTAATATGAAAAAAGTCTATTCTCTTTTGAAGAGCTTCACAGAGATCATCAAAACTATTTATTTTAACAGAAGCTGCGATTTCTAGGGTATCAACATATTCATTATAATCTGGGGCATTAATTAGAATAGATTTATCTGGTCTGAAAGTTGGATTCATACAGACAGAGTTTCCTGATTTAGAGTGATTTACATGGTGTTCTAGGTTATCTATTGGGTCATCAGTTGTACAAACCCTTTCAACTTTCATTTTTTCTAAAAGAGATAAGGTGCTAAAAAACGAAGAGTTTACCAACTTATTGGTTTTATTATAAATTCTATTAGCATTTTTTTCAGAAAGTAATTCATTTATGCCAAAATAGCGTTGAAGCTCCATATGGGTCCAATGATATATGGGATTTCGAACCATTAAGGGGACTACCGAAGCAAATTGAGTAAACTTTTCCTGATTTGTTGATTTACCTGTAATGTATCTTTCGTTAACCCCTAGTGTTCTTAGAGCACGCCATTTATAATGATCTTCACTAAGCCATAATGAAGTTACTGAATTAAAAATTTTATTTTCAGAAATTGCTTTTGGAGATAGATGACTATGGTAATCGATTATAGGTAATTCTTTTGCATAATTATGATAAAGTAGCTTTGCACTTTCTGTTTCTAAAAGAAAGTCTTCATTAATAAAACGATTAATAGATTGATTAACTTCCATTAAATTTTTAAAATTAAATTTTAGGCTCCCAACCTAAAGCATATTCTCTTTTCCAGTTATGCATGATCTTACCATTATTGAGTATTTTACCAGTTTTTTGATTAATTTCAAGAGTTTCTCCGGCATCCTGAGCCATATTAGCTAAATGACATAAAAAAGTAGATATACTAGCATCTTTGATTTCTGCTGTCAAAGGTTTTTCTTTACGTATAGCATCAAAAAGATTTCCAACATGGTTAACATCTAAACCGCTTTGTCCTCTTGTATCAGTTGTTTTGCTTCTTGCACTTTCCATTTCGGATTTAATTAAGTTGCCACCTAAATCAAAATATTTACAGAAGTTACGGTCCAGTTGTATTGTACCTTTACTGCCATAAATAGTTACTCCACGCCCAGGTTGTTTCGGTTGAATTAATCCTCTACTATGTCCTGTCCATGTAATAAATTTTCCTTTTGGATATTTGAATGTAACTTGTTGATTATCTACAAATTCCCAGTCGTCTTGAAAGGCGTATTTACCTCCAAAAGAAGTAACACTTTCAGGTAAGTCAACATCTAGTGCCCACCGACATATATCTATTTCGTGAGTCCCATTATTGTGGACTTCACCTGTACCCCATCTTCTAAACCAATGCCAATTATAAGGATGAAAGTTATCTTTGTACTGTGTTCTAGGAGCAGGACCTTGCCATAAATCCCAATCTAAAGTATCTGGAATTGAAGTAATTTTTCCTATTCCAATTGATCCTCTATTATTTGAATAGTAAGCTTCTCCTTTATATACCTCTCCTATAATACCGTTTCTTATATCATTAATTGCATTAATACTACTTAAAGCTGATCGTTGCTGGTTCCCCATTTGAACTTTTAGGCCATATTTTTTCTGAGCAGAAACAAGTAACTCATTTTCATAAGGATTATGACTACATGGTTTCTCTACATAAACATGTTTCCCATTTTGCATTGCCATTATAGTCATTGGGGTGTGCCAGTGTTCAGGAGTTGCAATAAAAATTACATCAATATCTTTATTTTCAACAAGTTTCCTGAAATCCTTTTCTACTTTAGGTACATATCCTATATTTTTATTACTCCATTTGTTATGCTTTTCAATTATCGCATCATCTACATCACAGCTAAAGAGTATTTTGGCATTATCTTGAAGATTTATTGCGGCACCAAGGGCTTTCCCTCTACTACGAATTCCTGCAATAGCACAATGTATTCGATCGTTTGCACCTAGTATATTCTTTCCAATCATAATGTTTGGAGTTATTGAACTTATTACAGCTGCAGCAAATGATGTTTTTTTAATAAAATCTCTTCTTGTATTATCCATTTTAAAACTCTCTAACTTTTATATTCTTAAATGAAACCTGATCACCATGATCTTGTAAAAGTATTAACCCCTGTGGCCATCTACCAAACTGTTCCCATATTTCATACTTACTTTTTTCAACAAGTGCCTCAAAAGTTTGACTAAAGCGATCAAATTCTACAACTTTGACATGATTTAACCAATGTTCCACCTTTCCACCATTAACAAAAATTCGGGCATTATTCCACTGGCCAACCCCTTTAAAGTTTTTCCCACGAGCTCCAGTATCTTTATTTTCTGCTCGGATTAAATCATAAAGTGATCCTACTGATCGATTTCTATTTTTTCCTAATTTATAATCAGGATGTTTTTCATCATCAAGAATTTGAAATTCTAAACCTATAGCTGAACCTTCACCTTTATTTAAATTAGAAACTACAAAATATTTAATTCCACTATTTGCTCCAGGGCTCAAAAGAAAATCTACACTCAATTCAAAATTTCTAAATGATTCTTTGGTAACAATATCCCCACCATTTCTAGATTCTTTACCATCTGAAGATTCTACTGTTAGGATACCATCTTTTATTATCCAGCCCTTTTCAGGAAAGTTTTTTCTTTTTGCTCCTCGCCAGCCTTTTGTAGTTTTACCATCCCATAGCATTCTAAAGCCAAGACGTTTTTCATCTTGAGTTAGCTCTCCATCAAGGTAACTAATGCAAGGCGCTTTATTTGAAGCAATCATTCTATTTTTTTCAAGATCAGAAGTTAGAATACGGATGTTCCTCCATCTTACTTGTTTTCCTTCTTGTTTAGGATCAGAAATTCCATGGACTTGAAATGCAATAAATCCTTTTTGGGTCATATTATCAAATAAATTTGATGTTTCAACGCCATTAACAAAAGTTTTTATAGAATTACCAATTGCCTCAATCCTATATTTATTCCATCTACCATTTATAAATGCCCTTTGTCCTTGTTTATTCCTTGAAAGTGGGTAAAGCCAACCTCTTCGTGCCTCATCATAAATTCCACCAGCCCATCTTCTTGTACTAGTTTCTATCTCACATTGATATCCATGAACCCTACCATTCATATAGCTTTCAAGGCTTTCACTTCTAAATTGTACCCCTGAATTTAAATTATAATCAACTAAGACATCAAATTCAAGTATAAAGTTAGAATATTTGGTCTTTGTCGCTAAAAAACTATTTGGAGTATTTAATTTGGATGTACCAATAAGAATACCATCTTTAAGAGTGAAATCGGCTTTTCCATTTAGCTGAACAAAATCATTGAGATTATTATTTTGTAATAAGTTTTGCCATTTCGTTTCTTGTCCTTTAAGTTGTAGGGTGATTAATAACAAAAATAAAATTAAAGTAAATATGTTTTTTTTAGGAGAAAAATACAATTCGTTTAGCTTTAGTAACATTATATGATAACCTAATATAGCAAAAGTTTTTTGTTAAATTGCATATGCCAAAATGTGTATATTTCAATTTAATTCTAAAAATGGCATCACGAAGATACTTTATTAAAAAAAGTGCTGTGGCTGTTGGCCTCCCACTACTAACCTCTAAAACAGATGTGTTTTCCATATTCAAAAGTTCGCCTTTAGAACAAATAAATATTGGTATTATAGGAACTGGAGATCGTGGTCAAGGACTTATGAGACTTATTAATCAAATTGATGGAATTAAATTGGTCGCAATATGCGACAACCTTCAGTTTAGATTGGATCAAGCTGCTATTATATCTCCAAAATCCAAGCAATATTCTAATTACAAAGAACTTCTTTCCAATAAAAATTTAGATGCTGTAATTATTAGCACACCACTAAATACACATGCTTCTATTGCTTGTGACGCTATAGATGCGTCTTTACATATTTATTGCGAAAAAACCATGGTTAAGGGTGATCAAAGTACTATTAGTTTGTTTGAAAAAGTGAAAAAGAAACATAATAAAATCTTTCAGACGGGTCATCAATATCATAGCTCAAGGCTTTACTCCCATGTAGTTGAAATGGTACAAGATGGAGAAATTGGCCAAATTAGCGCTATTCAAGCTCAGTGGAATAGAAATGGAAATTGGAGAAGGCAAGTTCCACATCCTAAATTTGAGCGTCAAGTTAACTGGAGAATGTATCGTGAATATTCTTATGGACTCACAGCTGAACTTAGTTCACATCAAATTGATTTCTCTAATTGGCTTCTTAAATCAACTCCAAAAAAAGTAATTGGCTTTGGTGGTATAGATTATTGGAAAGATGGTCGTGAGACCTATGATAACATACATCTAACTTATTCATATCCTAGTGGTGTAAAGGCAAGTTATATCTGTCTTACATCAAACGGAAAAGACGACTATCAAATTAAGTTGATGGGAGACAAGGCTACAATAATAATAGGGTATCAAAATGCTTGGAAATATCCTGAAGGAAAATACAATAAAGTTGTAGATAATGTAGATGGTGTTTCAGGGGCTACTTCAAGTTGGACAGAGGGTAAGGGTAATCCTATTAACATTGACCATAAAGAGCCTACATATCAAGCACTTGAAGACTTCAGAAATTCAATAATCAATAATATAACTCCAATGTCTAATATCAAAAGTGGTGCAGACGTAGCTTTTGCTGTAGATATGGGAATACGTGCAATGGATACAGAACAAGTAGTTGTTTGGGATTCAAAATATAATTTATAATATGTTTGATTTAAAAAATAAAGTAATTGTTTTAACGGGAGCTACCGGTGCATTAGGTGGTGAACTAGCGCTAAGTTTAGCAAAAGCTAATACTAAGATGGTGATTCTAGGGAGAAATCAACGATTACTTGACAAGCTAAAGAAAAAATTAACCCCTTTTACTTATGTAGAGTGTCATGTTGTAAATGTTATGAATCGTTCAGAATTAGAGAAGGTTCGATCATCTGTAATGCATACACTTGGCCGAATTGATTCACTAATTAACGCAGTTGGAGGTAATCTTTCCGGTGCAGTAATTCCAGACGATAGAACTATTTTTGATCTTTCAGAAACTGATTTTGACGATGTCGTTGAATTGAATCTAAAAGGGACTATTTTACCCTCCATTGTATTTGGGGAGGTAATAGCAAAACAAGGGAAAGGAAGTATTGTAAATTACTCTTCAATGACAGCAGACAGAATTATAACAAGAGTAGTTGGTTATTCTGCAGCAAAAGCTGCAATGGAAAATTTTACACGATGGATGGCTGTAGAAATGGCTTTAAAATTTGGAGACGGAATTCGAGTAAACGCTATAGCTCCAGGATTTTTTATTGGAAAGCAGAATAAAAAGTTACTATTAAAAGAGGATGGAAGTCTAACTGATCGAGGAAAAAAAATTATACGAAATACACCAATGAAACGTTTTGGAGAACCTGAAGAATTAAATGGTGTAATTCACTTTTTATGCAGTGAAAGTTCTCGATTTATAACAGGTGTTGTTTTACCTGTTGATGGAGGTTTTAGTGCTTATAGTGGAGTTTAAAAAAATACGATAATGAATGAGTCTTTTCGATGGTATGGACCAAGTGACCCTGTTACTTTAAGTAATATAAGACAAGCAGGTGCCTCTTCTGTTGTTTCTGCTCTTCATGAAATACAAAATGGTGTGGTTTGGAATAGATCTGCTATAGAGATGCATCAAAAAATTATTAAAAATTCAGGATTGAACTGGAATGTAGTGGAATCTGTACCTATACATGAGGATATTAAACAACGTAATGGTTCTTTTGAATTATATATTGAGAATTACAAAAGAACTCTTGAAAACCTCTCTTCATTTAATATTAAGACAGTCTGCTATAATTTTATGCCGGTATTAGATTGGACACGTACTGATCTTTATTATCCTATGCCAGACGGTTCTAAAACTTTATATTTTAGCTGGATAGCCTTAGCAGCATTTGATTTATTCTTAGTTAAACGAGATGGTGCAAAAGATGAATATGATTCTCAATTAATAAAAGAAGCTGAAAATTATTTTAAAGGTCTTTTGCCTTCAGATTTGGAACGCCTTTCAAAAAGTATTATCGCTGGACTCCCAGGTGCTGAAGAAGGTTATAGTATAGATGAATTTAAAGCTCAGATAGAAAAGTATAGCAGCATTAGTAAATTAGATTTACAAAAAAATCTAATTCTTTTTTTAGAGGCAATTATTCCAACGGCAGAATCTTTAGGAATGAGAATGTGTATTCATCCTGATGATCCGCCTTTCCCACTTTTTGGCATTCCAAGGGTTGTTAGTACTTCAGATGATTTAGAAACTATTTTTTCTAAGGTTCCTTCACTTTCAAATGGACTAACTTTTTGTACCGGTTCTTTAGGAGTTCGATCTGACTGTAATCTGATCAAGATTTTTGAAAAATGGTCTGAAAGAGTTCACTTTCTTCACCTTCGAAGCACTCATCGTGATAGTAAGGGAAATTTTTATGAAGCAAATCACTTAGAAGGCGATGTAGATATGTTTTCTATTGTTCGTAAAATTTTAATGGAAGAACATAAAAGAAAAAAAAGTGGTCGTTTAGATTGGAAAATACCCATGCGCCCAGACCATGGACATCAAATGTTGGATGATTTAAATAAAAAAACTAATCCTGGTTACTCTGCAATAGGAAGACTTAGAGGATTAGCAGAGTTACGGGGACTTTCACTTGGAATACAAAAATATATTATATAATTCACTGAAATAGCTTTATTTATAATTGGTCAGATGTACCTAGACTAGAAATTAAGTGTGTCAGGAAGATATTTTGCTACAAGATCTTCATAGTAGGGCTTTAAAGCTCTACTGTTCGGTTGAACTGGGGCTTTAGAATATAAGTCGTAATTATTGAATTTTCTAACCCATTCAAACATTTTAAGATCAGTTTTATCCATTAGGTAATTATATGCTTGCTCCTTATGCTGTGCATAAAAAGAGTGATAGCGTATCATATATAAAGCTTCTTGAGGTAAATAATTTTTCATTATTTGATATAAGTACTCATCGTGGCCCCAACTCATTTTTATTTGATTCAATCCGCAATTTTCTTTATAAATTCCAAATTTTGTGTTGTATTTTGGATTGCTGTTATCTGGGTTTAAAGAAAAATATTCTGAATGAACAATTGAATTTGAAAAAGAACAGCCTACAGGAAAAGTATCCCCAACAACTGCCCATTGTGGCTCTCCAAATAAACAAAGAACTTTTCCAACATCATGAAGAAATCCAGTTAAAACAAACCAGTCTGGATGACCATCATCCCTTATAGCCTCAGAGGTTTGAAGTAGATGTTGTAATTGATCTAACTCAATGTCAGGATCACTATCATCCACTAATGTATTAAGAAACTCTACAGCGTCCCATAGGGACATCCTGCGATGGTTGAATTGTAAGAAAGTTGCTTCTTTATCACACACAAAATCATAAGATTGGTATTGATGATTGAGTTTATAAAACTCCTTAACTCCTTCAGCTCTTTTTGAATTTTTATAATCCCTGAATTCTTCTTCTGTTTTTTTCGAAGGATTTTCTGGATAACGTTTTAGTAGATCGTCTTCCCAATCTTCGATATTATTTAAGGGGTTTAATTTCTTATCCATGATATGTTATTAAATTAAAATTATAAATAAATATTTTATTTTTTGTAAATAATCATTCATTTTTTCGGTTATTGTAAATAATCATAAACCTAATTAATTCACTTTTATAAAATTGAAAATTTTGAGTTTTTTTAAAAAATTAATAAAAAAAGATATTATTTTTTTTTTCTTTATTCCTCTTTTTTTTTCCTGTATTGATCCAATTTCTCCTGATTTTGACTATCAATCTGACTTGATTGTCATTGATGCAATGGCATCAACTATTCCAGGGACTACATTTGTGAATATTAAAAAAACAATTTTAGAATATGGACGATATTCTTCTCGTTTTATTGGTGGGTGTAATGTGAAAATTATTAATTCAGACACCCAAGAAGAAGTTCATTTTGAAGAAACAGAATCCAATTATTTAGTATCTAGAGATTTTAAATTAACTCCTGGTTCGCGATGGGAAATGGAAGTTTTGTTACCAAATGGAAAACGTTACCGATCTGAATCAGAGTTGGTTCCAAATGAAGTACCAATCGATAAAATATCAGGTAGTTTTACAGACGAACTGATTTATGATGAAGCTGAGGATAAGTATGTCGCTGGTCATGAGGTCTCAATAGATTTTAATGACCCTGATAACGAACAAAACTTTTATTACTTCCAATATCGTGGATTTGAAAGAGAGTTTTATTGTAAACGCTGTGATTACGGGATATATCGTTATGGAGAGTGTGTTTCACAAATTAACAATCCTCAAGCTAAAGATTATTACACATATTTGTGTGATCAAACCTGTTGGAAAATAAATTTGAATGAGGAAATTTCTCTTTTTGATGATGAGTTCACAAATGGAAAGTCAATTAAAAATTTACTAGTAGGTCGAGTACCTTTTTATTCTAATTCAGATATACTGGTAGAAATTCTTCAACTAAATATCACTCAAAAAGCATTTAAATATTATAAAACTATTAAAGATATAGTAGATAATAATAGTGGTTTTAATGCACCTCTGCCATCTGCTTTAATTGGAAACTTCTATAATATTGACGATCCTGAAGATCCAGTTTTGGGTCGATTTACAGCAGCTGCTGGAAAAAGTAAATCAATTTTTATAAAGCGTGGTGGCATAAATGCAATTTTTGAAGGTGAATATCAATATCCACAACCTGAATTATTAGGAGATCCACTTCCTAATCCCATAACCTATTCAGCACCATGTAAAGAGAGTCGATATCGAACTGCAATAAAACCATTAGAATGGGATCAATAAAAAAAGACATTTTAAACTTTATTCTATTTTTTATACTTAGCCTTGTGTTTATACGCTCATTATTTGCTCAAGAGTTTTCATTAACACTTTCTGTGTTTGATTCGGGCTCTTCTGAACCCTTATACGGTGTTACTGTTCTATTAGATCCTTGCAACTGTGGTGGCATAACAAATACAAGCGGTATTTTTTCTAAACGTCTTGAAACTAATAGTTACAAATTATCAGTAGAGTACCTAGGATACAAAAAGGAAAACCTTACTGTTAGCCTAAATAAAAATATAAATCTAAATCTTTTCATGCAGATTGAGGAAGAGCAGCTTTCAGAGATTGTATTACTTGCTAAAAAACGAAATCAAAATGTTGAGAGTCCTCAAATGGGTGTTTTTGAAATGAATGCTCGCGATTTAATAAAGATTCCTACTGCACTTGGAGAATTTGATGTCTTAAAAAGCATAACCCTTCTTGCAGGAATAAATAATTCTGGTGATGTAAGTAATGGAGTTTCAATTAGAGGAGGGTCTCTAGATCAGAATTTAATGCTTTATGAATCTGCTCCGATTTTCAATCCAACTCATCTTTTTGGGCTATTTTCTGTTTTTACTCCTGATGTAATTTCAGGAGTAGATATTTATCAAGCTAATATACCTGCTAATTACGGGGGACGTATTGCCTCTGTCGTTAATGTAAAAGTAAAAAATCCATACGTAGATCGTTTTAAACTAGAAGGAGGTATTGGTTTGATTTCTTCCCGACTTACACTTAGCACACCAATAATAAACAACAAATTAATGTTATTAGCAGGTGGCCGTTCAAGTTTCACAGATTTTCTTTTTCCTCTTTTAGTACCTCGTTTAAAAAATACCAAAGCTAATTTTACTGACGCTACAATTAAATTATTATACATCCCAGATGAAAATAACCAACTTACATATACTCATTTCTTGTCAAATGATTTTTATCAATTAGATTTAATTTCTTCTATTGAGAATATTGTATCCTCCGAAAATCAATACGATTTTGAAACGTCAAATCATACATTAAAATGGCTCCATACTTTTCAAAATAATACCAATCTTACAGGAAAGCTTGTTCATAGCAATTATTTACCTGAAAACTTATTTCCTGAAATAGATTCAGATAATATTATTAGATTTAAATCTCAAATTCAATACACAAGTGGACAATTCGAATTTAAAGATAATAGAGAAGACGCTTACGATTACTACTTTGGAGTTCAATTAAATCGATATAATATTGACCCTGGTGGTCTTGACCCTGGGAACGGAAATTCTATTATCCCAGTAAATCTTAAAAATGAAATAGGTCAAGAAAATTCGTTTTATGCTAGTCTTAACTGGAGCCCATTCAATATTATGTCTATATCTACAGGACTTCGTTTTACACAATTTAACTTATTGGGTCCATTTGATGAGTCACAATACAATGACCAAGGACTTTTCCAAGAAATAAAAAGCTTTAACAAAAATGAGCAAGTTATTCAGTTCTTTAACCCAGAACCGCGTTTAGGGTTAAATTTAAAACTTAGTAAAACAAGCTCTTTAAAGATGAGCTATGCTCGAATCTATCAATATATTCAAAACATTTATAATACTAGTACACCATTACCAACTTCAAGATGGAAGATTTCAGATCGGTATATTTTACCTCAAAAAAATGACACATATGGCTTTGGATTTTATAAGAATTTTTTGGATTTAGGTTTAGAAATTTCATCTGAAGGATATTACCGTAAAACAAATAATAATTTAACCTTTAAACCTGGTGCAGATTTTTTTCTTTCAGAATTTTTAGAACGCGAAGTTACTCAAGCTAGAGGGAAAACATATGGTATAGAATTTAGTCTAAGAAAACCAAATGGTAAGTTTAATGGTTTTATGAATTATACTTGGTCACGAAGTTTATTAAAAACAAATGAAGAATCACTGTTAGCAAGAATTAATAATAATAATTGGTATCCTTCTGATTTTGATCGACCACATACATTAAATGCTACTGTAAATTTTGAGGGCAACATCTATAATACTTTTAGCTTTAATTTTACAGGGCAAACTGGTCGACCTTTCACAATTGCAAATGGAGTGTTAAATCAAGAAAATGTTACTATACCTATTTTTCTGTCTCGAAATAATTCTAGATTACCTGTTTTTCATCGTTTAGATTTTTCTTGGAAAATAGCATATAGTAAAGATCCAAAAAGACGATTTAAAAGTGACTGGATATTCACAATATATAATGTTTACGGGAGAAAAAATCCATTTAATATTTATTATACGCAGAGAGATGGAGTTAAAGATGGTTCTGTTTTTTTGGATAGTCCTCTAGGTGCTTACGAGCTGTCAGTCATCAAAGGGGCCCTAGTTTCTCTTTCGTATAACTTCAAATTTCAATAGTTTTAATACATTTTTAAAAACATGTAATTTTATATTTCATATATGTTGATGAAATCAAATATAATAGTTTGCTTTGGTGAAATCCTTTGGGATCTATTTCCTGATGGAAAGAAATTAGGAGGAGCGCCTTTTAATGTGGCAAGTTCTTTAAAAGGTTTAAATGCTAATGTACAATTCATCAGTCGAATTGGTAATGATTCTTTGGGAAGAGAATTACATGAGAAGATTCAAATTCATGGTATTTCCACGAAATATTTGCAAATAGATACAGTATATAAGACAGGTGATGTTCTAGTTAGTATTGATTCAAAGGGCTCGGCAAAATATGAAATTTCAAAAAATGTTGCCTGGGATTTTATTGAGACATTACCTGAAACTATCAAATTGGTTAGCAATTCTTCAGCCTTTATTTTTGGGAGTCTTATTGCGAGAGGAAAATCTTTTGAAGCTTTGAAGTCTTTTTTGAGAGTATCTAAATTTCGTGTTTTTGACTTAAACTTAAGGCCTCCATTTTTTAGTAAGTCATTACTTATTCAATTAATGAATCAATCTGATATGCTTAAGTTTAACGACGATGAATTATATCAAATTGCAAGTATAATTGAATCTTCTTTTGACTCGATAGAAAAACACATTGAGTTTATTGCAAAACAAACTAATACTGATATCATTTGTGTAACTAAGGGAATGAATGGAGCAGTTTTATATTACAAAGGAGATTGGTTTTATAATAATGGTTATAAGGTTGAGGTAGTTGATACCGTTGGAGCAGGGGATTCCTTTTTAGCCACCTTAGTTAACGGCCTAACAAAAAATGAACCTTTACAAGAAACTATAGATTATGCGTGTGCCATGGGCGCTATAGTAGCCAATAGCCCTGGAGCGAATCCTAGTATCAATAAGAGAGAACTTAAGTCCTTTATAGAAAATTCCCTTGAAAACTAATTTTATATTATATTGTTTCTAAATTTTCATTATGAAAATATTACTCTTATTAATTACCCTTTTTTCCATTTCAGTAATTAGTTCTCAGAATCTTGATGGAAAACAATTATTGGAAAAGGCTATCGAATATCATGACCCATATTCTAATTGGAAATCCTTTAATTCAAGTTTTAATGTTGTAATGGATTCTCCTAATAGACCCATACGAAAAAGTAAAATTGAGATTAACCTCCCCTCTTCTTTTTTTAGGCTAACAGTTAATCAAAATGAAAATATATTAGTGTCAACTTTAATAAATGATAAATGTATTTTAACGTTTAATGGTGAGAAGGATTTCTCAGACGAAATTAAAAAAGAGTACCGTTTAGATTGTGAGAGAGCCTCTGTTTTAAAAGACTATTATA
>CACLGW010000005.1 GCA_902606525.1 uncultured Bacteroidota bacterium | reverse complement strand
AACGTCACTTCTTTGGATCCTGCTTTTTCAAGAAATCCTCAAAACATCTGGCCAATCAATCAACTTTTCAATGGCCTTGTTCAATTGGACGAAAAATTAAGAATAAAACCAGAAATTGCTTCTTCCTGGAATATAAGCCTAGATGGTTTGACGTATACTTTTATTCTTAGAGATGACGTTTTCTTTCATTCATCGCCTCTTTTTGCGTCAAAAGATACGAGAAAAGTCGTTGCCAAAGATTTTGTTTATAGTTTTGATCGTTTAAAAGATCCAAAAATTGCATCACCAGGAGGATGGGTTCTTCAGCAGGTAATAGATTATGAAGCAAAGGGTGATAATATTTTTAAAATCAAGTTAAAAAAACCTTTTCCTGCATTTTTAGGTTTACTTTCAATGCGATATTTCGCGGTTGTACCAAAAGAGGTAGCATCTCATTATGGATCAAATTTTCGTTCCAATCCAATCGGTACGGGACCTTTTTTATTTTAAAAGATGGGATGAAAATATAAAGCTAGTGATGCTTAAAAATACAAACTATTTTGAATATGATGAACAAGGCAAAAGGCTACCATATCTTGATGCTGTTTCTGTACGGTTTATTCCAGACATTCAAAGTGAATTCATGCTTTTTTTACAAGGGAAATTTGATTTCATTAATTCTCTAGATGCTTCATATAAAGATGAATTGTTGACCCCTAAAGGAGAACTGAAATCAAAGTATATTAACAAGCTAAATATGTTTAGGGGTCCTTATCTTAATACAGAGTATATTGGAATCTATCTTGAAAATAAAAATCCTGCAATTCAATCTAAAAAAATTCGTCATGCTATAAATATAGGTTTTGATAGAAAATTAATGATTGCTTATTTAAGAAATAATATTGGTTATCCAGCAAAAAAAGGATTCATTCCAAAAGGGCTCCCTGGCAATAGCTCACTGGACTTTGAATATAATCCTAAATATGCACGGAAACTTGTTGAAAGCTTTGTTGCTGAAACAAATCAAACTCCAAAGTTAACAGTTGCTACTGATGCTAGTTATCAAGACCTTTGCGAGTATTTACAACGTGAGTTGCAAAAAATAGGTGTAGAAATCCAGATTGAGATAATGCCAACAGCCTCTCTTCGCCAAGCAAAGTCATCAGGAAAACTAGAGTTATTTCGTGCCAGTTGGATCGCAGATTATCCAGATGCAGAGAATTATCTTTCTCTATTCTATAGCCATAACTTTTCACCTAATGGTCCAAACTATACACATTATTCAAATCCAATATTTGACTCATTTTATCAAGAATCATTAAGCTTGATTTTAGATAGTTTACGAATAAAAAAATACAAAGAAATGGATAAAATCTTAATGTCTGATTTTCCAATTATCCCACTTTATTATGATCAGGTGGTTCGTTTTGTCCAAAAAGATGTAGAGGGGATGAAAATCAATCCTATAAACCTTTTAATTCTTAAAAATGTTAAGAAGAAATGAGATTAATTAGAACTACTCTTTTTTAAATTTTGAATATTTGTTTTTGAATTTATCAATTCTCCCTGCTGTATCGACAAGTTTTGATTTTCCAGTATAATATGGATGAGAAGTTCTTGATATTTCAAGTTTGACTAAAGGATACTCAATTCCGTCTACCTTAATGGTTTCTTTCGCGTTGACAGTTGATTTAGTAATAAACACGTCATCATTTGACATGTCTTTAAATGCAACTAGCCTGTAGTTATCTGGGTGAATACCTGCTTTCATTATTTATAAGTCGACTACAAATTTAATTTTATTTTTTTAAATAAGTAATACCCAGCATTTTTTTTTTAATTTGGGTTGAAATTTAAAATTCCTATTTATGGAAAATAAAAATCCTTCTGTTAAAACAAGTATCATTAACTATGGTATTATTCTGGGTTTAATTTCAGTTGTTTTTCAATTAATGCTCTTTTTTTTAGATATGCATTATAAAAATGATTCAACAGCTGGAATTGTAGCTCTTTTAATTTCTACGAGTATAATTATCTACTCATTTATAGATTTTAAAAAACACAACGAAGGATATATTTCGCTCTCAGAAGCATTAAAGATTGGCTTAGGAGCTTCTTTAGTTTCCACCCTAATAAATATAATATATACCCAGTTACTTGTAAACTTTTTAGATCCTGAAACTATGCAGAAATCATTAGAACTATCCATGGATACTATGCGTGCTCAGAATCCCGAAATTCCTCAGGAAGCACTAGATACTGCGAGATCCATACAAAAGAAAATGTCAAGTCCATTAATTTTTTCAGCTGTTCAAATAATATTTTCTTTATTTTTTGGTTTTATAATCTCACTTATTGGAGGACTTATAGTCAAAAAATCAAGACCTGAATAAACCAAATTTCTTAAATTTACAGGCATGCAAAAACCTGTAGACGTTTCCATTGTTATCCCATTATTGAATGAGGAACTATCATTATTATATCTAAATAATTGGATTTTTAAAGTTTTTAAAAGTCATTCATATAGTTTTGAACTTATTTTTATTGATGACGGAAGTACAGATCAATCTTGGGAAATCATCAAAAAATTAAGTTTTGAGAATAAAAGTGTTAAAGGAATACGCTTTCGGAAAAATTTTGGAAAATCACAGGCATTACATGCAGGTTTTAAAATAGCAACAGGGAAATATGTAATTACCTTAGATGCGGACCTGCAGGACTCTCCTGAGGAAATCCCTGAATTAATAGTAAATCTTAATGAAGGAGGATATGATTTGATTTCAGGATGGAAGAAAAAGCGTTTTGACTCTATAATTTTTAAAAATTTACCTTCAAAGCTTTTTAATTGGGCTGCAAGAAGGGTATCTGGTATTAAATTAAACGATTTTAACTGTGGTATTAAAATATACCGTAATGAGGTGATTAAAAATATTGATGTTTATGGTGAAATGCATCGATATATACCTTTACTAGCTGCTCAAAAGGGTTTTGATAAAATAGGGGAAAAAATTGTTCAGCATCAAGCTCGCAAGTTTGGCCATACTAAATTTGGAACTGATCGTTTTTTTAAAGGTTTTCTGGATTTAATAACCTTATGGTATATAAACAAATTTGGAAAAAGACCTATGTATTTTTTTGGCCTTTGGGGAAGTTTAATGTTGTTTTTTGGATTTAGTTTCACACTCTATTTAGGAATTGATAAGTTATTTTTTGATGTGCAAGCAAGACTTATAACTAGTCGCCCTGAATTTTATATAGCTTTAACACTAATGATATTAGGAAGTCAGTTCTTTATAGCAGGATTTTTAGGAGAAATCATTTTAAGAACTAAAGAAAATAAAAAACGCTATATTATTAAAGAAGAAACTACCCGCAAATGATTCCTAAAGATGTTATCGATGAATGGCTTTCAGCCCCTTTTGACATAGAGACTCAAAATCATGTAAAGTCATTAATGAAAGACCCTGGAAAACTTGAAGATGCATTTCACACATCTCTGAAATTTGGAACAGGTGGCATGAGAGGTATTATGGGCGTTGGAACAAATAGAATTAATAAATACACATTAGGAAAAAGTACCCAGGGTTTGTCCAGTTTCCTAAAAAAAAAATATCCTTTAGAAAAACTTAAAGTAGTTATAGCTTTTGATTGTAGACATCAAAGTAAAAGTCTTGCAAAAATTGTAGCAGATATTTTTACAGCGAATGATATTTATTGTTATCTATTTAGTGATTTACGTCCCACACCTGAACTATCTTTTGCTGTTCGTCATTTAAAAACTCATTGTGGCATAATGCTAACTGCTTCACATAACCCGCCAAATTACAATGGTTATAAAGTCTATGGAAAAGACGGGGGACAGCTTGTTCCACCGGATGATATGGCTGTTATAAATGAAATTGAAAAAACTGCTTTTAAAGATATTCAATATCTAGGAAATTCAAATCTTTTAAAATTCATAGATAAAAATTTAGACTCGGCCTATCATAAAGTAGTAATTGAAGATGCAAAAGTTCATGATGATGATAAGGGTGAACTTAAAATTATCTTTACCCCAATTCATGGTACTGCTATAACTGCTATTCCACAAGTTCTAGATAAAGCAGGTTATAAAGATGTTTTTGTAGTTAAAGAACAAGAAAAGCCAGATGGAAATTTTCCAACCGTAGTTTCTCCAAATCCAGAGGAAAAAGAAGCATTAAATTTGGCTATGAAACTTGCTCAAAAAAAGCAAGCTGATATTATATTAGGGACAGATCCAGATTCAGATAGACTAGGAATAGCAATACTAGACTCAGATCAAAAACCTTTTTATCTCAACGGTAATCAAATTATGGTTGTCTTAACTGAATATATTCTTTCCAAAAAGAAAGCTAAAAATTTATTGGGTGAAAATGCTTTTATCGCAAGTACTATTGTATCTACTCCAATGATAAAATCAATTGCTGAAGCGTATAATATAAAATTCAAGAGTTGTTTAACAGGATTTAAATGGATAGCTCAACTTATCGAAAATCATCCTGAATTAAATTTTATAGGAGGAGGTGAAGAAAGTTATGGCTACCTAGTTGGTAGTCAGGTCCGCGATAAAGACGCTGTTTCGGCGAGTCTTCTTGCTTGTGAGCTTGCCTCTGAGCTAAAATCAATAGGGAAAAGTATTTTTGATTTTCTTTTGGAATGTTATAAAAAATACGGTCTATTTCATGAACGCTTAATTTCAATAACTAAAGAAGGTAAAAAAGGAGCCGACGAAATTATTAGTCTAATGGAAAAATTTAGAAATGTGCCGCCCAAAGAAATAGCAGGTGAAAAAGTTTGTATTATTGAAGATTACAAGAAGAGCAATAGGATAAATTTAAAAAATAGAAAAAAAGAAAGAATTGATCTGCCAAAGTCAGATGTATTAATTTTTAAACTTCATGATGGAAGTAAAATCTCTCTAAGACCAAGTGGAACAGAACCTAAAATCAAGTTTTACTTTAGCGTTAAATCTCAATATGACAAAGAAAGTTCGTGGCATAAACAGCAGAAAAAACTTGACAAGAAAATAGATCGTTTTATCAAAGATTTAATGAACTAATGTTAACTTCTTTTAAAAAAATACTTCATTTTGGTTCCAATTTTAAAGGATATGCTCTTTTAAACATCTTTTTTAACTCTCTTTATGCTCTTTTTAGTGCATTGTCTTTCGTGTCTTTAATACCGATGTTAGATGTTCTTTTCAAGTCCACTGAGAAAAAAATATCTTCGTTAGAATATAATGGTTTATCTAGTTTACATATATATGTAACAGATACTTTAAACCATTACATTTCTAATCAATTAGCTGAAAATATCGAGGGAACTCTAATATTTGTAATTGCCCTGGTTTTAAGTTTATTTCTTTTAAAAAATTGCTGCAATTATTTAGCATTATTCTTTATCGCATATCTTAAGAATGGTATTTTAAAAGATTTACGCAATACACTTTATCAAAAGATTATTGCACTACCTATCAACTTCTTTAATAAAAAAAGAAAAGGAGATCTAATGGCCAAAATGACTAGTGATGTAACTGAGATTCAAAATTCATTTTTATCGATTCTTGAATTAATTGTTAGAGAACCTTTGACTATTTTTTTTTCATTAAGTGCAATGTTTTTTATAAGCTTTAAACTCACATTTTTTGTTTTATTTTTCATTCCATTTTCTGGTTGGATTATTTCACTTTTAGGTAAAAGTTTGAAAAAAAATTCAGCTCTAATTCAACAAGAACAAGGAGATTTTTTAACAATAATAGATGAAACAGTTAATGGACAAAAAATTATAAAGACTTTTGATGCTAGTGAGCATTTTAAAAATAAATTCTATGCAGCAACCCAGCGTTTTTATAATTTTTCAAATCAACTCATACACCGATCAAGTCTAGCTGGTCCAGCAAGTGAATTTCTTGGTGTAGCTGCAATTGGAATTTTACTTTGGTTTGGTGGGCGTTTGGTTCTTTTAGATGAAAGTATAAGTGGAACTACATTTATTGCATATATAGGTCTAGCATACAATATTTTAACCCCTGCTAAGGGAATTAGTAAAGCAGTTTATAATATTCAGAAAGGAAATGCTTCAGCAGACAGGATTTTGGAAATTTTAAATACAGAAAATAGTATAAAAGATGCTGAAAACCCTTTTATTTTAAAAAGTTTTAAAAATAGTATTGTTTTCGATAAAGTATTTTTTAGTTATGAAAATAAACCTGTGATTAATAATTTATCATTTGAAATCAAAAAAGGAAAAATGGTAGCTTTAGTTGGGCCTTCTGGAAGTGGAAAAACCACTTTAACTCACCTAATTAATCGTTTTTATGATATTGACAAGGGAATTTTAAGTATTGATAATATTCCAATAAATGAAATTCAAAAAAAGAGTCTATATGAAAATATAGGTATGGTCAATCAAGAATCAATTCTTTTTAATGATACTGTTTTCAATAATCTCTTACTAGGTAAATCAGATGCTAGTGAAAGTGATGTTATTTCAGCTGCTAAGGCAGCCAATGCCCATAAGTTTATTGAAGAACTCCCTGATGGATATGATACAAATATTGGTGACTTAGGAAATAAGCTTTCTGGGGGTCAAAAACAACGTTTAACTATTGCGCGTGCAATATTGAAGGATCCCCAGCTATTAATTCTAGATGAGGCAACTTCAGCACTAGACATGGAGGCTGAAAAACAAGTTCAGCAGGCTTTAGAAAAATTGATGCTAAATCGAACTTCACTGGTCATTGCCCACAGAATCTCTACTATTCAAAAAGCAGATATCATTTTAGTCTTAGATCAAGGAAAAATTGTTGCTTCTGGTAAACATAAAGAGCTTCTAACGGCTAACAAACACTATAAAAAATGGGTTCAAATACAAAAAATGAATTAACCTTTTTATTTTCACTATTGTACATAAATAAAAGGAAAGTAATTAGCCTAGATTTTGTCAAATGAAATTACACAAAAATCTTGCATTAGGAATCGAATCCTGTATTAAAAATATACTTCAGCATAAAAGTGCCTTAAGACCATCCCTTAATCGGCTACTAAAACAAAATAAAAGATGGGGCTCTAGAGACCGAAGGCTAGTTGGGGAGGGTGTTTTTGAAATTATCCGATGGAAAAGAAAATTTTCTGAAATGGGTAAACTTGATCCCAAATCAGATCGATATTATTGGAGTCTTTTGGGTATTTGGATCATTAATAAGAATATCCCTTTACCAGATTGGGATTTTTTTTCAGAAATAAAAAGTCAAACCGTGACTTTAAAATTAAAGCCTAAAAAAAATGCAAGGGCTATTTTACAATCCATTCCTGATTGGTTAGATAATTTGGGAATAAAAAATTTTGGGAAATCTGTCTGGGAAAAAGAGATTAAAAGCCTAAACGAGAAAGCTCCTCTTGTACTTAGGGTTAATATTTTTAAAACAACTTCTATAAAACTTAAAAGTATATTAAAAAAGAAGTATGGAATCGAATCTACAATAATACCAGAATTCCCAACTGCACTGTTTTTAAATAAACATCAAAAACTGAATCATCTAGAATTATTTAAGCAAGGTTGGTTTGAAGTTCAAGATGCAAATTCTCAAAAAGTATCACTTTTCGCTGATCCAAAACCAGGTATGCTCGTTTTCGATGCTTGTGCTGGAGCAGGGGGAAAAACACTTCATCTTGCCAATCTAATGGAAAATAAGGGGCGTATCATGGCATTGGATCCAAATAAAAAAAAATTAGAACAACTCGTGATACGTATCAAAAGAAATGGAGTAAGAATGGTTAAAATTCAAAATATAGATTCAGATGACATATTCAAAAAGTATAGAGAAAATGTTGATCTTGTTTTAATCGACGCTCCTTGCAGTAATCTCGGAGTGTTAAGACGAAATCCTGCACTGAAGTGGCATATGAATCCAAAACAGATTGATGAATTAATTCAAATACAGCAAGAAATACTCAATAAACAATCTATTTTAGTTAAAAAAGGTGGTATTTTAATGTATTCAACTTGCTCAATTTTTTCAAATGAAAATGAAAAACAAATTCAAAACTTTCTAAAATCAAACTCAGGAAAATCATTTCGTTTAGAAAAAGAAAAAAAACTACTAACTCAAAACTCAAAAGGAGATGGTTTTTATATGGCTCGATTAATTAGAATATAGTTTTAATAAAGACTTACAAAAGTTAAATCTTATTTATTGTAAAAGTAAAAATTAAATTAGTTGAAAGGATATTTAATAGTGTTGTGAATAACTCTGCAACAACTTGATCTTTTATGATATTTTTGATTATCAAAAAACAATAGAAAAGACGTATTTTTAAAATTCAAAATTGTTTTCTATGCTACTGTTTTTTGGCAATACGAAATCTAAAGTTTTTGTTGTTGAAACTTCTTCATCTCTAACATCAGAAAACATCAAAAAACTACAGTGGCTTTTTGGCAATGCACCACAGATTAAAAACTCTAGTATTCATGGAAATTTTGTGGGACCAAGAGCAAATATGGTTACTCCATGGAGCACCAACGCTGTTGAAATTACCGAAAGTATGGGTGTTGCAGGAGTGCTTCGGATTGAAGAATATTTAAATAAAAAAACTATTAAAGATATTGACCCCATGTTATTTGTTGAGGTTAATAGTTTAAATCAAAAACTCTTCTCTATCAATATTAAACCTGAAAAGGTTTATAAAATTGATGATATTGAAGATTATAATATTAAGGAGGGTTTAGCTCTTAACTCTGAAGAAATAAATTATTTGAATGAATTATCAGATTCCTTAGAAAGACCTTTGACTGATTCTGAAGTCTTTGGATTTTCGCAAGTAAATTCTGAACATTGTCGTCATAAGATCTTTAATGGGGAGTTTGTTGTTGATGGCCAAGTTAAAAAAAATAGTCTTTTCAATCTTATAAAAAAAACCTCTAAAAAAAATCCTAATAAAATTATTTCAGCCTATAAGGACAATGTAGCCTTTATAGAGGGCCCAATTATTGAACAATTTGCACCACAATCTGCTGAATTCCCGAGTAGTTTTATGAAAAAAACTATTGATAGTGTAATTTCATTAAAAGCAGAAACTCATAACTTTCCAACAACTGTTGAGCCTTTTAATGGAGCAGCAACGGGATCAGGAGGAGAGATTCGTGATCGTTTAGCTGGTGGAAAAGGATCTATTCCCCTTGCTGGAACTGCGGTTTACATGACTCCATACTCACGAATCCAAGATGATTGGAGAAAGACTTCCTTTAAAGAACGAAAATGGCTTTATCAAACTCCAATTGATATTTTAATTAAAGCATCAAACGGAGCATCAGATTTTGGAAATAAATTTGGTCAGCCCCTAATCGCAGGTTCTCTACTTACTTTTGAACATAAGGAAAATGGCAGACGTCTAGGTTTTGATAAAGTTATTATGCTTGCAGGAGGAATAGGTTATGGGAAAAAAGAGCAAGCTCAAAAAGGTCTTCCTAAAAAAGGAGATAAAATTATTATTCTTGGTGGAGATAATTACCGAATTGGTATGGGTGGAGCTGCTGTTTCTTCAGCTAATACTGGTGTTTTTGGAAGTAGAATCGAACTTAATGCTATTCAGCGTTCCAATCCTGAAATGCAAAAACGAGTTGCAAACACTATTCGCGGATTGGTTGAAAGTAAGAGAAATCCTATTGTATCAATCCATGATCACGGAGCTGGAGGTCATCTAAATTGTTTATCAGAATTAGTTGAAGATATTGGAGGTGCCATAAATATTGATAGACTTCCTTTAGGAGATTCTTCTCTTTCTGCTAAAGAAATAATTGGGAATGAATCACAAGAACGTATGGGGCTTATTCTTTCTCCTAAAGACGCAGGTCATTTAAAAAGAATTGCTCAACGCGAGCGTGCTCCCTTTTATATAGTTGGCGAGGTTACTAATGATCACAATTTTTCTTTTTATTCTAGAGAAACTAATCAAAAATCTATTGATTTAAAACTCTCAGCGCTCTTTGGTAGCTCCCCAAAAACCATTATGGAAGATACTTCATTAAATCATAAATATGATGAATTATCATATTCTCAAAAAGAAATTAAGCATTATATTAAGAAAGTTCTTCAGATAGAGGCAGTTGCAAGCAAAGATTGGTTAACCAACAAAGTTGATCGTTGCGTAACTGGTCGTGTAGCTCAACAACAATGTGTAGGTGAGCTTCAATTACCTTTAAGTAATTGTGGAGTAATTGCTTTAGATTATAGAGGACAAAAAGGAATTGCTACTTCAATTGGACATGCTCCTGTCAGTGCACTAATTAGTGCTAAAAAAGGAAGTAATACGGCAATAGCTGAAGCATTAACTAATATTGTTTTTGCTCCACTTGAAGAAGGGCTTAAAAGCATTTCGCTTTCAGCAAACTGGATGTGGCCATGCAATAATCCAGGAGAAGATGCTCGTTTATATGAAGCTGTTCAGGAATGTTCTAATTTTGCTATTTCATTAGGTATTAATATTCCCACAGGAAAGGATTCCCTTTCTATGAAACAAAAATATTCTGACGGAGATGTATTAGCTCCAGGTACTGTTATTATTTCTGCGTCAGGTCAATGTAAAGATATCTGCAATATTATTACCCCTGTAGCTACATTAAATGGAGGAGATATATACTATATTGATTTTGCACAAGACCAGTTTTATTTAGGTGGCTCTTCTTTTGCTCAAAGTCAAAATTGTATTGGTAAGGATACTCCATTTGTCCAAAACGCCGCTTATTTTAAAAAAGCATTTAATTCAGTTCAAGATCATATCTTAAATGGAAAAATTAATGCAGGCCATGACATTGGATCAGGAGGTTTGATCACATCCCTACTAGAACTTTGCTTCCCCTCTACTTCATTAGGTATAGAAATTGACTTTAGTGGTTTAAATGAGGATGATTTAGTAAAAATTCTTTTTTCGGAGAAAGTAGGTGTTATTCTTCAATCAACTGAAAATCTCACTACTTCTTTTGATAAGATGGGAATTAAAGCAGTCAAGATTGGTAAAACTACTAAACAAAATATTTTAACTATTGGTGAAATTCATTTATCAATACCACTAATGCGGAAGACGTGGATGGCAACATCTACTAAACTTGAGTCAAAGCAAACAAAAATTGATTTGGCTGCTATTCGAGCTGAAAATGTTACAAAACAACCTCTTAAATTTAATTTCCCTATTGAATTTGATGGAAAAAAACCTGCCCCTAAAGAAAAAATCATAAAAGCAGCTGTAATTCGTGAAAAGGGAAGCAACTCAGAACGCGAAATGGCTTACATGATGGATTTGAGCGGTTTTGAAGTACGTGATGTACATATGACCGATTTGATTGAAGGAAGAGAAACACTCGAAGATATAAGTCTTTTAGTAGCAGTCGGAGGTTTCTCAAATTCAGATGTTTTAGGCTCAGCAAAGGGATGGGCAGGTGCTTTTAAGTTCAATCAAAAAGCAAAATTTGCAATTGAAAATTTCTTTAAAAGACCAGATACTTTATCGCTAGGTGTTTGTAATGGCTGTCAATTGTTTATTGAATTAGGATTAATTACACCAAATCACAAACAACGCCCTAAAATGTTAAATAATGATTCTGGAAAATTTGAATGTATATTTACTGCTGTGACAATAGAAAAAAGCAAGTCAATTATTTTAAGTGGTCTTGAAGGGAGTACTTTGGGTATTTGGGCCGCACATGGAGAAGGAAAATTCTCTTTTCCGTATGAGGAAAGTAGCTATCAAATCCCTGCGAAATATCTTTACAATCAATATCCTTCAAACCCAAATGGTTCAGACTATAATGCAGCAATGTTATCTAGTGAAGATGGCAGGCATCTTGTAATGATGCCTCATTTAGAAAGAACTATATTCCCGTGGAATTGGCCATACTACGCCAAAAACCGTTCTGATGAAGTAAGTCCTTGGGTAATGGTCTTTGAGAACGCACATAAGTGGCTTATAAATTAGGCTTGATTTGTTACTTCTTCTTTTGCTTTAAAATATTTCCTATTTTGCAGTAAAACAAACATATGGAACCAACAAGATTATTTGAATTTATAGAATATCAACACAAAAATTTCCCTTTAGAAAAAGCTTTCAATACAAAATACGATGGAAAGTGGCAAAGTTTATCTACTGAAGGATTCCTTGATCAATCAAGAGCTGTTAGTAAAGCACTAGCGAGTATGGGTGTAAAAGCTGGTGATAAAATAGCTATGATATGTACTAACAATAGAACAGAATGGTGCATAATGGATGTTGGAATTCTTTCTCTGGGTGCAGTAAGTGTCCCACTATATCCAACAATCTCTTCTAAAGACTACGAATACATTTTAAATCACTCAGAAAGTATTTATTGTTTTGTATCCGATCAAAATGTTTTTGATAAGGTCAAATCCATTCAAAAGAATGTCAAATCGTTAAAAAAAATATATTCATTTGATAAAATTCAAAATTGTAGCCACTGGACTAAACTACTTGATTTAGGATCAAATTTAGATAACGATGATATAATTAGTATTATGCGGGAATCCGTTGATCCTAAAGATTTAGCAACAATAATTTATACGTCAGGCACTACTGGTATTCCCAAAGGTGTTATGTTAAGCCATAACAATATTGTAAAAAATGCAATTTCTGGATCAGACAGACTCCCTTTAGTCACAGGAGAATCAAAAGCACTAAGTTTTTTACCAATATGTCACATTTTTGAGCGTGTAATTCTCTATATCTATACTTTCAATAGTATATCAATATATTTTGCCGAATCTTTGGAAACAATAGCTGATAATTTAAAAGAAGTCAAGCCCAATGGAATGACTGCAGTTCCACGTTTACTTGAAAAAGTATATGACAAAATTTATGCTCGTGGGGAAGAACTTTCTGGCATCAAGAAAATACTTTTTTATTGGGCAGTAAATATTGGTCTTCAATATGAACCCTATGGGAAAAATGGGTTTTTGTATGAGCTAAAATTAAAAATTGCTAGAAAACTTATTTTGTCAAAATGGAAGGAAGCATTAGGTGGAAATTTAGAAATTATAGTATCAGGTAGTGCCCCTCTTCAATCAAGACTCGCAAAAGTTTTTTCTGCGGCTGAAATGACTACTGTTGAAGGATATGGTCTTACAGAAACCTCTCCAATAATTACGGTTGGATCTCTAAAAAATAAAAATCTCAAAATGGGTACTGTTGGAAAAGTTATCAGTGGTGTTGAGGTTAAAATTGCCGAAGATGGGGAAATTCTTTGTAAAGGTCCTAACATTATGATGGGATATTACAAGGAAGAAAAAATGACTCAGGAAGTTATGACAGGAGATTATTTTCATACAGGTGATATTGGAGAGCTTGATGAAGAAGGATTTTTAAAAATTACAGATAGAAAGAAAGAAATGTTTAAAACATCCGGAGGTAAATACATTTCACCTGCAGTAATTGAGAATCAAATGAAACAATCATTATTTATTGAACAGATAATGGTTGTTGGTGCAGGCAAAAAAATGCCAGCAGCTTTAATTCAACCTAATTTAGATCATGCTATTAATTTTCTAGAAGTTAATAGTATTACCTGTAGTTCACTTTCACAAGTAGTAAATGAACCTCTTTTAAAAAAAGCTATAGAAAAAGAAGTGAATTTTCATAATGAAAACTTTGGCTCCTGGGAGCAAATAAAGAAAATAGAACTAACTCCAAATGAATGGACAATTGATGATGGTCATTTAACACCAACCATGAAACTCAAAAGAAAAATAGTTAGTGAAAAATATAAAGATTTAATTGACCGGTTATACAATTAAAATCTATGAAGATTTAAAAACTTTTAAATCAATTTAACGATAGCTGAAAAATTTTATTTAATAGGGCTTTTTTTTCATATTTATTATGCGTGCATAACAAATATTTTTTAAATTTGATTTTATGAAACAAGAAACTTTTGATAGCATTTTAAGATCTACATGGCAAATGGTGAGTAAAATGTATAACAAAGAGGCAAATAAATTTGACTCAACAATGGCTACTGGTTTTGCGCTTTTAAGTATTGATGCAAAAGGAACCCCATCTACAAATTTAGGTCCTAAAATGGGTATGGAACCTACAAGTTTATCTCGTTTATTAAGTACAATGGAAGAGCGAAAACTCATTTATCGTTCACAAAACCCCAATGACGGAAGAAGTGTTTTAATTCATCTAACACCCTTCGGTAAAGAAAAGAGAGACGATTCTAAGGCCGTTGTCCTAAATTTTAATCAAAAGATAGAAAAGTCATTAGACTCTAAAAAAATAAATACCTTTTTTGAGGTTATGAATTGTATTAAAAAGAATGCTCAAATTTTTGAGCATTTTACACCAGCACTAAAAACTATATAAAGATGGATAAAATAGCAACAAAAGAAATTAATGGCGGGGCCTTTATAATATCTAAAACTGATTCAAATCAAGTTTTTACTCCTGAAGATTTCAGTGAAGAACAAACAATGATTAAAGAATCAGTTGTAGAATTTATAGACAGAGAAGTTTGGCCAAATAAGGTAAGATTTGAAAAAAAGGATTATGCTTTTACAGAATCATTAATGAAAAAAGCTGGTGAATTAGGTTTTTTAAGTATACCTGTCCCTGAGAATTACGGTGGAATGGGCATGGGTTTTGTTTCAACCATGCTTGTTTGTGATTATATATCTGGAGCTTCTGGATCAATATCTACTGCTTTTGGAGCTCATACTGGAATAGGAATATTACCTATACTGCTTTATGGTACTGAGACTCAAAAAAAAGAGTATCTCCCAAAACTAGCCTCTGGGGAATGGTTTGCATCTTATTGCCTGACTGAGCCAGGTGCTGGATCAGACGCAAATTCAGGAAAAACTAAGGCAGTCTTAACTGAAGACGGAAAATATTATGAAATCACTGGACAAAAGATGTGGATCTCAAACGCTGGATTTGCAAGTCTATTTATTGTTTTTGCTCGGATTGGTAATGATAAAAATATTACAGGATTTATTGTACCAAAAGAAAATAGCAATGGAATAGAACTCGGGGAAGAAGAGAATAAATTGGGTATTCACGCATCTTCAACTCGTCAAGTCTTTTTTTAACAAAACTAAAGTTCCAATAGAAAATATGTTAGGTGAACGTAATGGGGGATTTAAAATTGCTATGAATGCGTTAAATGTTGGTAGAATAAAGTTAGGTGTTGCCTGTCTAGAGGCACAAAGGAGAGTAACATCAAAGTCTATACAATATGCAAAAGAACGAGTACAGTTTAAAAAACCAATAGCTTCATTTGGAGCAATAAAAGAAAAAATAGCTCAAATGGCGTCATCATGTTATGTTGGAGAGTCCGCATGTTACCGAGCTGCATATGATATTGAAAGTAGAATTAAATACCATATTGATAATGGATTAAATCGTCAAGAAGCAGAGCTCAAAGGAGTAGAAGATTTTGCAATAGAATGTTCATTAATAAAAGTTGGTGCGTCTGAGGATATGCAGAATTGTGCTGATCATGGAATTCAAATTCTTGGGGGCATGGGATTTTCTGCAGACACCCCTATGGAATCTGCATGGAGAGATTCAAGAATTGGTAGAATATATGAGGGGACAAATGAGATTAATCGAATGCTTTCTATAGGACTTATTCTAAAAAAAGGAATTAAAGGAGATTTGGATCTTATGCCTGCAGTTATGAAAGCAACGATGCTCATGGGATCTGAAAGAAAGAAAGAAATTCAAGAGAGTCCTCTTTTTCAAGAAAATCAATTGATTGAAAACTTCAAGTATTTGTTCCTTATGATTGCTGGAAATGTGATTCAAAAGTATGGTAATAATTTAGAAAAAGAACAACAGGTTCTCCTAGCTTTATCTGATATCTTAATAGAGATTTATTTTTGTGAATCAGCTATTTTAAGAACAATTAAAAATTATAATCGTGAAGGAGCCAAAAACCAAGAAACTCAAATTGAAATGGTTCAAAATTATGTTTTTGAAGCACAAAACCTAATGACTAGAAAAGCTAAAGAAATAATTTTTCATTTAACAGAAGATAATAAAATAGAACGTGACCAACTAATTAGTGCTGTTGAGAAACATGGTGATTATATAAAATCTCCAAACTACTTTGCACTTAGAACTAAAATTGCAGATCGATTCATTAAGGAAAATTCTTATTTTATTTAGTTAAAATATAATTCTGTAATAACTGTAATGTAAAAATTTATCACTACTACTCTAGACTTATAAATAGTTTTTTAAACGTAGCGTCTATGAAATATTCGTTATTTTCAAGGTTTACAGGTATTGTGGTAAAATTTTCATTTAAAATCTCAAAAGACTTTGGTAAACTATCCTCGGTATTAAAAATAATTTTGTAATTACTTCCAGGTTTTATTGTTATGGGATCTCCGTCTAGCACTATACTCTGATTTTTAATACCAAAATTATATATAGTTCCATTAATAGTGGTATTTAAAAGGGCTTGATAAGAAGTAGTTTCGGTAGAAGTTGATGTTTGTTCAAGGTTTAAATACCCTATTATTTTATTTTGGTTTAGAAGATCATATAATGCTATATCAATATCAGTCAATGTTGTGCTTGACGCAGTAAGTGATAGTTGCCAGTTCGATGAAGTTATTGAAGGATATTTTTTTATTTTAAAATCAAAATCATTTAGATTGTCTACGAAAAATTCTTGAGTGAAATATTTATCATTTGACACCCCAGAAACACCAAAAGCTTTAAGGTCATCTACTAGGATATCTATTTTTGGGTTTTGAGTAATATTATCGTTTAATGGATTTTTATAAGTAAGCTTATAATCAATTGAAAATTTTAATTTTTTATTATTGAACCCTTTGAAGGATGCATAAGCTTCAAAAGGATCTGAGTCTTCAAAAATTTGATTTTCTCGAATTATTACGTTTTGGTTATTTGGGAGTACTAACCAATTAGGATCGTCAGTAGTAATAAATGTACTCCAATTGGTTTCCTTATAAGCAATTCTAATAGGGTTAGATATTTCAATAGTATCTTTATAAGAGTAAATATTATTCAGGTTTACTGTATCTACTTTTGTAAGTATCAGTTTAGAGTTGAAAGTACCATAGTTAGAATAATTTATAGATGCACTCAAGGTTTCTTTTGCATTTTCTGGATTTCCGTCTGGAAATAACCATTCTATAGAATCAATATCAGAATCTAAGAGTACTGCTTTATACTTAATATCAACACTTAATTGACCATTATTTCGATTATTTCTATAGATCATAGTTGAATCGACAACAATTCTGGCTTTGAAATCTCCATTTCTTTCAGACCTAAAATATTCTACTGAAGAGGAATCGGGAGAGCATTTTATAAATAGGAACAAAGATATTAATCCACAAAAAAAAGAATTGTATGATCTGATTCTGAGATTCATTTAATAATAATTATCAATACTTAGCCTTGTATAGTCTCCTCTTTTATTTCTCAAATAAGGACTAAAATCAAATGTTAAAAAAAGTTCAATGGTACTTGGGGAGTATACAGATGTATTTGTCGCATTTCTAAAAGGGAAATTATAAAGAGTACCAAATTCAAAATTTTCATAAGCAAGTGCAACAGATAGGCCAATATTAGTAAAACCAAAATTGCTAGTTTTTCTAAATTGCTGATTCAAACCAATTGAAAAAGAACCAAGTTGTGCTTCCTGTGAAAGAAAAATATCATAATTATCTCCCATTTTTGACACATTCATAAATGTATAAATAGTAGAATATCTGGGCATTATTGACCTATCATATGGATTTATATCAAATTCATAAGCTCCTTGGGCAGAAAATCTAATTGGTAGAGTGTAGTCGGTATCCTCTATATTATAAGAAATGTTTGGTTGATTTAAATGTTGGATACTCGCACCAAAAAGATAGTTTGAAGAATGAACTATAAATGAGGCTCCTAGATCCAAATAATTTGAATTTGCGATTTGATCAACAATTGGATCTTGCGATTCTGTTTGTAAATACCCTGAAACTAAAGAAATCTGATCTTCAAAAATGAGTTTTCCTGTGTCAAGTTTTGAACTTCCTAATCCAAGGGTTATGGAAGGTAGAAAATAAACTTCATTATCAAATTGAATTTTATAAATATAGCTTAATCTTGGTTTTGTATTCACAAGACCTGTGTTATCCATAGTAAGAGAATATACATCTAAGCCCAAACTAAAATTATCTGCATCAAAGGAAATTGCACCAAAAAAATATTGACTTTCAATTCGATTATTATTTATTAATCCCTGTGAATTGTAGAGAACACCTGTCTTATTTATATTATTGATACCAAATGCACTTGGATTAACTTTCTGCATAAACCTAGAATAACTTATAATCATATCTTCTTGTCCATATCCAGTAAAAGAAATGAAAAAAATAAACATGTATAGTTGAATTAGTTTCCTCATCTATTGCAATAAAATAAAAGTTCCATCTCTAAATACTGGTTCATCGTCAATTGTCGTCGCAGTAATAGTATAAACAAAATATGGAGATGAAGGAAGATTTGTTTCACCTTCCCAACCCCTTAGAGATAATCCAACAATATTAGGATCTGAACCTTCTGCCCCAGTCTCTTCATAGAGTAGACCTCCTTGAGCATCATAAATTCTCAGAACAATATCGCTAAATCCGTTAAAGACAGGGCGGAAAGTATTATTCCAAATATCTCCATTTGGCGAAAAAACGTTCGGCACCAGAAGACTATAGCCCTTACCTATTTTTATTGTTTTTGTTAATTCTTCAACACATCCTAGATCATTGTATATTCTTAATGTAACATAATAAGTTCCAGATATAGCATATTCATGAATTATTGGCTCAGGATTATTCCTTTCCAATAAATCAGTCTGAGTGCCATCTCCAAAAATAAATTCAAATGAATCATATTCGTTTTCTGAAATATCTGAAAAGGTAATATCTTCTCTAGCTAAAAATGATCCAGATTGAAGGAAGTTAGTCGAAGTAAAATCGAAAAGAGGAGTCCCGTTACCAATATTGATTTCTCTTGAAATACCACAATTTGCAGAGTTATAAATTTCAAGTGAAGCTGTCTCAACTGGGTTATCTATATTAATTATGTACTGGTTTGTACCTACAATTTCAAATGTAACTGGAGAACCATTGTATCTAAAAGTTAATGGTCCTGTATCACCATCAAAGACATCAATGAAAATAGTTCCAGGTTGACCATTACATAAGTATTCGTCAATTACTGGACCCTCTCTAATTTCTAATATGTTATCATTTTCAACCACAATTGTTCCTTGGACACTATTTGGTTCAGTATTATTTGCACAAATCGCAACACTTGCAGAGGTTATTGTATAACGGTAAAGCCCTTCAGCTAAATTATTTAGATCTAAGAAGCCCGTATAGTCAGG
Organism: uncultured Bacteroidota bacterium; assembly: GCA_902606525.1. Classification (GTDB taxonomy): domain Bacteria; phylum Bacteroidota; class Bacteroidia; order Flavobacteriales; family Flavobacteriaceae; genus MS024-2A. The sequence goes on along the minus strand of CACLGW010000005.1, from coordinate 36,161 downwards.
ATATCCATTAGTTCCATCTAGTGGAATCCATGAGGCATTATTAGAAGTCGTTTTTATAAGATTAAGTTTGGTACTAAGTGAAACTATTTCAAGTTCTAGAGAGGCAAAGGATTCTGTTGTTAAAATTATTTCAAATGGATTAGAAGGGTTTTCAGATGCAATAAATTGAGGTGAATCATTTATTATTTTAATCAGTTCACTAGTTACAGACTGCTTTGGTTCATTTTGCACTTGCGTTGTATAACTAAATGGAATTTCATTCAACCTTATTGTATAAACCTCAAGACTATCACCAGCAAGTGTCCCTTCTATTAATAATTTTTGTTCAAAAGCCACATCATTTGGAGCTTGAACATGCCATTCAAGATTAAAAGGTCCTATTTCTGAGTTATTTGGATCTCCACTTACTACTTCAATATTAATTTGTCCATCCTCTGCATTAATTTGACAACTTACAGCCTGAGATAATTCATCTCCACTTGATCCTCCAGTTCCATTTATAGCTAGTGTACCTAATTCTTTTGAGAATGAGAATTCAATTGGAACTTCTGTGCCATTGGAATCTACAATTTTACAACCATTAGAATCTTTAACAAATAATTCATATCTGCCAGGTCCTGGAGCAAAGTTTACCGAGTTACTTAAAGAATTTATTGTAGTTACGCCTAATGATGTATCGAGTGGATAATACCTCCAAGTTAAGGAGTAATACGAATCTCCGTCAAGATTTATAAATGGTGTTCCTCCTTCAATTAATAATGGGTCAAAGAAATCTTCTTGATAATTGTCATAGCAAGGATCTATAATAAAGCTTGTTTCTCCAGAATAATTTATAGAAATAGGCTCTTCTACTTCGAAACTTACATTGGTAGTACAAGAAGTAGTTTTATCAAAAACAGTTAGTTCATAATTATTTACTGATAAATTATCAATTTGGTAAATATTTTTTGAAGGATTTATTGTGTAAGCTGTTCCAACAGGTCCATTATTTACTAAAGCTATTGAATTTAGAGTAATGTCATACGTATTTTCATTTGGAGATAAGATAAAGGCTCCATTCGAAAGCCGGAATTCTACACTTGACTGAGGATTATTACAAATAGCTTTAACTAAATTAAAATCTTTTATCTCAAGTGATGTTGGATCATTTATTCTGAATGTAGTTCCTCCTTCAACATTTTGAACAAGTGCTGATCCACAACCTGAACCATCTTTTATTATTCCCCTATAGGTTCCAGACTGGAGATTTTCAATTTTTTCTTGACCCTCAACCCCAGGTATATTTGACCACGAAGACTGATTTATCTTAGATATTGATGAAACGGAAAGATTTATCGTTGAGCTTGAAGCTCCAATCTCACTAACACTGTCAATAATTTGTCCAACAACAGAAATTACAGATCCGTTCAGCGTTGCTGTATAATTTGGAAGTAAATTAATATTATCAGCTAGCTGAGCTCTAATTTCAGTAAGAGTACCTGATGAACTAGCTCCTGATGCATTGACTGTGTCAACACCTCCTATTATTACACCAATTGAAGTAAGATCAATAATACCAGATGGAGTTCCTGCTAATGTAATATTAAATTTATCAAATTCACTTGATGTTAATCTTTGCCAAAGTGGATAACCGGATATTTCACCATCTCCTTTTGAAAATTGTGATATTTGAATATACCCTCCTTCATCAGAAACAGAATTACATCCTCCACCATCAAATGCCTCTGCAGACGCAGCAAGATTTTCAGCTGCCGCTAAAGGTATAGTGATTGTAATGTTTTGCGAACAAAATCCGCTGCCATCTGTAACGGTTACTTCATAATCACCAGCAGCAGGAATATTTTCAATTAATATACTAGTTTCAGAAGAGCTATCTATAGAGGTGTTTAAAGTAAAGTTCCCTGCAGGCCCAACAACTCTAACCTGATATATATTATTGGTAGTAAAGCTTGCAGATCCGCTCGAAACTGTCCCAGAGCTAACTTTTTGGTTTGATCCTCCTGATATGTTAACTTCAAATGATCCTTTTCCTCCATTATTACATGGAATTTCAGTTATTGTACCCTCTGTTAACTCGAGGGGACCTCCAGTTGGCTCAGTAATAGTAACAGTTTGTCCAACTGTTACCGGAGTACAGCTATCAGGCGATGAGTCTTTAATTACAACATTATATTGCCCTGGAGCCAATCCTGTTTCTAAATGAGTATTATTTCCACTGCTAAGAGGAGTAGATGGTGTACCCCCGTTAAGCGAATAAAAATAGGGTGCTATACCTCCCGTTACAGTGAATTCTATAGTTCCATTATTGTCTCCCGAGCAAAGTATATTTGAGAAAGTTAAGCTAGATGTCAATGACACTGGAGTTGGTCCAGTAATTGAAATTGTTTCTTCAAGTGCTGGGCAACCATCTGATATATTCCCATCATAAATATATACTTTATAATCTCCGGTTGTACTCATACTTGATGGTATTTCGGATGCATTGCCTGGTATCAGTTTACCATTGTTATTTGAAATTTGGATCGTGCTAGAAATAGTTCCACTAGCAGTTGCTGGTGTAAATTCCCATTCGTAAGAGTACGTTCCCCCTCCTCCACTTGGAACGATTTCTAATTGACCTAATCTTCCATCAGCACATTGATTTACTGTAATATTAGTAGCAGTTGCCCAACTTGCTGCAATTGTTGGTCCAGCCGGAAGAACTATAACATTGGTTGCAATAGTATAAGTACAGTTTCTTAGTTGGTCAGTAATTGTTAGTGTGTAACTTCCATCACTGGCTCCAACAACATCTCTTGTGAAATAAGTTGTATTGTCAGTTATATTTGTCCAACTATATAAGTAAGAACCAGATCCTCCACTTATAGCGCCATTTGCAATAAGAATTGAGCCTCCATCACCTATACATTCTTCATCAACAGTTGTGATTTGACTTTCATCAATTGCAAGTGCTTTATCAACAGGTCCTACAATTATAGAATTAAAATTATTACAGAATAGATCATAAATATCGACTTTATACTTTTCTCCCTCATCTAGTGTAACCCCATTAAAGTCGAAATTAAATGTTGAAGTCGCAGTAGAGGCTACAAACTCCTGAGTTGTAACTGTAGATGTGTAAGTGCCGTCAACTGCTAGTTTATACAAGGTCCCTTTAATTTTTGGACTTGCAATTGCCATTTGAGTTGGAGTGAAATAAGTTGAGACAGGAAGTGATATTTTTCTATCACAAGTAAAGGACGCAGTACCTATTGTTGTTGTTGGCTCTTCTATTGTAAAAGTTGCAGAGGTTGAAGAGCATCCATTAACGCTTACAGTCAATTCATATGTTCCTGCAGAAAGATTTTCTATACTCAAATCATTACTATATGCACCACCATTATATTTCCAAGCATAAGAGTAATTTAAGGATTGATTTGCAACAATTGTAGAGACTATTACGGTTCCTGTAACAGATGAAGATAATGTAGGTGAAGTTGAAGTAAAAGCAGTCCCTGCGACATCAGCTGTTAGATTAATTAAGCTATCTGTTCCAGAACTAACTAACGAAGCCGTTATATTCGATAATTTAAGATTAATTTGTTCAATAAAATCAGTCATAATAGTCGAAGTAGCTGTTCTTCCAACTGCAACAGTAACCGAAATCGTGGTGCTATTAATTGCAATCGAAAGTACGTCTCCTGGGTTAAGTGTGTTACTTGTAACAAGTGAAATCTGATCTATTTGTGCTCCTGCAATTTGACCTCCAATAATTCTTTTTTCAAACTCTGATGTTGGTGTTATAGGAATGATTATTGAACCATCACTTCCTCCATTGCAACTAACATGAATAACATCGTTATTTAAAATATAATTTTGGTCAATCACTGGACTTGGAGCAACTTGAATACTACCACTAAAGCTATCTGTAAAAACACATGTTGGATTATTGTTGTCGATTGCAGTTAAGGTGTAATTAAAGGTAGTGAGAGTTACAGAAGAACTATTAATCGTACCTGTAATTATATTATTAGCAGAATCCAAGGTTGGTCCTGGAGTTCCAATAATATTCCCAGAAGAATCATACCATGTTATTATTAAATTTGTAGGAGTCCCAGAAGTAAATGAAAATGAAATATCATCAATTGTATCACCGTCACAATGGGCTTCACTTCCAGTTTGATCTTGAGATAAAGGTGTGTCTACTTGGATTTGAAGTTGAGCAAGAACCGTAATTTGTCCTGTCAAACTAGCTGTAAGTGTATCACAACTATTGCCATTAGTTGTTACTAAATAGGTGTATATTGTATCAGTCGTGATTCCCGTATTTAATGTATCAGAGATAATAAATGAGGTTGATGAGGAAGAGCTTTGAACAATTGTATAGCCTGGATTCGAAGGGGTCCATGTAACATCAATACCAGTTGCACCACCAGATACATCAAATATCAAAGGATTAATAGCTGATAGATCACACACAGTCTGATTTGCTGCACCAGAAGATCCATTTAAAGTAAGATAGTGATTAGGCTCTACAACAATAGTTCCTGAAATACTTGCACTGGGACTACAAGAGTTTCCAGTTGTTGAAATTACATATGGATATGTTGTAGTGGTTGTCACGCCAGTTTGTAATGTTCCTGAAATAGTTAATGAAACTGAAGATCCCGTATTGGATGAAGTTAAAGATATCCCTGATGGTGTTCCATTAGACCAAACAATATTATAGTTTGTCGCTCCACCTGTGAGCTCAAATACAACTTGCCCAATTGAATTATTATCACATAATGTTTGATTTAAAGTAGAACTAGTAATAGTTGAAATAAAGTGATTTGGATTAACAACTAGATCAATTGTTTTCGTAGCTGTTGATCCAGACATACCAGGAGTTACTATAGTTAAACCGTAACTGACTGTTGAAGATAATGGGTTAAGAATAGTACCTGTTACAGTTAAAGATCCAGTCACTGGAATAGTCTCATTAATCCTGAGTTTAGAATTGAATACTGAAAGGAAACTGTCGCTTACATAAGGTATGTTCTCTTTGACTCTAAAAACAAAATCATTATTAGCAGCCTCAAGTGTAATTTTACTTCCACTGACAGAAGTATTTATTCCACCATAGTTAATAGCACTTTCTAAGTTTGCAGCTATAGTAGATGATGCAGTTGTTGATGCAGTTGTAACATAGCTAAAGCTTTGTGAAGAACCATCTTCCTGTAAAATTTCAATTTGAAAAACTTCATTTATTTCAGTAGAGCTAGAAACAACATCTATTTCAAATGTAGGGGTGGTTGTGTATAGTGTTACCACTGTTAATCCTGAGGGTAACGAAGGAGAAGCAGTAAAGCTTAAATTTTGAATACCCGTAAAAGTAAACTCAAGATTTAAATCGTCAGCCTGACAAATTGTTGTAGTTGAGGCTACGGAGGTTATAATTTGCTCTTCAGGAATACCCAAAATTCTACCATCAATAAATGAGACTCCAGCATCCGTTGTGCTACTGACTGTAGAGATTCTATAATATAAAGCTGAAGGAGTCACTGTTCCTGAAGGTAATGAAAGAGTTCCAGAAAGAGTCAAACTAGATACATTCGCAAAATCTGGAAATGGTGTAATTGATAAATCAAGTGGAGCTGAAGATAGTGTATTTCCCATATTGTCTCTCCATTCAATTGTATATGAATATGAACCATTTTCAAGGTCAATTGTAACTGGCGTCATAGGGTCCCCACTACTGATATTTTGATCAAGTGTAGTTGGGCTTGATGTTAATGTTAATTTATAAGGAGGATCTAAAGTTATAGTACCAGTTACGGTTAGAGGTGAACAATTCGGTGAAAGATTAGTTTTGCTTTCAACAGTTATTATATACGGGTGAGAGGTAGTAGTAGTAGTCGCTGATGTTGGAGTAGCCGTGCCTGACAGTGAAAGGCTTGTTCCTGAAGCGATTAATGAAAGACCTAAATTATCACCATTTTGCCAGACAATTGATGCATCAGAGTAATTTCCACTATAATTAAAAACAATTGGAGATATATCCTGGCCATCATATATAGATTGACTTAGATCTCCTGATAATACTTCTTTGTTTATATAATGAGGATAAACAATTACAGTTCCTGTTACTGTAAGAGAACTGAGTGGGCTAGCACCACACGAATTTGCAGTTGCAGTTGCGGTATACGTAAATGTGGTAATAGTAGTTACACTTGTTTTGATATTAGGGTACCAATCGTATGTAGAGCTTGCTATAGTTGTCCCTGCTCCAAAAGAAGGGTAAAATGTGTACTGAGCTGAGGGTGATGCCGTTGCACTAATTTCTATTGCTGGAGCGCCTCCAGTTGTTTGAAACCTTATAAATTCTGAAGAAAATCCATCACAAACTTCTAAATTTTGCTTAGGAGATGCAATGCTTAGTCGAGCAACGGGATCAATAAATAATGTATATGTTAATAACGACGAAGATGCAGTCCCAGAACAATATTGTCCTCCAACTGTCACAACATTAAAGCTATAGGTTCCCCTTGTTGTGAGGGTAGTTAAAGATGATAAGGTTGGTGTTCCTGTAATAGTTAATATTCTTGGAGGCCTTACCATAATTTGTTCGTTAAAGCTAAAGTTTGAACCATTAGATTCTCTTCCTTCAAGAGCAAATGTTGTTCCAGATGTTAAACCAGTAATAATTAAATCTGTACCATTTAAAGTTGAGGTAACAATTGTACTTGATATAGCAGAACTAAGTAGTGAAAGAACATTGGTAGCTGTATAAGTTGTTGTTGTTGAAGCAGTTACGGTATAAATTTCGTCATTAATATAAATTGAGTAAAACTCAGTTGTATCAGTTGATGTAACTCCTAAAAGAGAATCAAAAGTGATTGAAGCAATTTGAGTAGTTGTGGTAACTGATGTACTTAAACCAAGTCCGTTTAGATCTTGAATTGTAGCTGAGATTGTATTTACACCCCAAAATTCATATTGAATTGGAGTCATAGCAGACCCCTCACAAATAACTTGACTTGTTGTAAGATCTGCAGGATCTCTTCTTAAATAGTCTTTTGGATAAACGGTAATTGCTCCACTTTGAGTTGCCTCATCACATAAATCACCCTCCGTTAATATAGTATACGGAAAAACTCTTGTGTTCCAATAATCAGTATTAGTCCCATTATTACTAAGTGTAAAGGTAGTAGTTGTTTGAGTGCTTATAATATTGCTAGGTAATGCTCCACTCACATTAACTGTGGATAGATTATCAAGACCTGAAATAGCCCATACAATATTATCAATTGCCCCATTATAACAAACGTCCTGGTTTGGAGTTGTTCCTGCTGAAGTAAGTGTAAATTCTGCGTCGTCATTTACAGTAAGATTAATTAATACCTGTCCATCTTGTTCACATCCAGCGTCTAGAGTTAAATCTACTCTAAACTGATAAATTCCAGGTGGAATATACCCGGTAACACCTCTAACTTCAACTTGTGAGTATACTTGACTATCTACATCAAAATTAACAGATAATGTTATAGCACTACTACTATTCGATGTATAGATGGTAAAGTAATAACCTGCACTTCCAGTAATTACTAAGCTATTTGTTGTGCTATTATAATTAGCTGATAAATTAGAATCAGCATCTATCAAATTAGCAAGTTTCTGAGCAACACTATCACTAGTTTCATCTACACCTGCCTGAATTTTATAATCATTATCATTAATATTGATTAAAATAAATCTTGGAATTAGAGTATTAGTTGTTTCGTTAAAAGTTATTGTTGCTGTTTGACTTTTGGGAACAATAACTGCATTTAAAATTGACCCTGACACTTGGTTTGTGGTTTCAGAAACTGTAATTCCAGTAACCGATCTTCCAATGACATCATAAATAATATCAACAAAATCTGTTTCGTTTTCACAAATTTCAGGACTTATCGTTCCCATATTATTTGATGCAATTTGCATTCTAGGATTATCAGGAATTCTAATGGAAAGATCTCTAACCCATTCAGGTTCGGTTCCACTGCATCCCTGTGGAACCGCTTTTAAATATATAGTTCCAGAAGCAGAATTTGCCCAAGGAATTAATAACCCACCAGTTCCTGTATTTGCCTCAATTTGGTAATAATCTTGAGCTAAATATTGTGATCCAGTAAATGTGACTGTACCTGCTTTGATATATGAATTAGTTGCAACACCAGTAGTTGTTGTTTTTATATACCAATCTACGGGAATATCAGATTCTAAAGTGGTTGATAAACTTCCTGTTGTAGGAATTGGACAAGTTGGTAGATTTGTTCTTGTAATATTTGGAATCAATTCGTTTACTGGGCTTATGCTTATAATATCAGATTCAACCCAATCGCTACTAGATACATTTCCATTAAAACAAGATACAGGTCTAACTCTAACTTTTACATTTCCATAAAATCCAGGAGTCCATACGACTACTCCATATTCATTAATAGATCCCGCATTTGGATCTGTTAATTCCCATTCTAATGATCCGAAATCATTAGTGGTGGGTGTAATTGCGGAACTAAAAAATTGTGTAAAGGTTGTATTAACGGCAGCAACTGATTGTACTTCGCAGGTGGGTATTTCTCTCGTATAATGAGTTCCTGCACCGCAAGAATGAGTAACTTGTAATGCTGTTGGTTTTGTTAATGTTGGTAAATCAGGAGAGCCATTAGTTTGTGATAGTGTATTTGTCTTCACAAGCCATACATCTTTTTCAAAGAAATTTGAAAATACAGTTGCACTACATGTTGAGGATGTTCGAACCCTAACTGTAATCCATGCACCATTTGAAACTGTTGGTGTAGCAAGGAAGGAAGGATTCCAGGTAATCCTTGAACCAGTCTCAATTGAAGTATTAATGTCATCTAAAGCTGTATTAGATAATGTTGGTGAAACCGATAAATTTACTCCGTCTTTATCAATAAATTCCCAATCAAGGTACCCACCATATGCTGTTGATGTGGAATCAAAACATGCAAATATGTCACTTGTAGTCAAACTTGCTGTATTTGAGGGTGAAACAGACGAATCAACACATACGGTATTATTATATCCTTGTCCGCTACCATCATAATAAATTGTTCCCGCCCAATTAAAAGAAAAATCTCTAAATAAATTTGAAATTGCAGGTGGATCAGTAGTTTTGGTTATTTGATATTGAACGTTTAATTCAGAATCATCTCTACAATAACTATTTAAGCGAATATCAAATGTATGGCCGCTATTTGGTGTCCCAGTAATTGTAATTGAATTTGTGCCTGTAATTAATTTATTTCCAGCAACTATTGTCTCTGCTCCAGTTCCAACATTTACTGATAATCCAGCATCAAGATCAATAATTAAAATTGAAGAGCTTCCAGTCCATGTTATTGGGATTGGGCTTATAGCTGTTCCATCACAGACCTCTTGAGATGAAGATCCACCATCAACACTAATTGTTGGTCTATCTACTACATCTATTTTGTATGCAGAAGTAAAGTAGACACAGTTAGCGTTTGCATTATTATTGAAAGCTTGAAACACATTTAGTTCTAGAGTTTTATTTAAGGTGTAAGAAGTAGATGCAGAAATATTAAAATTATTTGATGCTATATCTTCAATTTGAATGATGTTACTACCACTTAGATATGAAGCACTATAATTTGCAATATCAGAATCAATACTATTTGCAAGTGCTGTTCCAATTAAAGCTGTGGTGCTATTTACATCGGTAACTGTAACTGAAACTGACGAAGCTCCTATAGTTATTTTATAGTTATCACCTACATCATGAGTAGCTGAATTTTCAATCATCTTAACGGAATAACCTGTTAATGTGTAAGTGGCAATACCAGTATTAATATTTTCAACTTTAACTCTAAAATATAAATCATTAGACAAATAAAAAGTATCAGCAGGAGCATTAGAATCAACATTTCTTAAATTGAAAGTCGTTTCATTAAGATCATCCACAATTTCATTAGCAGTTTGCCAGGTTACTCCATCAGTAGAATACTGCCAAGTGGCCGTTAATGTTGCATAATTAGCATTATCTAAAATATTAGGATCATAGGAAATTAAACTTAAATTCGGGAACTGATCACCCACACAATATGGGAAATCCGGGGTTCCAGTAGCCGGCTCAACATAACCGATGTCGATAGTATTAAAAATTTCAAAAGTTACTTCATTTGTATATTTCTCACATGAAGCTGCAGCACCTCTATCTTCTATAACACCTCTTTTATAAAGAATATAACGTGAAGTTGAGCTTAGTGCTGGGGTAACATAAGAATTATTGTTTTCGCCTGGGATAGCACTCCATGAGGCACTAGTAACTGCACTTAAATCGTCTGTCTCTGCTTTATACCATTGATATGTAATTGGAAAAGTTGATGTTACTGTGCTAGATAGACCCAAAACGGGAGGCACTGAACCCTCACAATACAATCCACTCACATCATCAATAGTTCCAGGATTAACACTATTTAGTACTAGTTCAAATACATTAGAATATTCTGGTGTACATGTGCTTCCAGCTGACGCCGAGGATACAATTCTTCTGTAATAAGTTGTCTGTGTTGTATTAGTTGACACAATAATTGATGCTCTTATTTCTCCAGAGATATTACTAAACGATGCTGAAGAAGTATTTGTAGTTGAAGATTGCCATTGATATGTATAACTTCCAAAACTATTATCAGAAACTGATATAGTATAAGTTGCTCCACTTACATCACAGGAATAAACTGTTGCTGGAGAAATTGTTCCTCCATCTAAATTTTGAACAGTAAATATGATTTCAGGATAGGCAGGTGGAGTGTCCATAGTACAAGTTACGGTTCCTATTTTAGAATAAGGTACACGTCTAATATTTGCGCTTTCGTATAGTGCTCCTAAAGTATTCGTAGCTAAGTTAGCTCCCGTTGCCCCCGCTATATCTCTCCATGTTGGGTTACTTCCTGTTTTAACCTGCCATTGATAGGATATAATTCCTGGACTTCCGGTTACAAGCGTAGCACTTGCTGAAGAAGCCGTACCGTCTCCATATATAGCATCATTGATTGTATCACCATAACATAGACTCGTTGAGAATGCTGTTGTTATTGAACCAACTGACGATAATTGGGGTACTGATACAGTCTTTGTTGCAGTTACCGAACAACCCGCGGCTGGCTCTGCCTCAACTCTAAAGGTAGTACCTGAAGTAATACCGCTTATTGTAAAAGTAGCAATACCTGTAGCACTGTTTACAATATCTTGACTTGAACCATAAGTAAGGGTATATGTCGTGTTGGAACTCTGACTATCTGATACTGTAAGGGTAAAACTCTCTGAAGGACACAATACATCTCCTGTTAAATCAGTATTTAAAGACAATGTTAATGGAGTGCTTAACATTAAGGTACTTGTAACTAATGTTGTAGAACAACCCCCTGAAGTAACACCCTGTAAACCTATGGTAGTATTAACCGATATCGATCCAGCTGCAACAGTATAACTAGGACCAGTACCTTTGTGGGCACCTCCTATAAACCAGTGGTAGGTGTAGCCGGGTTGGCTTGAACCTACATCATACTGGTTGGGAAGGTCTGAACAAATTGATAAGGAACCGTCAATGGTTGGATCTATAACTGGATCTACTGTGAAGGCTATTTCATTCGAATAAACAGCATTACAATTCACAGTTCCTATTCTAGCGTAAGCTGCCCTTCGTATTGAGGTGTTCTGGTAAATATTACCCAAAGTGTTCGTAGCTAAATTGGCTCCCATTGCTCCCCCTATAGGTGTCCATGCTGGATTACTTGTAGTGCTTATCTCCCAGGTATAACTTATCGTAGCCGCTGAACTATCAGCCGATAAAGTAGCTGATGAACTGCCTATTGTTCCATCCCCATAAATAGCATCATTGATTATATCACCATAACATAGACTTGTCGCAAATGTTGTAGTAACAGTGCCGCCATTATTCATTATCGGCATTAATACAGTCTTTGTTGCAGTTGCCGAACAACCCGCGGCTGGCTCTGCCTCAACACTAAAGATAGTCTCAGAGGTAATACCGCTTATTGTAAAAGTAGCAATACCTGTAGTACTGTTTTTAATCGCTTGTTGTGAACCATAAGTAAGGGTATATGTCGTGTTGGAACTCTGACTATCTGATACTGTAAGGGTAAAACTCTCTGAAGGACACAATATATCTCCTGTTAAATCAGTATTTAAAGACAATGTTAATGGAGTGCTTAATGTTATGGTACTTGTAACTAGTGTTGTAGAACAACCCCCTGAAGTAACACCCTGTAAACCTATGGTAGTATTAGCCGATATCGATCCAGCTGCAACAGTATAACTAGGACCAGTACCTTTGTGGGCACCTCCTATAAACCAGTGGTAGGTGTAGCCGGGTTGGCTTGAACCTACATCATACTGGTTGGGAAGGTCTGAACAAATTGATAAGGAACCGTCAATGGTTGGATCTATAACTGGATCTACTGTGAAGGCTATTTCATTCGAATAAACAGCATTACAATTCACAGTTCCTATTCTAGCGTAAGCTGCCCTTCGTATTGAGGTGTTCTGGTAAATATTACCCAAAGTGTTCGTAGCTAAATTGGCTCCCATTGCTCCCCCTATAGGTGTCCATGCTGGATTACTTGTAGTGCTTATCTCCCAGGTATAACTTATCGTAGCCGCTGAACTATCAGCCGATAAAGTAGCTGATGAACTGCCTATTGTTCCATCCCCATAAATAGCATCATTGATTATATCACCATAACATAGACTTGTCGCAAATGTTGTAGTAACAGTGCCGCCATTATTCATTATCGGCATTAATACAGTCTTTGTTGCAGTTACCGAACAACCCGCGGCTGACTCTGCCTCAACACTAAAAATAGTCTCAGAGGTAATACCGCTTATTGCAAAAGTAGCAATACCTGTAGCACTGTTTTTAATCGCTTGTTGTGAACCATAAGTAAGGGTATATGTCGTGTTGGAACTCTGAGTATCTTGAACTCTGAGGGTAAAACTACCTGAAGGACACAATACATCTCCTGTTAAACCAGTTGTTATAGTTAAAGATGGCAAGGGGGCAACCTTTAAAGTTTTTGTTACTAAAGTAGAACTACAAGTACCGTTAAATGCTATTAGACCTAAAGTTTTGTCGGTAGAAATTGTTCCTGCTGGTAAATAGTAAGAATCACCTGTGGCTACTTGAGTAACATCTAAATACCAATAATGTGTTATTCCACCTACAGCAGCTGTTGAGAAATTATAGCTTTGATCACTACAAACATTATAATCAGAAGTATCAGATGTAATAACAGGTGGGGAAACATTAGATACTACAGCAGAAATCTCAGGATAGGTCATTCCAACCGAACAAGAAACAGTTCCACTAACAGCATAAGAGACTCTTCTTATGGTGATGTTTTCATAAATTTGAAAAGTTGATAGTGTGCTTGTTGACAATGTGCTAGCTGTACTTGCTCCAGGGATATTTTCCCAAGGATCGGTATTAGTTTTAAACTGCCATTGATATTGTATTGAAGCTGCAGAGCTTCCTGCGGCTAAGGTTGCTGATGAACTGCCTATTGTTCCATCCCCATAAATGGCATCCGTAATTATGCCTCCATAACAAATTAATAAAGGGGCAGTTGTGCTTATAGTTCCTGATGTTGCTAATCTAGGCACAAAAATTATTGTTGTACTTGCAACATTTCCATTAGGATTTTGAGCATTTACAGTAATAGTTGTTTCCGTAGCTACTCCAGCAAGAGAAAAAGTAGCACTCCCAGTGTTAGTATTTTGGGAGGAAACAAATGATCCGTAACTAAGAGTATACGTTGTACTGAGGCTTAAAGTAGAATCGGAAACAGTTAAGGTAAAAGCCGTATTAGCACATGTGATATTATCAACTCCAAGGCTTGTAGATAAGGTTAAACTTGGTGTTTGGCTGAATGCAAAGGTTGTTATAAATAAAGCAACCATAGCAAAAAGCTTTGATAATAAGTTAAACCTAATGTTTTTCAATTGTAACTATATTATATAGTTAACGAATTTAACTATTTAAAATTGCCTTTAAAAGGCTTTGATTAAGTTTTAATTAAAGGAATTAAATTAATTATGTCAAGAACTTTTTAGATTTCATCCAATTATCATTATAAATTTTACCTATATATCTACTTCCCGAGTCATGTAAAAGCACAACAACAACATCTGTTTTTTTTAGTTTATTTTTTAGTTGTAATAACCCTTTAATGGCGGCTCCACAGGAATTACCAGCAAAAATACCTTCCTCTTTTGCTAACTTTCTTGTAAAAATAGCAGCATCTTTATCAGTTACCTTTTCAAACAAATCAATAACCGAGAAATCAACATTTTCTGGTAAAATGTCCTCTCCAATTCCCTCAGTAGTGTATGGATATATTTCATTAGGATCAAAAATCCCTGTTTCATGATATTTTTTGAATACAGATCCATAGGTATCAATGCCCCATATTTTAATTTTTGGATTTTTTTTCTTCAAAAATTTTCCAACTCCAGAAATAGTTCCACCAGTTCCAACACCTACAATAAAGTGAGTAATTTTTCCATTAGTTTGTTCCCAGATCTCTGGACCAGTTGATTCATAATGTGCTTGTGTATTAGAAGGATTATCATATTGATTAACATACCAACTATTTGGAGTTTCTTTTGCAATTCGCTTTGAGGTACTATAATAGGAAAGTGGATCTTCAGGGGCTACATCAGTGGGGCATACAACTACTTCAGCTCCAACTGCACGAAGAACATCAAATTTTTCTTTGGACTGTTTATCGTTAGAAACGCAAATCAATTTATACCCTTTTACAATAGCTGCTAAAGCTAATCCCATCCCTGTATTTCCTGATGTTCCTTCAACAATAGTACCATTAGGTTTTAATCTTCCATCGGTCTCTGCATCTTCAATCATTTTTAATGCCATACGATCTTTGACTGAATTTCCAGGATTAAAGCTCTCTAACTTTGCTAAAACCAAAGCATCAATATCATCTGTGATTTTATTTAATTTTACTAACGGTGTATTACCAATAGTTTCAATTATTGAATTAAAGTATTTCATGTAATTATGTATCCTCAACAAAAATAACTTTTATTTTTTTAGTTTTTCATCTAAATCGAAGGACTTTAGAAGGACTAATATTCAAAATTATTTTTAAAGGAATCCATAGGAGAATGGATGAAGTTAAAAGAAAAAATAAGTTGAGAGAAATTAGCTCCAATATAGATATTGACACAGGTGCATTACTCACAAAATATGTTTTTGGATCTAATTTAATCCAACCCCAAAAGCTTTGAGAGTAATAAAAAGCTAACCCTATCAAATTTCCAATTAATAGACCCTTAGACATAACTATAATACCATTGTACAAAAAGATTTTTTGAATAAACGTATTCTTAGCTCCAATGGATTTTAATAAACCTACCATTTTAGTACGTTCCAAAATTAAAACTAAAATCGCAGTTGCCATATTAATAACTCCTACAAGCAACATGACAATCAATATTATTAAAACGTTGAAATCAAATAATGCAATCCATTGAAAAATACTTAGAAAACGATTATAAATTGGTATGGAATTCAATTCGGAAGGTAGGTTATTATATATTTGATCTGCTGTTTTTTGAATATTTGAAAAATTATTTACAAATATTTCGTATCCTCCAATTTCATTATCATTCCATCGATTTAATCTTTGAATTTGTCTTAAATCCCCATAAATTAAATTCCGATCTATGTCAGGAAAACCAGAAAAATATATGCCTGCAACTGTAAAACTTCTTTTATTAGGTATTGCCTGATTAAATTGATTTTGAAAAAACGCGTTAGTTTTATCTCCCACATTTAAATCTAATAAACGTGATAAGGTTTCAGAAATCATAATTTCCTCACTTGATGTATTAGAAAAATTTGGAAAACGCCCTTTTACTAAAAAACTATCTAAAATTGACCAATCAAAATTTTCAGTAACACCTTTAAATAAAATTCCTTCAAAATCAGAATCTGTTTTTAACATCCCAGGTTTAATTGCTACTGGATAAAAGCTTTTTATGTTTTTTTTATTACTGATTAGTTTTCTCAAAAAGTCTGAATCCTCAAATGGTTGGATAGAAATTTTAGATTCATTATTTTCAAATAGAGTTACTAGAATATGACCATTAAAAGCGCTTGTCTTATTTTGAATTTCTTTTTGAAGTCCTCTACTTGTTGATAATGCAATTATAATTGAAGCTACTCCTAGGGAGACAGCAAATATTGCAATATTGATTATTCGTGCAGAAACTGTATTTTTGTTCTGTTTATGACTTCGCATTTTACGAGCAAAAAACAATGCTATATTCAAATAAAAAAATTAATAGTTATATTATCAAAAGTACATTTTTATTTTGGCTTTTCTTATTATCTTCCTTTGGCTCCTCATGTCAGGAGACTTTGCTTCCTGGATCTTATCAAAAACAGAATTATTTACACCATCTGACTAATAAAAAAGTGGGGGTTGTTGCTCATCAAGCAAGTTTAATTCAAGAAAAAAATGGTACCAAGCATCTTGTAGATTTTTTGATAGAAAACAAGGTTGACATACAAAGTATTTATGCACCTGAACACGGTTTTAGAGGAAAGGCTGATGCTGGAGAATTTATTAAAAATCAGCAAGATTCTAAAACAGGAATTTCTATAATTTCACTTTACGGAAAAAATAAAAAACCCTCGATTGAACAATTAAATGGAATAGAAGTAATGCTCTTTGATCTTCAAGACGTAGGTGTACGTTTTTTTACCTATCTCTCAACCTTACATTATGTTATGGAGGCCTGTGCTGAAAATAATATACCTTTAATAGTATTGGATCGCCCTAATCCAAACTTACATTATGTAGATGGTCCAGTAATGGAAAAAAAATATACTAGTTTCTTAGGATTACATCCAGTACCAATTGTCTATGGAATGACTATTGGCGAATATGCTAAAATGATTAATGGAGAGAGATGGTTAAAAAATAATATAATTTGCGAATTGAAAGTTATCCCAGTAGAAAACTATTCTCGGGACACTACTTATGAAACATCTGTTAGACCTTCTCCTAATCTTCCTAATGCTCAATCAATAGCATTATATCCAAGCTTGTGCCTCTTGGAACCAACAGTTATAAGTGTAGGTAGGGGAACTAACTTCCAATTTCAAATATATGGACATCCGAAACTTCCAAAAAATAATTTCTCCTTTACTCCTGTATCTAATTTTGGATCAAAAAATCCAAAATTTAAAAATATTCTATGTTATGGAAAGAATCTGACTCAAGTTATTAGGCCAAATCAGCTGGAGTTAAAATGGCTTATGGAAGCATACGGAAATTTCCCTAAGTCAAACAATTTTTTTTTGAAAGGATTTAGTCGAATTGTCGGTAATGATGATTTAGAGCAACAATTAATTTCTGGAATAAGCGAAGAAGAAATTAGAAAAAGTTGGAAATCCAAACTTATTGCCTTTAAAAAAATTCGGAAAAAATATCTAATCTATAATTAAGGAACATTCAAATATTTGTGAGTTTGTAAGGAAACTTTCCATTTAGGATTTTGTAAAATATAATTTACTATTAAAGGCATCATTTTATCTCTTTTAGTCCATTCAGGTTGTAAATATAAAATACAATTTCTATTTACTTTTTCTGCTTGTTTTTCAGCAAATCGAAAATCATCATTGTTATAAATTATAACCTTGAGTTCATCGGCACAAGAGAAAGCAGCTTGAGTAGGTAATTTATTCTTTTTTGGTGAAAGACAAAACCAATCCCAATGACCTGTAATTTTGTATGCACCCGAAGTTTCGATATGAATTTGAATTTTTTTTTCCTTTAAGGCTTTTGTCAAAGGCATCATATTCCACATTAAAGGCTCACCACCAGTAATTACAATTATATTGGAATACTTTATCGCTTGTGAAACAATATCATGAACAAGTGTAACAGGATGTTTTTGAGAATCCCAGCTTTCCTTAACATCACACCAATGACAGCCAATATCACAGCCTCCAATGCGGACAAAATAAGCCGCACTCCCTTTGTGATATCCCTCCCCTTGAATTGTATAAAATGCTTCCATTATTGGTAATGCGTTACCGATATTAACTTTATCCTGTAATGTTTTTTCCATAATACGTAAAGATACCACTTTATCATAGCCTTGAACTAAAATTATGTACCTTTACTTATGGCATTATTATCACCGTTTCATCTAGCTATTCCTGTTAAGGATCTTAAAACTTCAAAATATTTTTATGAAAATATTTTAGGCTGCAACCCTGGAAGATACTCTAATGAATGGGCAGACTACTCTCTTTTTGGACATCAACTAGTTTTACATGAGGACAAAAATCATGAAGGGCATAAACATTTTAATGAAGTAGATGGGAAATCAGTGCCAATACCACACTTTGGAGTAGTCCTAGAATGGAATGTATTCAGTACTTTTAGCCAAAAGTTGAAAGACAATAAAATTGAATTCCAAATCCCTCCCTACCTTCGATTTGAGGGATTACCTGGTGAACAGCAAACTATGTTCTTTTATGACCCATCCGAAAATGCATTAGAATTTAAAAGCTTTAAAAACATAAATCAATTATTTATTTCCTAATAAATGAATTCATTTTATTTAACATTCGAGAAAATTTTTGCATCGGTGTTCGCGGTTAGAATACAAAAATTAATCGAGAAAATTATTTTAATACTAGCTTCTTTAGGCTTTATTATCCATTTGGGAATAATTTTTCTTAAATCTCAAGGAATAGTATTATTACCCTCACTTCATCCAGAGCTATTTAATGATCCAATTTCTGCCATTTATACTCCTTTTTCACTAATTCTGGTTTATGAGATCTATTTACTTCTTTTTTACTTACCAAGATCCTTCACATCTTGTGTTTCCAAACAATTTGAAATAATTTCATTAATTGTTATTCGAGAAATTTTTAGAGATATACCCCAAATGGACCTAGCAGATAATTGGATGAACAGTTCACACAATCTTGAATTAGTTGTTGATTTAATTGGATTTTTAGTATTGTTTCTTTTAATATTTTTATTTAATCGAAGTAAACAAATCTTACCAAAAAAACCTGTAGTCGAATCTCGATTAGTGAGATTTATTACATCAAAAAAAATTGTTAGCGTAATACTTTTTGGAGTTTTAGGAGTAATGCTTTTATCTTCTCTCGGTGATTGGATTATTAAGCTTATTAGTCAAAAAAGTATTGTAACTATTGGTGGTCTTTTCTTTAACCAATTTTTTACATTATTAATTTTAGCTGATGTTGTAATTCTTCTTATATCATTCCGTTATACAGAAGAGTACAGTAAATTAATAAGAAATACGGGTTTTATTATTGCTACAATTTTAATAAGACTTTCATTTTCAGCTGAGGGTTATCTAACAATGGTTTTGATTTTGACTGGAGTTCTTTTTGCCTATTTGATTTTACAAATCTTTAATGCAATTGAAAATCCTAAGGCTAATTCCAGCTTCTAGCTAATAAAGTATTTTTTAATAACATAGCAATTGTCATCGGGCCAACACCACCTGGCACTGGAGTTATAAAACTAGCTTTTTTTGCAACTTCTTCATAAGCAACATCACCCTTAATCGAATATCCTTTTGGGTGTTTTTTATCGGGAACTCTGGTAATTCCAACATCTATAATAACAGCATTTTCTTTAACCATATCAGCTGTAAGATACTCAGGTATTCCTAAGGCCATTACAACAATGTCTGCACTTCGTGTGAGTTTCTCTAAATTTTCTGTTTGACTATGAGCCACAGTCACTGTAGCATTTCCAGCTGGTCCCTTCTGACTCATTAAAATACTAATTGGACGACCTACAATATGACTTCGTCCCACCACTACACAATGTTTTCCATTGGTAGAAATTTTGTACCGCTCTAGCAACTCCATTATTCCAAAGGGTGTTGCTGGAATAAAGGCATTCAGCTCAAGGGTCATTCTACCAAAGTTAGTAGGATGAAAACCATCAACATCTTTTTTAGGATCTATGGCTAAGAGAATTTTTTGTTCATCTATATGTTTAGGAAGTGGTAGTTGAACAATGTATCCATCAAGATTTTCATCCTGATTTAAATCATGAATATGTTTTAAAAGATCCACTTCGCTAATATTCGATTCTAAATTTATCAAAGTAGAATCAAAACCAACATATTTACAAGACCTAACCTTGCTTCCAACGTAAGTAAGACTAGCTCCATCATTTCCAACTAAAACTGCCGCGAGATGAGGAGGTCGCTGTCCGATATTTTTCATAGCGGATACTTTTGTTTTGATTTCCTCTTTTATCTCGTTTGAGGTTTTTTTTCCATCTAGTATTGTCATATATTTTTTTATCGCATATTTTGCATCATTTGCATCATTTGCTGACCTCTACCACCCTGCATCATTTTCATCATCTTACCCATTTGTTCAAATTGCTTGATTAACTGGTTTACTTCTTGAATAGATTTACCAGAACCTTTGGCAATTCGGAGTTTTCTACTATGGTTAATCAATTGGGGTTGAGATCTTTCTATAGGAGTCATTGAACTGATAATAACTTCAATACCCACAAAAGCATTATCGTCTATTTCCATTCCTTTAGTAATTTTTCCTACTCCAGGAATCATACCCATTAAATCCTTCATATTTCCCATTTTCTTCACTTGCTGAATTTGGGAAAGGAAGTCGTCAAATCCAAATTGATTTTTTGAAATTTTTTTATTGATACGTCGAGCTTGCTCTTCATCAAACTGTTCTTGGGCTCTTTCTACTAAAGAAACCACATCACCCATTCCAAGTATTCTATCTGCCATTCGATCCGGATAAAAAACATCAAGTGCCTCCATTTTTTCTCCAGTACCAATAAATTTAATCGGTTTGTCAACAACAGATTTAATAGATAAAGCTGCCCCACCCCTTGTGTCTCCATCTAACTTTGTTAGGATTACCCCATCAAAATTTAATATATCGTTAAAAGCCTTGGCAGTATTTACAGCATCTTGTCCTGTCATAGAATCAACAACAAAAAGAGTTTCTGAAGGTTTTGTAGCAGAGTGAATTGATTTTATCTCATCCATTAAAATTTTATCAATAGCAAGACGACCAGCAGTATCAATTATAACTACGTCGTTTTTATTCTTTTTGGCATTTTTTAAGGCAGCTATTGCAATTTTGACTGGATCTTTTTGGTCCCGATCCTCATACAAAGAAACGCCAACTTGTTCAGCTATAACTCCTAATTGATCAATTGCTGCAGGACGATAAACATCACAGGCTACCAGTAAAGGTCTTTTCTTATATTTTTTTTGTAAATAGAGTGCTAATTTACCTGAAAAGGTTGTCTTTCCTGAACCTTGAAGTCCTGACATTAAAATTACGGAAGGCTCATCTTTTAAATTCATGTTTACAGATTCTGCTCCCATGAGATTGGTCAACTCGTCTTTAACAATTTTAACCATTAGTTGACCCGGTTGTAAACTTGTTAAAACCTTTTGCCCAATTGCCTTTTCTTTAACTTTAACTGTAAATTCTTTTGCAATTTTAAAATTTACATCTGCATCTAATAGCGCTCTTCTTACTTCTTTAAGTGTCTCAGCTACATTAATCTCAGTAATTTTCCCATGTCCTTTAAGTACCTGAAAAGCTTTATCTAATTTGCTACTAAGATTATCAAACATTTTGACTTTAATTTGAGTTTAAACAAAAGTAAGGAATGCGTGTTAATTAACTGCTATTCAATTTAGGTGAATGAAACATTAAACCCATTACGATAACATGTGGAAATGTAATAGCAGCCAAAAATGAGAAGAAAACTGATAAGTATTGATCTTTTGGAAGGCTACCAAAAAAATATATTGCCATTAATCCAGTTAAGGCCATGATCCAATATAAAAAGGCAGATTTAAAATATTTGAAATATGGTGAATCCTCTTTTTCACTGTAAAGATATTTGATTTGAGACTTCAATGAAGGTAAACTATGCCATATTACAAAGTAAAGCCCAAATGCAAAAAGCAAAGATGCTGTATAGAAAAGGAGACCTAATATCCCTAAGAGCAATGTTTCTAATAATATATGTTTGATCTTTTTTAATTGAATAAACATACATACTAAAAAAATATTACCGATAATTATTAATGAAACAAAAAAAAATTGATACGGTATATGAACAGACGAAATTTGAAAAATAATTTCCTCAACTTGAGAATAATGAAAAGAGAAAAGCATTAAAAAAATTAAAGATCCATAAGTAATATAAAACAATAACGGCCTTTTAATATCATTCAATTTATCTTCCCAATGTTGTTCTCCAAAGTGATAACAACTAACAGCAATAAAACTTATTAAAGCTATACCTGGTATAAAGTAGAATAATAATATACCTAAAAAAACCACAACTAAATAAATTAGCAATAAAGACACGCCGAAAAGAGAGTTAATTTTCATTCTTTTACTGGATAAAATTTTAATATCGTTAGCTCCATGAAGGATACCAAAGGACAAAATCCCTAAGCTTGCAGCAATATTCTGAAGGTTTTCAGAACAAAAAAGCGTGAAAACAATACAAATTAATGTAATAAATAAATAAAATATAAATTTTTTAGTTGTTGTAAATGAAGAAGTTAATGCTTTCAAGAGAAAATAATTATTAAAAACAAAGCAAATAAGTTTAATTTTTTCTAAATTTATCTAAACAAAAATAAATAATTGATTAAATCATGGAAAAAATTCTAAGTTTAATGACTGTAGTGCCAGCGATGGCCACAGACGACTATGTGGGATTCACATTCTTCATAGGATGTATGGCGATGATGGCAGCATCAGCGTTCTTCTTTCTTCAAATGAACTCATTTGACAACAAATGGAAAACATCTATTTTGGTGTCAGGTCTAATTACGTTCATTGCAGCAGTTCACTATTGGTACATGCGTGACTATTGGGCAACTAATATGACCTCTCCTACATTTTTTAGATATGTAGATTGGATACTAACTGTACCTTTAATGTGTGTTGAGTTTTATTTAATCCTTAAAGCAGCCGGTGCAACAAAACAATTAATGTGGAAAATGATTTTTGCCTCTATTGTAATGTTAGTTACTGGTTACTTTGGAGAAGCTGTTTATACAAGTCAAGCCCAAATTTGGGGTCTTGTATCCGGTATTGCTTATTTTTACATCGTATATGAAATCTGGATGGGTGGTGCTTCAAAATTGGCAGCCGCTGCAGGTGGAGCTGTTCAATCAGCTCATAAAACACTTTGCAAGTTTGTATTAATAGGATGGGCTATTTATCCAATCGGATACATGGCAGGAACTGAAGGATGGTACAGCGGAATATTCGGTGGACTCCAGATGGATGTAATATATAACGTAGGTGACGCCATTAATAAGATTGGATTCGGTTTAGTTGTATATCAATTAGCCGTCGACTCCAAATAACTTAACATATCTTATAATAGCATTTTAACATATTATATAAAGACCTAAAATCGCTCCAATGGAGCGATTTTTTTACATTCTATCTGGAACACTAAAACCTAAAAGTTCTGACGAACTTGATATCACCTCAGCAACTTTTTGTGATAGTGCAATTCTAAAATTTCTCAATTCTATATCATCAACTCCTAAAACAGATATATTTTGATAAAAAGTGTTATAACTCTTAACTAAATCGTATAAATAATTCGCTATTATAGCTGGACTGTATTGTTCGCCAGCAAGATTAACAAGTTCTGGATAGCTCCCTAGGAGTTTTATTAACTCTCTTTCTTTAGGTTCTAGAATTAATGTAGTTTTAAATTCACGAATCGGTGTTGAGGAACGCTTAATCATTGTTTTTATTCGTGCGTGAGTATATTGAATGAAGGGTCCTGTATTTCCATTAAAATCAATGGAGACTAAAGGATCAAAAAGAATATTTTTTTTTGGGTCAACCTTTAGAATGAAATATTTCAACGCACCAAGACCAATTATTTGGTATAAATTTTTAAGCTCTTCAGAGGGTAAATAATCTAGCTTCCCATGCTCTTCACAAACAAGTTTTGCTTGATTAATCATGTCATTCATTAAATCATCAGCATCTATAACAGTACCCTCTCGACTTTTCATTTTACCACTCGGTAAATCAACCATCCCGTAACTTAAGTGATAAAGAGATTTAGTCCAACCAAAACCTAATTTTTTTAATATTAGAAACAGAACTTTAAAATGATAGTCCTGTTCATTACCGACCGTATAGACCATACCTCTAAGACTTGGTTCGTCTTCAAATCTTTTTAGAGCTGTCCCTAGATCTTGAGTCATATACACTGAAGTTCCGTCTGCTCGGAGAAGAATTTTTTGATCCAAGCCCTCATCTGTAAGATCTATCCAAACTGAGCCGTCTTTCTTTTTATAAAAAATATTATTTTCGATGCCTCTTTTAATAATTTTTTTTCCAAGCAAATATGTTCTACTTTCATAATAGTAAGAATCAAAAGTAACACCTAAGTTTTTATATGTAGTATTAAAGCCCGAATAGACCCATTTATTCATTTTTTCCCATAAAGAACGAATTTCCGGATCATTAGCTTCCCAAAGGCGAAGCATATTTTGAGCTTCTATCATTAAAGGAGCTGATTGCTTCGCCTCTTCTTTAGTAAATCCGTCATCAATGAGGCTTTGTATTTCTTTTTTGTATTCAGATTCAAAAATAATGTAGTATTTTCCTACTAACTGATCCCCTTTAACTTTTGAATTTAAAGGAGTTTCATCTTTCCCAAATTTCTTCCAGGCAACCATAGATTTACAAATATGTATTCCACGATCATTAATGATTTGAGTTTTAATTACGCGATTCCCATTTGCTTCAAGAATCCTAGCGACTGAATAACCTAATACATTATTTCTAATATGACCCAAGTGAAGCGGTTTATTTGTATTTGGAGATGAAAATTCTACCATCATAGTAGGTGATTCTTTAGTTAAAGTTTTATGACCGTAATTTTTTAATTTATAGATGGATTGAAATTGTTCTAAATAAAAAGTATCACTTAAGCTTAAATTCAGAAATCCTTTCACCACATTGTATCCTGTAACTGATTTATGACCATTTAATAGAATATGACCTATATCCTCAGCTAATTTTTCAGGATTTATTTTAATGTACTTTAATAATGGAAATACAAGTAATGTAATATCTCCTTGGAATTCTTTTCTTGTCTTTTGAAACTCAAAAGTGTCTACATCAACTTGAAATTTAACTTTTAAAAAGCCATTTATATGATTATTGAAATGAATATTATAATTCATACTCATGTTGTAATTTGTTAATAAAGATAATTATTATCAATTGATTATACTGCCTTAGTTTAATGGCCTATATTTATAGTATGTTACTAAATATTTCATACAACGATTCAAATCAAAGGAAGCTTATTGATATACTTGTAGGGAAAGCATTTTCACTTCAAAAACGATGGGGCTTGGGGGGAATTGGCTCCGAAAAATTAATTATAAAAAGCTCATCAGTTGATATCCATAATTTATTGGTACTAGATCAAAACGTTAATATTTGTAACATAGAATTGCGACCAAAGGGAATTATCGTTCGATTTAGAAGTTTACTAGAGACTTATGGGCTTATCATTCCTTATTATAAATTAAAATTATACAAAGGCAAGTCTGAAGAATACTCGATTTATCTTGACAATCACTACATCAAAATAGTTGCAGACAGAAAAGGAATTCACAGTTTCTTTAAAAAAATTAATGCCCAAAAAGTTTTAAATATACCACCTTCGATAGAAGAAATATGATTAATCTCAAATAGTCCGCTCGGTATTTCCTGTATAAATTTGGCGAGGCCTTCCTATTGGTTCTTTGTTTCTTCTCATTTCTGCCCACTGGGCAATCCATCCAGGTAATCTACCTATGGCAAACATTACCGTAAACATTTCTGTTGGAATTCCTAAAGCACGATAAATGATTCCAGAATAAAAATCAACATTTGGGTATAATTTACGATCAATAAAGTATGGATCATTAAGTGCTTCCTCTTCAAGACTTTTTGCAATATTTAAAATTGGATCGTTGATTCCTAATTCACCTAAAACTTCATTAGCTGTTTTTTTTATAATGCGTGCCCTTGGATCAAAATTCTTGTACACGCGATGACCAAAACCCATTAATCTAAAACTGTCATTCTTATCTTTTGCTCTAGCCATGAATTTTTTTGTATCGCCACCATCTCTTTTAATTGCTTTAAGCATTTCAATAACACCCTGATTAGCACCACCATGAAGTCTACCCCAAAGGGCTGAAACACCAGCGGATACAGATGCAAAAAGCCCAGCTTCCGATGAACCAACAATTCGTACAGTAGAGGTAGAGCAGTTTTGTTCGTGATCAGCATGTAAAATCAATAACTTATTTAAAGCATTGACCACTACAGGATTAGGTTTAAAGTCTTGATGAGGTAGCTTAAACATCATGTGGGCAATATTTTCGACATAAGAAAGTGAAGTATTGGCATAATTAAGCGGAAGTCCTTTTACTTTTCTATGAGTCCAAGAAGCTAGAATAGGGAATTTTGCTATTAACATAATGATTGCTTCTCGCATATCGTCTTCTGATTCAATATCAACTGAAGAAGGATTAAATGCAATTAATCCTGAAGTTAAAGAAGACAAAATACCCATTGGGTGAGCTGATTTAGGAAAACTTTTTAATATTAATTTTAAATCTTCATCTACTAAAGAATCTTTTCTTATTTCATCATTCAATAGATTTAATTCTTTTTCTGTAGGCATATTTCCAAAAATTAAGAGAAATGCTACTTCTAAAAAACTCGCATTTTTGCATAAATCTTCAATTGAATATCCTCTATGACGTAAGATCCCCTCTTCACCATTTAGGAAAGTTATTTGACTGGTACATGATCCAGTATTTTTATATCCTGGATCATATGTAATCAAACCTGTTTGAGATCTAAGTGTTTTGATGTCAATTCCTTTCTCATTTTCAGAACCATTTATTAAGGGAAATTCAAATTCTTTGTTTTTGTATGTTAGTTTTACTTTTTCGCTCATCCTTTTATATTTTTATGTCTATGGTAAAGTTTTAGTTTACCTATTTTCTTAGTGGTTAAAAGCCTTTTCTTGAGGGAAGTGAGCTAAATCATCTAACTCTTCTTCAATTCTAAGAAGTTGATTATACTTTGCCATGCGGTCACTTCGTGAAGCTGATCCTGTTTTTATTTGACCAGTATTTAGGGCAACAGCTAAGTCAGCTATTGTGTTGTCTTCCGTTTCTCCAGACCGGTGTGACATTACCGAAGTATAACCAGCCCGATGAGCCATTTTAACAGCAGCAATAGTTTCTGAAAGTGTCCCAATTTGATTCACTTTAATCAAAATTGAGTTAGCAATTCCTTCTTCAATTCCTTTATTAAGACGTTTTACATTAGTTACAAATAAATCATCACCTACAAGTTGAATCTTATTTCCTGTCATTTCGGTAAGAAGTTTCCACCCTTCCCAATCGTTTTCATCCATCCCATCTTCAATAGAAATAATTGGGTATTTTTTTGCTAAATCTGCAAGATAAGTTGCTTGTTCTTTGGAATTTCTCTTTAATCCTTTCTCTCCTTCGAAAAGTGTATAATCATAAATACCGTCTTTATAAAATTCAGCAGCTGCACAATCTAATGCTATCATTACCTGAGAACCTGATTTATATCCTGCATTTTTAATTGCCTTAATGATAGTTTCTAAAGCATCTTCTGTCCCATCTAATTTCGGTGCAAAACCACCTTCATCTCCTACAGCGGTGCTTAAATTCCGTTGATGTAAAACATTTTTAAGGTTATGAAAAATCTCGGAACCCATCCTCATTGCTTCTGTAAATGAAGAAGCTCCAACAGGCATAACCATAAATTCTTGGAATGCTATTGGGGCATCAGAATGAGAACCACCATTTATGATATTCATCATAGGTACAGGAAGTGTATTTGCACTTACACCACCAATATATCGATAAAGTGGAAGTCCAAGTTCATTAGCTGCTGCTTTTGCAACAGCTAATGAAACACCTAAAATTGCATTGGCACCGAGTCTTGATTTATTTTGTGTGCCATCCAGTTTAATCATTATATTATCCAAATGCTCCTGCTCAAAAACTGATACTCCAATTATTTCTTCAGAAATTTCTTTATTTACATTTTCAATCGCTTTAGTGACTGCTTTTCCCATGTAAGAATTTCCCCCGTCTCGCATTTCAACAGCTTCATGCTCTCCTGTTGAGGCACCGGAAGGGACAGCAGCCCTTCCCATAACTCCATTTTCTGTTATTACATCAACTTCAACTGTAGGGTTTCCCCTTGAATCAAATATCTGTCTAGCGTGTACTTTAATGATAATACTCATATAGTTTTAATTCTAATTTAATTATTTATATAATCTTTAAAAATATCAAAGAGATAGGTTGCATCATTTGGCCCTGGTCCAGCCTCAGGATGATATTGAACTGAAAAACATTTATTGTTTTTCATACGCATACCTGCTAGAGTTTGATCATTAAGATGGACATGAGTAATTTCAATTTCTGGATGATCTTTAGCTGCTTTCATATCTACTGCAAATCCGTGGTTTTGAGAAGTGATTTCACCTTTTCCTGTTATTAAGTTTTTTACAGGATGATTAATTCCACGATGTCCATTAAACATCTTAAAGGTAGGAATACCGTTAGCTAAAGCTATGATTTGATGTCCTAAACAAATTCCAAACAGAGGCTTATTATTTTCTATAATGGCTTTAGCAACAGATTGAGCTTCTTTTAGAGGTTGCGGATCACCAGGGCCGTTTGAAATAAAATAGCCATCTGGATTCCATGCTTCAAGCTGTTCATAAGTTGTATTGTATGGAAAAACTTTAACAAACATATCCCGTTCGATCATATGATTTAAAATATTTCTCTTTATTCCTAAATCTAGGGCTGCAATTTTGTATTTAGCATCAGGATTACCTAGGGTATAAGCTTCTTGAGTGGAAACCTTTGATGCTAATTCTAAACCTTCCATAATTGGAGCTTCAGATAATTTTTTAAATAAATATTCTTCTTTTCCAGTTTCAGTTGAAATCACCGCATTCATCGCACCATTTTCACGTATATAATTTACTAATGCACGAGTGTCAACATCACAAATGGTAACCAGTTTGTGATGCTCCAAATAGCTCTGTAAGGACTCTTCCCCAGAAGGGCGAGAGTAATTAAAGCTAAAATCCTTACATATTAAACCTGAAATTGAAATTGCCTTGGATTGAGATTCTTCTTTAATAACTCCATAGTTTCCAATATGAGTATTGGTAGTTACCATAAGTTGACCATAATATGACGGATCGGTAAAAATTTCCTGATAGCCTGTCATACCAGTATTAAAACAAATTTCTCCAAAAGCACTTCCCAAAATTCCTATAGACTTACCAAAAAACTGAGTCCCATCTGCAAGAAGTACGAATGCTTTATTTTTAGATCTATATTCCATTTATACAAAATAAACCAAAAAAAAGGATAAACTAAAACGTTTATCCTTTAATATAATTGGGTTTTAAAAAATACTATTGACTTTTCTTTTCATCCTTATCAGATTTAGTTTGTGATTTAGATGGTAAATTTGTGATTGCTTCTTTTGTTGAAAGTTCATCCTCAATTGAACCTTTTTCAATAATATCTTTAGTTTTCTTAATACTTTGATTTTTAGCTTTACCACCGGCTCTTCTCCTTGACTTTTTCTTAGGCTTAGCTTCTAAAGTGTAAACCTCATTGAAATCAACCAATTCTATCATTGCCATAGAAGCATTATCACCAAGACGATTTCCAAGTTTAATTACTCGGGTATATCCTCCTGGTCTATCACCTACTTTTACAGCAACATCTCTAAATAACTCTACAACTGCACTTTTATTTCTCAACGAAGAGAAAGTTAGTCTTCTGTTGTGAGTAGAATCTGATTTAGATTTTGTAATTAATGGTTCAATAAATTGCTTGAGAGCTTTAGCTTTAGTTAAGGTAGTATTGATTCGTTTATGTTCAATTAGAGAACAAGCCATATTAGCTAGCATTGATTTTCTGTGGGCCTTTTTTCGACCTAAATGCATTACTTTTTTTCCGTGTCTCATTTTTTTTGTTTAAAAATGTAAATTAATCTTTATCTAATTTGTATTTAACTAAGTCCATACCAAATGAAAGACCTTTAAGAACTACCAATTCCTCAAGCTCAGTTAATGATTTTTTTCCAAAATTTCTGAATTTCATCAAATCGTTTTTATTGTAGGAAACTAAATCTCCTAGAGTATCCACTTCAGCTGCCTTAAGGCAGTTTAATGCTCTAACCGATAGATCCATATCAACTAACTTAGTTTTTAATAATTGACGCATGTGAAGAGACTCTTCGTCATATGTCTCTGTCTGAGCTATTTCGTCAGCTTCTAGAGTAATTCTTTCATCTGAAAACAGTAAAAAATGGTGAATTAATGTTTTAGCTGCTTCAGTAAGAGCATCCTTTGGATGAATAGAGCCATCTGAAATAATTTCAAATATGAGTTTTTCATAATCTGTCTTTTGCTCTACTCTAAAATTTTCAATACTATACTTTACATTCTTTATAGGAGTAAAAATAGAATCAATAGCGATCACCCCAAGTTCAGTGCTAGTTCTTTTATTTTCTTCTGCTGGGACATACCCTCTTCCTTTTTCAATCGTTATTTCCATATTTAACTGCATGCTTTTTTCTAAATTACAAATTACCAAGTCAGGGTTCAACACCTGAAAACCTGAAATAAATTTTTGAATATCTGCAGCTTTTAGCTTTTCTTGACCTCCTATAGAGATAGAAACTTTTTCTTCATCTTGTTCTTCAATTTGTCTTTTAAATCGGACTTGCTTGAGGTTTAGAATGATTTCTGTAACATCTTCAACTACTCCAGAAATTGTTGAGAATTCGTGTTCAACGTTTTCTATTTTTACAGAAGTAATTGCAAAGCCTTCTAGAGAAGACAGTAAAACACGCCTCAGTGCGTTTCCAACTGTTAATCCATATCCGGGTTCGAGAGGGCGAAACTCAAATTTACCTTCGAATTCGGATGAATCAATCATAATTACTTTATCGGGTTTTTGAAAATTCAATATTGCCATAATTTGCTTCTGTTTACTTATTTAGAATATAGTTCGACTATTAGTTGTTCTTTAATATTTTCGGGAATTTGTATTCGCTCAGGTAAACTTACATATGTTCCCTGAAGCTGGTCTTTATTCCAACTCAGCCACTCATATATCGATGAATCCTTTTCTTTTGCTTCTACAATTATGTTTAAAGACTTAGATTTTTCTCTAACCCCTACAACGTCTCCCACTTTTACTTGGTATGAGGGTATATTTACTATAGAATTATTTACAGTTATATGTCGGTGTGACACCAATTGTCTAGCGCCTCTTCTAGAGGTTGATAAACCAAAACGATAAACAATGTTGTCTAGTCTTGATTCACACAATTGCAACAAAACCTCACCGGTTACACCTTTACTCCTACTTGCTTTTTCAAAAAGGTTTCGAAATTGGCGCTCTAAAATACCATAAGTAAACTTCGCCTTTTGCTTTTCCATTAATTGAATTGCATATTCCGATTTCTTCCCTCTTCGCTTTGCATTTCCATGTTGTCCTGGAGGATAATTTCTTTTTTCAAAGGATTTATCGTCTCCAAAGATTGGCTCGCCAAATTTACGAGCAATTTTTGTTTTTGGACCAGTATATCTTGCCATTTAATTGGTTTTATATTTGGATTGAACACTACGATTTAAGGTTGCTTCCTTTGATAGCTTAATATCAATCCAAGGTTATTTTTATTATACTCTTCTTCTTTTTGGAGGTCTACAACCGTTATGTGGAAGTGGGGTAACATCAATGATTTCTAAAACTTCAATTCCACTATTGTGAAGTGAACGAATTGCAGATTCACGTCCATTACCAGGACCTTTTACAAATACTTTTACTTTACGTAAACCAGCTTCTTGAGCCGTCTTTGAACAATCTTCAGCAGCGGTTTGTGCTGCATAAGGAGTGTTTTTTTTAGAACCTCTAAAGCCCATCTTTCCAGCTGAAGACCAGGAAATGACTTCTCCTTTATTATTCGTGAGAGAAATTATAATGTTATTAAAGGAAGCCGTAATGTGTGCTTCACCAATGGACTCGACGATTACTTTTCTTTTTTTACCTGCTGTTTTAGCCATATAATTGGGGATTGCTATTTAGTTACTTTCTTTTTATTTGCTACAGTTTTACGTTTTCCCTTTCTAGTACGCGAATTGTTTTTTGTTCGTTGTCCGCGTAACGGAAGGCCTGTTCTGTGTCGAATACCTCGATAACTTCCTATATCCATTAAACGCTTTATATTTAATTGCACCTCTGAACGCAGCTCACCTTCAATCTTGAAGGAAGAAACGGCTTCTCGAATTCTAGATGTTTCTTCATCTGTCCAGTCTTGAACTTTTTTACTTTCATCTACTTTTGCTGATATCAAAATAGATTGTGCTCGACTTCTGCCAATACCGAAAATATAAGTTAAAGAAACGACTCCTCTTTTTTGCTTTGGAATGTCTACTCCTGATATTCTAGCCATAATTAACCTTGTCTTTGTTTAAATCTAGGGTTCTTTTTATTTATAACGTACAGACGCCCTTTCCGTCTAACGATTTTACAATCTGCACTTCGTTTTTTTAATGATGCTCTCACTTTCATACCAATTGTTGAATATTTTAAAATCTAAATGTTATTCTAGCTTTCGATAGATCATAAGGGCTCATTTCTAATTTGACCTTATCACCTGGCAATAGTTTAATGTAATGCAAACGCATTTTTCCTGAGATATGAGCAGTCACAACATGACCGTTTTCTAATTCTACACGAAACATTGCATTGGACAATGCCTCTATAATAGTACCCTCTTGTTCTATTGCTTCTTGTTTTGCCATATATTAACTTATACTCCTTCTCATTTTACCTGATTTCATCAGTCCATCATAATGTCTATTTAGTAAATAAGAGTTGACTTGTTGAATGGTATCTATAGCAACGCCCACCATAATCAAAAGGGAAGTTCCTCCATAAAAAAGGGCCCATCCTTGTTGAATACCAATAAGCTTTACAACGACCGCAGGAAATACTGCAATTCCAGCAAGGAAAAGAGATCCTGGAAAAGTTATGTGCGACATAACTGTATCTAAATATTCTGATGTTTCGTTTCCAGGTCGTATACCAGGTACAAAACCACCACTTCGTTTTAAATCATCAGACATTTTGTTTGTAGGAACTGTTATAGCTGTATAAAAATAAGTAAATACAATAATCAGAACAGCAAATAATATATTATACCACAATCCAAATATGTCAGAAAAATTTGCTTGAATCCATTGTCCTGTGTCTGAGTCGCCTAATGCACTTCCAAGATATACTGGAGCAAACATCAGAGCCTGGGCAAATATAATAGGCATCACTCCAGAGGCATTTAATTTAAGAGGTATATATTGGCGTGATCCATATATAGATCTGCTAGAGGTGTTTCCTCCTGCCTGTCTTCGAGCATATTGTACTGGAATGCGTCTGACTGCAAGTGTTAATAAAACAGACAAAAGTATAATAACTATCCATAAAACCAATTCAATTAAAATTAGCATTAGACCACCGTTATTTTCTGATACCCTGGATACAAATTCCTGCGTGAAAGATAGGGGTAGGTTTGCAATAATTCCAACCATAATTAGAAGAGATATGCCGTTACCAATACCCTTATCTGTAATTTTTTCACCCAACCACATAGCAAAAATAGTGCCTGTGACAAGAATAATTACAGAAGAACCTATAAACATGGGCCCTTTACCAAGAATAAATGCACTCTCAGGAACCCCTAGTGCACTTAAACCAAATAAATATGCTGGTGCTTGAACAATACAAATACCGATAGTCAGCCATCTTGTAATCTGATTAATTGTCTTTCTTCCACTCTCTCCTTCTTTCTGAAGTTTTTGGAGATAAGGAACGGCAATACCCATCAGTTGAACTACGATTGAAGCGGAAATGTAAGGCATAATTCCCAAAGCGAATACAGAAGCGTTAGCAAAAGCTCCTCCTGTAAAGGCATTTAAGATTCCTAAAAGACCTCCCCCATCAGTACGGCTACTCAAAGCTGCTAGCTGAACAGGGTCTATCCCTGGTAAAACGACTTGTGCTCCAATTCGATATACCAATAACATCCCTAAAGTAAGAAGAACACGATCGCGCAATTCTTCAATTTTATAGATATTATAAAGGGTTTCTAAAACTTTTTTCATTTATGGATAAATTATATATTTATAGCTTCTCCTCCCATTTTTTCAATTGCTGCTTTGGCTGATAATGAAAATTTATGTGCAAAAATTTTAATTGGACTATCTAATTTCCCTCTGCCTAAAATTTTAATTAAATCATCTTTATGCGCTAATCTCAACTCAATTAATTGCTCAATTTTTAATTCTTTTTGAATTTTTTTATCCGATATCAGGTCTTGAATTGTATCCAAGTTTATCCCTCGGTAATCTTTTCTATTTATATTTTTGAATCCAAATTTAGGAACACGTCTTTGTAAAGGCATTTGTCCACCCTCAAATCCAATTTTTTTTGAGTAACCTGAACGAGATTTTGCCCCTTTATGGCCACGTGTCGAAGTACCACCTTTTCCAGAAGACTGGCCCCTTCCTAGGCGTTTTCCAGCTCCTTTAGTAGATCCTTTAGCAGGACTTAAATTTTCTAAACTCATAACGAATTGATTATAATTTAGTAACCGATACCAAATGTTTTACTTTTTCTATCATTCCTAATATACTTGGAGTTGACTCATGGGAAACTTCTTTTCCAATGCCTCTAAGTCCTAAAGACTCCAAAGTTCTTTTTTGACTTTGCAAACGCTTGATGCTACTTTTGACTTGTTTTATTTTTATTTTTTCCATCTTATATATTGTTATCCATTAAAAACTTTATCGATAGAAATTCCCCTTTGCTCTGCAATACGTTGAGGGTTTCTTAGTTGTAATAATGCATCAAAAGTTGCTTTGACAACATTATGAGGATTAGATGAACCTTGAGACTTAGAAAGGACATTATGAACACCTACAGCATCTAATACAGCGCGTACTGCACCCCCTGCTATCACTCCAGTACCTTCAGAAGCAGGTTTTAAAAACACACGGGCACCGCCAAATTTACCTTTTTGTTCATGAGGTAATGTACCCTTATCAATAGGGATACGAATCAAATTTTTCTTTGCATCTTCAACAGCTTTTGCAATTGCTTCTGAAACTTCTTTTGATTTTCCTAAACCTTGGCCTACAATACCGTTTTCATCACCCACCACAACTATTGCAGAAAAACCAAATGCACGTCCTCCTTTTGTAACTTTAGTTACACGTTGTACCCCAACTAATCTATCTTTTAAATCTAAACCAGCAGGCTTTACTAATTCTACATTTTTATAATCTTGATACATATGCTAATTAAAATTTTAATCCACTCTCACGCGCTCCTTCGGCAAGTGCTTTGACTCTACCATGATATAAATATCCTCCACGATCAAATTTAACCTCCAAAAGACCTGCTTTAGATGCTAGTTCACCGATTCTTTTCCCAACTGAAGACGCAATTTCAATTTTACCTACTAATTTCATATTGCTAATTTCCTTCTCACGAGAAGATGCTGCTATAATAGTTTTTCCATTTTTATCGTCTATAATCTGTGCGTAGATTTCTCTATTACTCCTGTATATAGACAAGCGAGGAAAACTTGGAGTGCCACTAATAATTTTTCGAATTCTGTTTCGAATTCTTTTTCTACGATCTAATTTTGTTAATCCCATGATTCTAAATTATGCTGATTTACCTGCTTTTCTCCGTATATTTTCACCTACAAATTTTACACCTTTTCCCTTATATGGCTCTGGTTTTCTAAAAGATCGAATCTTAGATGCAACATATCCAACTAACTGCTTATCGTGCGAGATAAGTTTAATGATTGGGTTTTTCCCCTTTTCAGAAACAGTCTCAATTTT